>JAEWCM010000157.1 GCA_023390635.1 Bacillota bacterium
CTGTTGTTAAGCCTGGAGCAGGCCCAAACAACAGCCGAATTAAAAGATATCCGCAGTGAAATGATTGAACAGGGTTATTTGGCTGGTAAAAACAAAGAGAAAGATAAGTTTCGCAAAGGACAAAGCAATAAGCCGAAAAAAATCATGGAAAGCCCGGAGCCCCGTACTTTCTATTCCACCCAGGGTCGCCTTATCTATGTAGGAAAAAATAATAAGCAAAATGACTGGCTCACAACCAAGCACAGCTCTCCCCATGATCTTTGGCTTCATGTCAAAAATATACCAGGCTCGCATGTTCTCATTCCCTTAGACCAGGATGAAGAATTCCCTGATGACCTGACCTTGGAAGAAGCTGCTGCCCTGGCTATTCACTTTAGCCAGGCTCAAGGTTCCACCCTCGTTCCCGTCGATTATACTCACGTCAAAAACATTAAGAAGCCGAATGGAGCTAAGCCAGGAATGGTGATCTATGAAAAAAACTGGACCCTTTATCTGACACCGGAGAAAGATAAGCTGGAGCAACTCTTGAAAGGAGAACAAAGTCGCAAAGAAATTCCATAAATTATTAAAAACAAAATTTAACTTTTACTTTACCTACCTTTAATCCTCTCTTATCCTTGATTCGGTATGCTGTGTCTATACAGTAACTTATTTTAATGATAAGAGGGTGAAGATCCATGGATTTGCTGACTCACTTAAGCCTATCCTTAAAGTTAAAGCGTCACATCGAGAATAATTTTCACATAAAAGTGAACACTTTCCGTTTTATGTGGGGAAACATAAAACCTGATCTTTCTCCTCAATACGCCCATATTCCCCACTATAAAAAAGATTCAGGATCATTCATATGCCAGGAAATTAAAACTCTGCTGGAGACAAGGCTTTCTGAAAACAAACCCTGCACCGGCCACTTTTCCGAAAGGTTGGGAATCACTACCCATTACCTTTCGGATTTTTTCTGTTACGCCCATTCTGAAGGTTTCACCGGCGGCAATGTAAGACACACCCTTTATGAACTAAGGATATCCTTATATTTCCTTTTTAGATTTTTAAAAATAAACCGGCTTAATTCAGAATATAACAATAGCAACCAAAGTATTTCTACCATCTGGCAAACGATTGAGGAGCTTCATGCCAACTATTCACAATGGGCCGATAAAGCTCAACCGAGTATAGACATAGCTTTTACCTTGAAAAGCTGTTCCTATCTGTGTTTTTCTGTCATGGCCACCTGCATCACTGACGAAGAAGACGCTTATGGGATAGATGAGCTTGTCCATTCTCTAAATTAAGAATGCAAAAGAACAGGAGTGACATAAGTGAGAAAATCTAAAAAGACCTTTGTCCTGGACACCAATGTTTTGCTTCACACCCCCTATGCCCTTTTCTCTTTTGAGGACAACAATATTGTCATCCCGGAAGTGGTACTGGAAGAATTGGACCGATTTAAAAAAGATAATTCCGAATTGGGAGCTAACGCTAGACATGTAGCCAGAATTATTGACAGTCTAAGAGAAAAAGGCAATTTAAACAAAGGTGTCAAATTGGATAACGGCGGTTCTCTGCGCATAGAAATGAATTTTCACGATGTAAAGCTTCCTGAAAGCTGGACAGGCAGTTTCAACGACAACCGCATCCTAAAAGTGTGTAAGGGGTTGTTAGAGAACAAGGAAAAAGTATTTTTAATCACTAAAGACGTTTTTGCCAGAATAAAAGCAGATATCTTAGGAATCACTGCTCAGGATTTTTATAAAGAGCAGGCTCCTGTTTATGACGAACAGTATCGGGGACGGCTGGATGTTTATACCACAGAAGAAAAGTTAGCTGAATTCTATCGGGAGGGAAAAATCCTGCCCAAAGATTTGCTTCCCTTTTCTCCAAGCGATGTTGATCAACAACAAATTTCTCTGGTCACCAATCAGTTTTTAATCATCCATTCTTTAAACAATGAAAAGCAGACTGCGTTGGCACGTTTTGACGGTCAAATCATTGTCCCCCTTAAATTTGTCCAGGAACACCCTTTTGGCGTTTCTCCACGAAATGCAGGACAAAAATTTATTCAGGAAGCATTGATGATGGATGCAACCATAGCTCCTCTTATTATCATAAAGGGATCGGCAGGTACGGCGAAAACCTTTTATTCCCTCGCTGTCGGTTTACATAAAATGATTGCAGAACGTCATGACGCTTACCGAAAGATTTTAGTTTGCCGTCCTAATGTTAAATTTGATGAGGATATTGGCTTTTTACCAGGAAGCGAACAGGAAAAGATTGCTCCTTTTCTAAGACCCGTAATTGATAATCTGGAGATTCTCATTGATAAGGATGAAAGCGAACGCTACCATAGTGAAAAAGAGCTGAAGGATAAAATTGATGAGCTTTTTGACCGTAAAATCATCAATACCGAAGCTATTGCTTTTATCAGAGGTCGTTCCATTGTCAAACAATGGGTTATTATTGATGAAGCGCAAAATCTGACTCCCAAACAAGTCAAAGGCATTATTACCAGGGCCGGAATGGGCACAAAAATCATTTTACTCGGTGATCCGGAACAGATTGATCATCCTTTTCTCGATATCAGAACCAACGGTTTGAGTTATGCTGCAGAAAAAATGAAAGGAAGCCCTCTCTGCTTCCAAATAACTCTGACCGAAGATGAATGTGAGCGTTCAGAACTGGCTTATGAAGCTGCTAAGCGAATGTAACCAGGAAGAGATCAAAAGCGGATATGCTCAAACTGCAAACAGTTCTGAGCATACCCACTTTATATTTTGAAATCTAATTTTATCAACATCTTGGCAAAAACAGGCGGTACATCCACCAAAAAATTCATCTGCTCGCCGGTACGGGGATGAATAAAACCCAACTGGGCAGCATGCAGCATCTGTCCGGGAAGCTCAAACTTAGAATGGCGTGGACCGTAAACCGGATCACCTAAAACAGGGTGCTGAAGATAGGCCATATGCACTCTGATTTGATGGGTTCTTCCTGTCTCCAACTTAGCCTCCACATAGGTGAATTCATTAGCACGGCAGAGTACTGTATAATGAGTAACCGCCGGCTTGGAGTTACCAAAGGTTACCGCCATGCGCTTTCTTTCTCCTGGATCACGACCAATCGGAGCATCTACGGTGCCGGAAGATTCCTCTAATCGGCCATAAACAATCGCTTTATAGCGCCTGGCCATGCTGTGAGCCTTAATCTGAGCAGCCAGCCCCTGATGAGCTTCATCATTCTTTGCTACGACCAAAAGCCCTGAAGTATCTTTGTCAATGCGATGAACTATGCCCGGACGCAAAATTCCATTGATCCCGGAAAGGTTGCGGCAATGGAAGAGCAAGGCATTAACCAATGTTCCCTGCCACGCCCCCGGTGCAGGATGAACGACCATCCCTTGCGGCTTATTCACAACTAAAAGATCATCATCTTCATAAACAATATCCAACGGGATATCTTCGCCCTGAATATCTGTTGATTGAGGTGCAGGTATCTCCACCTCAATCACATCCCTCTCCCGCACCTTATAGTTCGCCTTTTGTACCTTGCCATTGACCCGTACCCGACTGTCCCTAATCAGTCCTTGGACAAAAGAACGACTTTTTTCCAGACTATTGGATACTCCAATATCCAGCCTTATCTCCGGAGGCAATTCTAAAATAATCTTTTCTGCACATATTATATCTTCTTCATCTTCTAAGTGATCAACATTAAGAAGATGATCTGTCATGATCTCCCTATCATCCATTATTGCTTCGCCCTTTCACTCAGCCTGAATCTTTCTCATTCTTTTACTTTGACTCTGAGCTATTACTTTCTTTCCCGCTCTTGATTTTTCTCTCTGTGAGCAATAGGTTCAGCATCAGAATTCCTACCCCTACGACGATCATTGCATCAGCAAAATTAAAAATATAAGACCAAATTCTCACATCTACATAATCAATGACATGACCATAAACAATCCGATCATATAAATTTCCCAAAGCTCCTGTGCCAATCATGCCCAGTGCCAACTTTGTCCATCGGTCATCTCTATCAAGCTGATGATTTACATAAAAGATGACACCGACCGACAAAATTGCCGCAACAATAAAAATCCAGGTCTTACCGGCCAACAAACCAAAGGCCGCTCCCGGATTCAACACATAGGTCAGATGAAATACATTCGGAATAATTGCTACACTTTCTCCCGGCATGAATGAATTTTGCACAGCCACTTTTAATATTCTATCAATAGCCCATCCTACAATGATAATTAACCAGGTCAGATTGTCCACACTCCCCGCTATCTTGATCCGGTACCTTTCTTTTATCTTAACATAAGGCCCGCCCTCGGGCAACGGCTCTGCACCTTGAGTTTCTATCCCTAATATGCTCTGTTATTTTCAAAGGCATCATAAAAAAGGGCCGTCGCAAAATAGAATCGACAAAGCCAAGCAATGAATGACCGGAGATGAGCGATTAACGCCAGTTTGTGACAGCGGAGTGTCATTCATTGCTTGGCTTGCTTATAAATTACTATTTTGCGACGGCCCTTTTTTCCATATTTAATCTTCGTGATCGGTACTAAAATAAATCTCACCTGTGCCTTGGCTGTTTCCTTTGACAGGGATAAGCTCTACAGCTTCAGCTCCGCCAATTGTCTCATCGCTGTTTTCATATAGTTCATTCGGATCACTGATGTCCTGATTAGTACCCAGATCCTGCAAAGAATCTGATGTTCCATATCGGGCCACTGCCTGCCAGGCATCCTCCCGGTCAAATTCTCCATGCAGACGATTGCCCGCTCTCTCTCCATAGGGAGGATACAGCAGTTCATTCTCCACTGGGGCTACCTTCATCGTGTGATGCTCTTCTGTTTCTTCAAGATGGCTGCACTGGGTACATACTGTGGTATAGGGGATTGCTTCCAGCCTTTCAGGAGAAATATTTTTGCCACACCGCTCACATTTGCCGTAGCGTCCTTTTTCCCACAGTTCGAGAGCCGCATCAATTGCTTTTTCCCTGCTCATCAATCTGTCTCTTTGCGCCATATCCCGCTCCCGCATATACAGTTCAGTTCCGATATCTGCCGGATGATTGTCCGCTAAAGACAGCTCTGATAATGAATCACGCATAGCTTCATCAAGCAGTTCATGGATACTGGCATGAATACGTTCCTTCTCCTGATATAGTTTCTGAATTAGAGCCTGATATTTGTGGCTGTGATCCTTATCCTGCATAGGGTCTCCTTTCCCCGGCTATTGCACCGTACCGTTGATATTAACCCACTTGATAATTTCGGCAATTAAACCACCGATAACAGGCAGATTAAGGACAACCAGACGTTTCAACAAGAGAATAAAAAGACCCGCTACAAGCGTGGCCCCTAAAGTACCTCCTAAACCACGTAAAATTCCCACAGCAAAATTATTCCACAGCATACGGCGAGGATGATTTAAATAACTGATATACTCCCCCAGTCTTATCTTCTCCAGAGTATTGGCCAGCCTTTCCTCTTGACGGAGCAGATGGGTTGCAACATGTTTACTTTTACTGCCCTTTACTGTAACCGAAGCTTGTCCTTTAGAATAATACGCATTTCGGATATTAAGTCCATATCCTCTGCTGCTTCGCCAACCATGGATTTTTCCTGCTTTCCTTTCCTGTGGCACTTGGCTATCACCTCAAGAGAAACGTCACCTTATTGCCTGGTTTCTCTTTCAGTGTACCCTGATTTTTTAAAATTACACTCCCGTCCCGACCAATTCTCTACTTTTCACTTCAGAATCATTAGATACACGAACGTTAACGATCTGACCATTCTTTAATTCAAAAGCATTTCCCTCATCGGTATCGATATGGAAATCCAGTCTGAAGTCTTTGCTAACCCGAATTAATACTTCATCCATAATTCCCCCTCTTTCCCCAGGGAGCATTACTTGTACCCGATCTCTATCCTTTACATGGTATTCTTTAGCCTCAGCCTCTGACATATGAATATGCCGTCCAGCAACAATGACTCCCCTTTCCAGTTTTACCTCCCCTTTAGGACCCACGATCACAATTCCCGGGGTATCATGAAGGTCTCCTGAATCTCTAACCGAGGCACTGATTCCTACTTTGAACGTGTCTGTAAAAGAAAGCTCTACCTGGGATTCTTTGCGGGCCGGTCCTAAAACCCTTACTCCGGTAATAGAACCCTTGGGTCCAATCAAATCCACTTTTTCCTCTGCTGCAAATTGTCCCGGCTGACTTAAAGGTTTATATACCGTTAATTCAAAACCTGAGCCAAAAAGTATTTCAATATGTTCTTGTGTCAAATGAATATGGCGATTGGAAATTCCCACCGGAACTTGAAACGTAAACATCCACTAATTCCTCCTAAAAATTCTGTGTGATCTTGGGAAAGCTGGAATAGATATTCTCAGCATTATCCCATTGGCTATAAAATATTCAGAGTTATTTATAGAACACCCATAATAAATAATCTATATTATAACACTAAGTTCTATCTTATAACACCATATTTGTGAAAATATACATTTGTTAAATTATTTTTTACATTATTTAAGCCGGGTCCGGTGCTTCACTACACACCGGACCCGGCTGTTTTTTCCCTTATTGAAACTCTATCAAACTCAAACTTTAAATTGTTGTACCAGTACATTAAGATTCTGCGCCATTTCAGCTTGACTTTGCGTTACTTTAGCCACTTGATCCATGCCCTTAGATGTTTCATTCATATTCACAGAGATTTCCTGAGAGCTATTAGTAACCTCTTCCACAGAACCGTTGACATTTTGCAAAGCCAAATTAATCTTTTCAATAGAGGCAGCCATTTGTTCAGCTGTCGATGCGAAATTTTCCACCAGATTGCGGACAGTATCAGCATCCTTGGCATAATCCACTCCCGTTTGAACGGAAATTTCATAATCTGGCGTCACTTTTTCATCAATAAAACTCAAAATCTCAGAAGCATTTTGCGATAAGTTGCCGAAAGCGCTCTGGACCCTTCCAATCACACTTTGAATTCCTGTGACGGTCTCTGCCGACTGCTCAGCCAGTTTGCGCACTTCCTCTGCCACAACAGCAAATCCCTTACCCTGTTCACCAGCCCTTGCTGCTTCAATCGCTGCATTGAGAGCCAGCAAATTCGTTTGTCCGGCAATATCAGAAATAGTTTTGGCCATCACATCAATTTCTTTAACTACCTCTCCCTCGGCAATGGCTTTGAGAATACCGGCCTGTTTCTGCTCATAGATTCGATTAGCCTCATCCCGGGATTTCTCTGCTTCACTTTTCATGCTGGCAGCCCGCTTTTCAATATCTTGTACAAGACCATATCCGTCTTTAGCTCTTTCCGAAAGATCTTCTGCCCCTTTGGCAATTTCAGCACCGGAAGCCATGACTTCCTGGGTGGAAGCCGATGTTTCTTCCATCCCTGCCACGATTTGTTCTGTAGCTGAACTGACACTTTGACCTTGAGCCGTCACCTGCTCAGTGGAAGCAGACAATTCTTCACTGGAAGCACTCATATTCTCCGCAGTCTCCAGTACCTGTCTTAAAAGGCTTTGCATATTTTTACCCACATCAGCAAAGGACTTAGCCAACATCCCGATCTCATCTTTACGTCGTAAAAGCTTTTCCGGCATCTCCAGGGAAAAGTCACCTGAAGCGAAGACTGCCGCTTGTTGAGCTGCCGCCTTAATTCCTCGACTAAGCAGAATACCAATGATCGTACTAATTCCTATTGACAATAAAATCGATAGTGTCCCTAAGAAAATCACAAAATTTGTGGCTAATTTGTAATCATTCTCTGCCTGGGCCGCGACTGTATCTGCACTATTAATGGCCTGATCAACCAGAGCCTGAATAGCAGTCTGAGTTTTCGTCTGGGCTTCTTTAGCCTGAGCGTTAATTTCAATCGCTTGCTGAAAATCTCCTCCCTTGACAGCCTCTATCGCCTTGTTCCGTAAACTCCGGTAAGCAGCAAGCTGGGTCTCAAAATTTTGAACCAAACTCTGCTCCTCACCAGATAAAGACATACTCTTGTAAGTGTTCAACAGTTCATCAGCTTTAGCCACATTTTCGCTGATTCCTTTTTCCGCATCACTGATCACATTCTGATCATTTACAACCTGAGACTGCCATATAATCTGTTCCATTTTGGCCCCTGTATCGCTGAACAGTTGGTTAATGCTCTCCAAGGTTACGATGGAGTCCATGCTGCTGCCTGATAATTTTTTCACATCATCATTAAGCGTTCTAAAATTCACATAACTGATCACATTAATTAATAAAATCAGCAAACAAATAAATCCAAATCCCAACCATAATTTAGTATTGGTTTTAAGATTCGTAAACCACTTTGTCATTCACATCTCTCCTTAACTCTGTCAAATTTATTACTGTCGAAGAAAAATATTCACTTACTTTATCAGACTCTCACCTTATTCTTTAAGTACTGGAAACCAAATAGAAAATATGATAGAGAAAACTACCTTAAGTATATAATTCAATTCGCATAATTGCCATGGCTTTTTAAGCTTTTTTATTTTTCTTGACAATGTCCTTCTTTTTCTAAATTTCCAGTCAATTTTTTCACAGTTCAGATTGCTGAGGAAAACTTTCATGCCTCAAAGTTTTACGACTACATTAATGCCACCGACGGCACTGTTAGTATCGAAGGCATTCCTGAACCGATGCATGGTTTTTCGTCAATTTTGGATGCATTTCATAAAGCCCTTGCTCACGAAAAGAAAGTTACCGCCCGCATCTACCATTTGATGGACACAGCCACCGAAGAAAAAGAGCATGCCACAATCAGCTTCCTAAAATGGTTTATTGATGAGCAGGTGGAAGAGGAATCCACCTTTACCAATGTTATTCGGAAATTAGAACGAATCGGCGATGATCCTAATGCACTTTATGCCTTAGATACAGAGCTGGCTCAACGTCAGTTTATTCCTCCCACACCGGCCAATTAAATAGAAATATTATGGAGAAATTATAGGAAAAGGGCTGCTGCACTCTCTTGTGCAGCAGCCCTTCTTGTCATTGTTAACCTTTTTTCTCTTCAGTCGCTTTTTTCCACCGTAAATTGGGCTTCCGTGCTGCCCCCACCTCATCCAACCGGGAAAGAACTGTCAAGCAAGGCGCACCTTTGACTTGTTCCGGATCCTTCTCTCCTTCTTCGGCAATCCTGAGCATCGTATCTGCAAATTCATCTAAAGAAGTTAGGGTTTCTGTTTCTGTCGGTTCAATCATCATGGCTTCTTCTACAATTAACGGGAAATAAATAGTAGGCGGATGATAGTCATAGTCAAGTAATCTCTTGGCAATATCAAGGGTATGGATTCCTTTTTCTTTAAATCCTTTAGAAGTAATCACAAATTCATGTTTACATGTGCGGTCATAAGGAAGATGATAGTACTTCTTTAAACGGCTCATTAAATAATTAGCATTCAGTACAGCCGTTTCCGCCACTTCCTTCAGTCCTTCATCTCCTAACGTTTTGATATAAGTATAGGCACGCACTACTACTCCGAAATTAGCATAAAAAGAACGCATTTTCCCAATCGAATGAGGCCGCTCATAATCCAGGAAAAACTCCCCGGTCTTCCTTTTTCCGATCACTGGAACAGGCAAATAGGGAAGCAGAAAAGACTTCACTCCCACCGGACCTGCCCCTGGCCCACCTCCGCCATGAGGGGTAGAAAAGGTCTTGTGTAAATTCAAATGCACCACGTCAAAGCCCATATCTCCAGGCCGGGCAATTCCCATAATGGCATTGGCATTGGCCCCATCATAATACAAAAGGCCCCCTGCATCATGTATAATGTCAGCAATCTTGATGATATTTTCGTCAAACAGTCCCAGAGTATTGGGATTGGTCAGCATAAGTGCAGCCGTCTCGTCATCCGCTAACTGCCGCAAAGCAGCCAGATCAACCCCGCCCCTTTCGTCTGAGGGAACCTGTACCATCTCATATCCGGCCATTGTTGCTGTCGCCGGATTGGTGCCATGGGCTGAATCAGGTACAATCACCTTTTTTCTTTTATAGTCTCCACGCTGCTCATGGTAGGCTTTGATCATTAAAATCCCGGTCTGCTCCCCATGCGCTCCTGCTGCTGGCTGGAGAGTAAACCCATCCATTCCGGTAATAGCACACAGATCCTTTTCCAGATCAGCCATCAGCCACAGCGCTCCTTGCACCATCGATTCAGGCTGATATGGGTGAAGGGCAGTAAAACCAGGTAACCGGGCCAACTGCTCATTAATTTTTGGATTATACTTCATGGTACACGATCCTAATGGATAGAAACCCGTATCAACTCCATAGTTCAATGTGGATAAATGGGTAAAATGGCGCACCACCTCTACTTCCGAAACCTCCGGAAGATCCGGTTCTTCAATTCTAATCATGGTTTCAGGGAGAAGTTCGGCCCATTCTATCTGGGGAACATCGCATCCCGGTAAATTCATGCCTTTGCGGCCAGGAGCGCCCAGTTCAAAGATCAGAGGTTCCAATTCACTGTTTTTCATCCCATTTCCCCCAATCGATTCACCAGCGTATCAATTTCCTCTTTACTTTTCGTTTCTGTGACGCAGAAAAGAAGATGATGATCCAGATCAGGATAAAAACGTTTCAGATTTAAACCACCTATTATTTTGTCCTGCAAAAGTTTAGCATTAATCTGCTCCGGATCTGCTGTCGTCTCAATGATAAATTCATGGAAAAAAGGTGCGGCAAAGGCCATTTTCATTCCCGGCAAAGCAGCAATCTGTCCGGCCGCATAATGGGCTTTTTGAATATTCAGATTGGCCAGTTCTTTTAATCCCTGCTTCCCTAAGGCACTTAGGTGCATAGTAAAGGCCAACGCACAAAGGGCTTGGTTAGAACATATGTTTGAAGTGGATTTTTCTCTGCGGATATGCTGCTCCCTGGCCTGAAGCGTTAAAACAAAACCCCTTTTCCCATCCCTATCCTTAGTCATCCCGGCAATTCGGCCAGGCATACGGCGGACATATTTCTCCTTACAAGCCATGAAGCCCAGGTAAGGACCACCGAAATTCAGACTGTTCCCTAAAGGCTGCCCTTCACCGACTACAATATCTGCTCCCCAACTACCGGGAGGCTTTAATATTCCTAATGATATTGGGTTAACAATCCCAATCATTAAGCCGCCTTGGTCATGAACCGCCTGGCTGATTTGTTCTCCTTCTTCAACAATGCCAAAAAAATTCGGTATCTGCAGGATAACCCCAGCTATAGCACCATTGAGTTTTTCCCGTAATTCTGCAAAATCCGATTCCCCATCCTGGTAGCCTGTCTCGATTATTTCAATCCCACGAGGATTAAGATAGGTTTTAAGTACCATCCTATACTCGGGGTGAACCGTTTTGGGAACTGCAATTTTCTTTTTTCGCGTAGCCTCACAAGCCATCAAGGCAGCTTCCGCCACAGCCGTAGCTCCTTCGTACATGGAAGCATTGGCCCCATCCATCCCCGTTAGTTCGCAAATCAGAGACTGGAATTCATAAATAGCCTGTAAAGTCCCTTGACTGATTTCCGGCTGATAAGGGGTGTAAGCTGTATAAAATTCTGAGCGCATCAGCAGTTGATCGATAAAAGCAGGTACATAGTGTTGATAAGCACCTGCTCCCAGGTAAGAGGTATACTCGTCAAGATTTTTATTCCTTCCGGCCAGGCCTTTTAGATGAGCAGACGCCGTCTGCTCCGGCATTGCTTTGCCGATGCCCATAGAATCCTTAAACCTTACCTCCTCCGGAATATCACAAAAGAGATCAGCTAATGCCTGAACACCAATTTCCGCCAACATTCTTTCTCTTTCTTGCTCCGTATGGGCTACGTAACTCATTCCTTGCCTCCCTCCTTAGCCTTCTTCACTCACGAACACCTTATAATCATCAGCACTCATCATGACAGTTAATGGTTCAAGTACTTTGGTTTCGATCTTAATCAACCAGCCTGCACCATAAGGATCAGAATTTAGAAGTTCCGGATTATCCAAAACCTCCTCATTGATGGCCACTACTTTTCCGCTCACAGGCGCATGGATTTCTGAAACCGCTTTCACCGATTCGATCGTTCCATAACCCTCCCCTGCTGTTACCTCGTCATCGACTTCCGGTAATTCAACAAAGACCACGTCCCCTAAACTTTCCTGTGCATGATCTGTAATTCCTATCGTCACTGTATCCCCTTCAACCATTACCCAATCATGTTCCTTGGTATACTTCAGATCTGCCAAATTCATTACATATTCCTCCTCCATATTTTGATTATCCTTTTATTTATTTCTTTCTTTTATAAAAGGGAGCGGGCACAATCCTCCCTTTGACAGGTTTATTGCGTATCAGTACAGACAACTCATTTCCTATCACAGCATGGTCAACTTCTACCAGGGCTAAAGCAATATTTTTTTTTAATGTAGGCGAATAAGACCCTGAGGTGATATATCCGATACTCTGTCCCTCTTTTACAACAGGATAAGCGGCGCGGGCAATCCCTTTTTCCATCATTTCCATGCCGACTAAACGTCTTCTGACTCCCTGCTCTTTTTGTGCCAATAATGCAGTTTTCCCCAGAAAGTTTTCTTTTTTATCCAGCTTCACAAACATACTAATACCCGCTTCCAACGGAGAAATTTCTTCCCCCAGTTCGTGTCCATACAACGGCAGCCTGGCCTCCAACCGCAAAGTATCGCGAGCACCTAATCCAGCCGGTTTGATTCCTTCATCTTTTCCTTCCTTAAGAACCGCATCCCAGAGGTGACAGGCCTGTTCAGGATCAAAATAAAACTCGAATCCATCTTCCCCCGTATAACCCGTCCGGGAAATCAAGCAAGGAACACCGGCAATTTTCCCCTCCTTAAACCAATAATATTTAATCTGTCCTAAATCAATATCAGTGAGGCGTTGGAGAATTCTTTCTCCATTCGGTCCTTGCAACGCCAGTTGGGCTGTTTGATCGGAGATATTCTCCACATTTACTGCAAAACGGGCTGCATGTTCTTCAATCCACGCAAAATCTTTTCCAATGTTGGATGCGTTGATCACTAAGTAAAAATGGCGGGCATTGAAACGATAAACCAGCAAATCATCTACAATTCCCCCATGGGGATAACACATCGGGGTATATAGAATTTGTCCATCTCCGATCCTGGCCACATCATTAGGCAGCAAATATTGCAGGAAAGGCAAAGCCTCTTCGCCTTTGACGATCACTTCCCCCATATGGGAAACATCAAATAATCCCGCCGCTGTCCTTACCGCCTGGTGTTCTTCAAGCACCCCTCCATATTGAACAGGCATAGCCCATCCTCCAAAATCCGTCATCTTGGCTCCGGCAGCTTTATGTTTTTCATAAAGAGGCGTTTGTCTCCCTGGGGATAAATTATCGGACAAAATTCAACACTCCTCTCAAATACCTAAATTTTCCCATAAATGTAACACAGGAAATTATCTCCTAGGCATAAATAAAGGACAGAGGAAAGTACGCTTCGCACTTTCCTCTGTCCTTAAACCTGAGAGATTCGCTGCCCTTGGCAGCTCCCCTTGGGTGTTCTCCATCGAGAAACTCTCCAGAGTCCCATCCTCCAGCAGTTCTTTTGCCTGAGAGTTTCTCCTCCTCTACTGCGACATAGGGAGACTTTCTCCTTCGGCGCCCTGACGGTCTCTCCTGCTGAAATCATTTGGTCCTGTATTTTCACTTTATAAATTCATTCTATCCAAATCTTATGCTAAAGTCTACTAATCATTAATAATTTTGCGTATGGCAGTGATCAACATAGCTTGCGACTCCATATCTTCCCCATTGACCATAAACAAACATAAAAAAGGATGTTTATACTCTTTCCAGCGGTGTACCTGATGTTGTAAAGCAGCTTTATCCAGTGGCATTTGATTTTCCTCACCAGGCGGCTCCAGTGTTACAACAACACCTCTCAGCTCTAGTTCATCCAAAGCCTTAAAGGTTTTATCCAGCAGCTCATCACTTCCGGCCATAAGAATATCCCCAGGACGAAATTGATTTTGCGTACCGGTCAAACCCAAATAAACAATCTGAACCTCCTCTTCTATCGGCTCAAGATCCTTCACCTGTTCTCTGCTGATCAGAATTACCTCGTGCCGCCCTATTTTTCCTGTGTAACCGAAATTTTCAGCCCTCTGTAAACCTAAACCCTGAGCAAAAACTTCCGGCGCTAGTTCAGTTGTTATTAAGCTTTTCATGAATTGTTAATCTTCTCCTTTAGGATGTTTGACTTACATTCTAGCACATCTGCAAAATTATGCGCAAGTCATTATGCATACATTTTTTTCCATATACAAGTAAATTCTACTTATCTTTCTCCCTCTTGCCGCTCATACATATTGGTTAAATCTAAATGAGCATTTAGGAAAGATTTTAACTGTGTTCGAATCAATTCTCTTTTCCGAATCAACTCTTCAATTTCTTCCTGAATTTCGTTGAGCTTCTTCTGCGCCTCAGCTACCCTGCGATTTTTTTCATGCTCCGCCTCTTTCAGCAACAATTCTGCTTCATTGTGGGCGGCCTGCTTAACTTCTTCACCTGTTTGTTGTGCCAGAACCATCGTCTGTTTTAAAGTATTCTCAAGCTGACGATAATGATCTAGTTCATTTTGACTACGTTCCAATCTTTCCCGCAAATCAAAATTTTCCGAGTAAAGAAGTTCATACTCTTTGCTGATCGTTTCCAAAAATTTATCTACTTCATCACCGGAATAACCACGCATGACCTTTCGAAAATCTTTATTTCTAATGTCAATCGGTGTAAGCTGGATTGTTTTTTTTGCCAGATCCTTTGTTTGATCTACTGTTGTGAGCGAAAAATTTCCACTGTCCATGCTATCCGACCCTTCCTCGTCTCTGCTTCATCTAAAAGATGAAGACGGCCAAATCCTCGGCAGGAAATTCGTTCTTCTGCCAGATTAACTCTATCCGGTTTAGAGACAACTCTGTCATTTATCTTCACTTTACCTTGCCTGATTAATTCTTGCGCTTGCGTTCGGGAAAGATTAAATCCGGCAGCTAGGATTCCATCAATGCGGGAAGAAGTAACGGTTATTCTTCGCCTTTCGCCCGATACTTCTTCTAATTGAAGAGGCCCGGAAACAGAGGTTACTACTGAAATAACCTCACCACCGACCTTGCTCCAGTTATGCTCAAGATAGGACGCTATCTGTGGCAAAACAGCTACATAATATCCTGTTTTTCCCGCACAGATATCACCCACAACTTCCCTCTCTATACCCAAGCTCATCAATGAGCCCAGAACCTGCCGATGCTCCAGCTTAGCTGAATTTCGCTGCGGCACAATATGCAATATAGAAATCCACTGCTTCTCGTCAAATACAGCCTGTTCCGGCTGACCAAACACAAGCCGGACCCGTTCTCCCTCAGGGAATCCGCTGACAGGCAAATAATCCAAAGCTAGTTTTCGAGCAATATCTTCACTCCACTGCCTCATTATCTGTGGCAAAAAAGGAGTTGCCTGGACGATATTACTTTTATAAGCTACTTTCATAAGATCCAAAATATGAGCAGCCATCAGACGTTGGTCATGATCTGTCCAATAAAGCAGCGCCTGTTTATCCGGAAATTGAGCCATAACTACAGCAAACTATGGAGAATGGTAGAAATCATTCCCAGTACAAAAATAGCCAGTAAGGGAGAGAAATCAACAGAAAAGCCCTGCCCTCCAATTTGGAAACGACGGAAAGGCTTAAGCAGAGGATCTGTTACATCATTTAAGAGCTGCACAATCTTGTTATACCTGATTTGCGGTAGAAATGACAGGAGTGCTCTTATAATTATGGCCCAAGACAGAATAGCAATTACCTTATCAGCCACTTGTACTACGAAGCTAATTTTGACCACCCCTTATTAAAATTATTTAGACACAGGCCAGAACATACCTTTGCCGATTTTCACATCATCTTTCATCTCTCCGGAAATATCCACATTATTGGGAACAAATAAAAAGATTCCCATTCCAACCTTTTGCATGTTTCCATTTAAAGCGTAGGTTGTCCCACTCACAAAATCGACAATACGCTTTGCCAAGGCCTTATCAGCATTCTCCAAATTAACAATGACAGGACGCCGATTTTTCAATTGATCGGCAATGTTTTGAGCTTCTTCAAAGGAAGTAGGTTCCATGACCACTACCCGCATGGGCTTTTGAGTATGAAGGCTTAGCACCTGGCCATTTTTACGGCTGGATGTACGAAGTTCTTCTTTTTCCTTGTTGACTGCTTCCGGCTCTTCTGTTTCTACGAAATCTTCTTCATCCACATCTTCAGCAAACCCCATGATTCCAATCACCTTGTCCATAAATTTAGCCATAAATTTATTCCTCCTTAGTTAAAATTAGTTTTATCTTTCACCAAAAATTTGGCGGCCAATCCTGACTATGGTAGCTCCTTCTTCAATAGCTAAATCAAAATCATTGCTCATTCCCATTGATAGATGCTCCAACATTACACCCGGAAAATTAAGTCCCCGGTATTGATCTCTCAGTTCCCGCAATTGACGAAAATATCCCCTCGTTTCCTCTCTGTCGGCATGCAACTTTCCAATCGTCATCAGACCATTCACTCGAACGTGGGGGTGCACTCCCACTTCACCAAGAAAATCTTTCAGCTCTTCTGGTTTCAGTCCTGCCTTATTCTCATCGTCAGCTACGTTAATCTGAATTAGAGTCGTAAAAACATGGTCAATCCTTTTTCCCTGTTCCTCCAACTTTTGCAACAGCTCATAGCGGTCTAAAGAATGGATCAGAAGAACCCTGGCATCAAGGTATTTTACCTTGTTAGTCTGCAGCCGGCCTATCAGATGCCATTTGCAATCGTCAGGCAAAAGGTCTACCTTTTCCCGCCATTCTTGAACACGGTTTTCTCCGAATGATCTTTGTCCTTTCCGATACACCTCTCGAATTATATCAGGAGAAACAGTTTTTGAAACAGCCAAAAGTTCAATATTCTTAGGATCTCTTCCAGTGCTCAATGCGGTTGATTCAATCGTTTCCCTTATTTTTACTAAGTTTCCATCAATATCCACATAAGTCACTTCCTTAGAGTTCTATTCTACGTTTCTCTTTTTTTTCCTTCTTTATCCCTTTACTAAATGTATATTTTATCGGGCAATCTTTCCTTCCAAATCTGCCCTGGGATTAGTAACTACGACCATTCCTGCCGAGATTCCCTCCAAACAGGCTTGGTTTTCATTTTCATCAATTACTTGTACCTTTTTAAATGTAATAATCCCATTGATAACTGCCAGAACTCCTTTTTCTTCCCCTTTATTCCAAAGTGCGCTTTTAGATACCAAGACCCCACTTTGAGAAGGCGCAGAAAGCCACATTGCCATATCCTTTCGTTTGTTTAGAGAACTGTCAATAAAGCCCGAAAATTGCACTATAATCCCCATAGGCTGATCGATCTTGCGCAATATCTTAGCAGAATTACTTTGTCCGTTAATTTCAAATTTCAGGGTATCGCCTACATTGATTCCCTTCAAAGAGGGAAACTCGATAAAAGCAGCTGTTTGCACTAAGTTATTGACTATTTTACCAATGGCTTCTCCATATTGTACTTCTTCTCCCGGTTTATGAATTGTATCCGGATTGTTAAATACCTGGGTTAAATTCATTTCCAGCAAATTTTTTACAGTATAGATGTTTTCCAATCCATCAGTTTGAGAGACATAAAGTCCTCCGGCCGGAGCAGTAATTTGGACACCTGCTCCGCCGGTCACCTCCCCGACCGTCCCTACACTGTCTCCCCGCCGTACCCTTTGACTCTCTTTAACCGCTAAATTTAATTTTCCGCTTTTAGGAGCCTGAAGTACAGTCTCCTCATTGATGAAAGTTACCTCTACTTGACTTTGATGTTTTAATATTCCCGACTGGATTGTTTCATACTGAGGATGAGCAGCTCTGGCTTGCTCCCAATAATGAAAGACAAGATAACCCACCACACCGATCAGCAAAAGCCCCATTGTCCAGAGTATCCTTTTTCCTAATCGCCCCTTGTTCATTTTTATCCCTCAACCCTTATTTACTTTTGATCGGAATAAGACAGGTAAAGACGCTTCCTTCGCCCATCACCGAGGCTACGGAAATTTTGCCTCCTGCCCCTTCCAGAATATGTTTGACAATACTCAGCCCCAGTCCTGTTCCTCCCTGTTCCCTGGAACGGGCCTTATCCACTCTGTAAAACCTTTCAAAAATCCGGTTAAGCGAATCTTGAGGGATGCCACTGCCTGTGTCCCCAATCTCAATTCTGATATTGCCGTTTTCACGCAGGGCCTGGAGCCAAATCTGACCTTCTATCGTATATTTGATCGCATTCTCAATTAAGTTCAAAAATACTTGGCTGAGCAAATCCTCTCCCAGCACTACTTCCGGTAGGTTTTCCGGTAAGTCAATATCCAGCTGTAAACCCTTGCCTGCTGCATAAGGTTCAACTAAAGGACGGATTTTTTCATAAGCCTCCCGGACCTTTGCCCCCATTCCATTCTCCTGACCATTTTCCGATTTGCGATGTTCCAGCCGGGTTAGGGTCAGAAGATCTTCAACTAAGCGCTGCATGCGTAAAGTCTCACTGTCTATGATCTTTAAAAATCTTTCCCGCAATTCGGGAGATTCGGCCGCTCCATCCAACAGCGTTTCTACAAACCCCCGAATTGAAGTTAGAGGTGTTCTTAATTCGTGAGAGACATTGGCAACGAAATCTGTTCTTACCTGCTCCAAATGTCGAAGCTCGGTAACATCACGGCTTACAATCACAGCTCCCTTGACCTGTCCTTCTTCATCAAGAATAGGATTGACCTGTATCATTAAAGAACGCAACCCTAAGTTCAATTCCGTTTCTTCTGCCATTTTTCCCTGCAATACCTTATCGCTTAGCTCTTTAAGCTGAGCGATATCAATCAGATCTTCCAGATATACCTCATTGATCCGCTCTTTTTGGCAATGAAACATACTTAATGCCGCACTGTTAATTCTAATGACACGACCTAAGTGATCAAGGGCAATGATTCCCTCCTGCATCCCTTTCAGAACAGCATCCAGTTTATGGTTTTCTTGAATGGCTTGTTGGGTAATTCCGTCCATCTGTCTCGATAATTGATTGAGATTCTCCGTTAATTCTGTAATTTCATCAGCTGTCGAGGTCATTGCAGCCGTACCAAACTCTCCTTGAACGGCTTTGGCTGTGAAAGTACACAAATTCCTAAGTCGCCGGGAAATACTATGAGCATAAAAAGCGATAACAGCTGTAGGAAGAATCAAACTTAGGAAAATAACTCCCCAATCAGGATTAATTCCTTCCAAACCGATTTGAACGCTGTGTCCCACCCAGAAAAAGAGTAAAGAAAGCGCCCCCATGGCCAAAAATGTTAAAGTTAAACGCCAGCTAATTTTCATCATCATCTACCTGCCGGGATGCTGCCATCCTGCTGCCCTTTTAGTTTTTATAACGATATCCGATTCCGCGCAATGTCTCAATATGTTCAGGATTGGATGGATCATTTTCTATTTTTTGCCGCAAATGACGAATGTGCACATCTACGGTACGGGTATCCCCCAAATATTCGTAGCCCCAAATTTTAGTCAGCAAATCTTCACGGGAAAATACCCTTCCCGGATGAGCTGCCAAAAGTTTCAGCAATTCAAATTCCTTCGGGGTACATTCTACTTCCCGGCCATCCACCACAACTTTAAATCTCTGCAGATCAATGCGCAAATTTCCTGATATCAGTTTTTCCGCTTCATCATGCTCATGATTCTTCACTCTTCTTAGGCGGGCTTTAATTCTGGCAATCAGTTCCCTAGGACTGAAAGGTTTAGTCATATAGTCGTCAGCACCTAATTCCAGACCCACGATTTTATCAATTTCTTCACCCTTAGCAGTTAACATAATCACAGGAATATCACTAAACTTTGCATATTGACGCATCTGCCGGCAAACCTCCAGACCATCCATTCCCGGCAGCATCACATCTAAAACGACAAGATCAGGGATCTCTTTCTGCAGGCTGGCCAAAGCTTCAGCTCCATTTTTAGCGCTGCTAACTTTATAACCTTCCTTTTCCAGATTAAATTTGAGCAACTCCAAGATAGGTTCTTCATCATCCACTACCAGGACATTAGCCATCTTTGACCTCCTTGTCTTTAATACGTATCCATCCTGCCATCCGCCCGCTGGCTTGACCATCTCTGCGATAAGAGAAAAACCGCTGGGGATGGCAGGCGGTGCAAAGATGAGCAGGCCAAATATTTTCTGCTTTTACACCTGCCTGAAGTAAAATCTGCTGATTTGCCTGTGCTAAATCCAATCGGAAGTGATCCGGGACATCCTGATCAATCCTCAACCAGGGGCCCTTCCCTAAAGAATGGATAACCTGATCTGCCACATGCCGGTCAACCTGATAGCAGCAACTCCCAATCGCCGGACCGATTCCGGCCAAGAGATCTTCCGCTTTTCCTCCGGCAGCGTTTATCTGTTCAACAACATTTGCTCCGATTTTTCCAACCGTTCCCCTCCAACCAGCATGAGCAAGGCCCACCACTTTGAGATCAGGATGATAAAAGAAGAGAGGGACACAATCGGCAAAAAAGGCCATTAAAGCTACAGGGTCACCCGTAATCAAACCATCGACCCCAGGAACTGCAGTTCCCAGTTCCTGACTTCCTCTGCCTCCGGAATTGCTGTCAATCCACTCGACCCGGTTGCCGTGAACCTGTTCGCCAATGACTGCATCATCCCAGCCGGCATCCCATTCTTCCAGCCATAGCGAGCGATTGGCCCGAACCGTTTTCGAATCATCACCTACATGCAATCCCAAATTAAGAGAATCAAAGGGGGGCTTTCCTTTGCCGTTTCCCCGAGTGGAAAAGCCCACTTCTACTCCTGATTTTGTCCATTCCGGAATTACAAAATAACTTAACCTTTTACCGATTTGTTCCGTCCAGCCCATACTACCAACCTTTACTATGTATTTCCTCATATATTAAATAATATAGCACAATTGCCCGGGAAGGAAAAATGTCCTAAGGTCCTATTTTTGCGAAAACTTAAAAGAGGCCGTCTCAAGACGACCTCTCTACTGTGTACAACTCTTTTAGCTACCGGTAATCCTCTTGTCCCAGAGAGAATTCAGGCAAATCCTGAACATCCACCAGGATCACATCAATCCCGATCTTCTTTACCCTTTCCCATGAGACGAAGATATCTTCCGTATGTGTAGTACTTCCAAAAAAACTCCATCCGCCACTCCTTGCAGGTCCGGGCACAATAATTCCCTTTACCGTTCCCCGCTCCAAATCCAGGTCCAGGTCACGGATAGGTCCCAAGCGACGGCCGTCCTTCACATTGACAATATCCAGCATACGCAATTCGGAGATACGCATCTCTATCCCCTCCCTGATGGCTTCCATAACAATAATAGTTATGAGCCAGGAAAAAGTTTTATACCTAACCTATACATATTTACGCATATGATTCAAGGCAGCTTTTTCCAGACGGGAAACCTGGGCCTGGGAGATACCGATTTCATCCGCTACCTCCATTTGGGTTTTTCCTTGAAAAAAACGCAAAGAAAGAATATGTTTTTCCCGTTCATTTAAGCGCTTTAATGCTTCCCTTACCGCCAGATTTTCCAGCCAACCATTGTCTGAATGCTTCTCATCCCCAATCTGATCCATAACAAATATGGGATCCCCTCCATCATGGTAGATCGGTTCAAAAAGGGAAATCGGCTCTTGAATGGCATCCAGAGCAAACGTAACTTCTTCTCTGGGCAAGGAGAGCTTTTCAGCAATCTCAGCTACTGTTGGTTCCCTGGAAATATTACTTACCAACTGATCTCTTACCTGTAAAGCTTTATACGCAATGTCCCGTAAAGACCGACTGACTCGAATCGGATTATTATCCCGCAAATAACGTCTGATTTCCCCAATGATCATCGGTACGGCATAGGTAGAAAACTTAACATTTTGGCTCAGATCAAAATTATCGATCGCTTTCATCAATCCTATACATCCAACCTGAAATAGATCGTCAACATATTCCCCCCGGTTGGTAAAGCGTTGGATAACACTTAATACTAAACGCAGATTTCCGTGGATAAGCTTCTCTCTGGCGCTTTCATCCCCTCCTTGATAAATCACGAATAGTTCCTTCATTTTGGCACTTGACAAGACAGGTAGCTTTGATGTATTTACTCCGCAGATTTCCACCTTGTTTAACGCCACTTCAAGCCCTCCCAGTAATTTACTGTTGGGAAGTATGCCCGAAGCGGGAAATCCTTATTCCTATCTATAGCACTTATTTAAAAAATAAGTGCTTTTATGTCGATTATTCAGATGGGGAAATGTACCATAAAATTACTTCCTTCAGAGGAGGACTCTATTGCAATATATCCGTTATGCCGTTTGGCAATACTATAGCAAATGGGAAGTCCCATTCCTGTTCCTTCGTCCTTCGTCGTGAAAAACGGTGTACCCAGTTTATCCTTATATTCGTTAGGGATCCCATGTCCCTGATCCCTTACGGAGAGAATAACATGTCCTTGATCAAAAAATGTTCTAATGGTCAGCCTCCCTTTGGATTGCATTGCCTCCATTCCGTTTCGGCACAGATTGAGTAAAAGCTGGGCAATCTCTTGCTCAATCAAATAAATATCAGGCACCTTATTCAACTGGAAAACAACCTGCTTGTGCTGACCGGCCGCATCTGCCTCCATCAAAGGAGCAAGGGGAGAAATCACGTCATTGATATTTTTTAGTTCAAAATTAGTCGGTTTATTTTTCACTAGAGAAAGAAATTCTGTAAGAAGAGCATTAGCTCTGTCCAGCTCTCGGATCATAATATCCAGCTTAGGGCGTTCCGGCGAATATTCCGGTTTAAGTCCCAGCAGTTGAAGATAGCCTCTTACCGTGCTCATCGGATTTCGCACTTCATGACTAACCCCGGCTGCCATCTGTCCAATGACATTTAGGCGTTCCAGGCGGACCATTTCCTTTTGAAATTCTTTTTCTTTTGTAATCTCTAAAAGAGAAATAAAATAACACCTTTCCTTTTTCCATAGGGCTATGGTTCCGGAAATGAGAAAAGTAGATTTTTGAGCGAAGGAGATTTCTATGCTATCTAATCGTCCTTCTTTTTCCAGCCGTTCCCGTAACATTTGCAGCAAACCTTTGTCAATATTAAAATCCTCCGGCTGTTTCCCGATTATCTCTTCTCTCTTTAAACCACTTGAAAATAACATTCTCTGATTGACTTCCATGACAGCAAGATCTGAGCCTCTCAGGATAACTTTCATGCAAGGATCAGCATGAAAGGCAGTGAATAACAGCTCTTCAGCTTCCTCAATCATCTCATTACCTGACCTTTGGATTGTTTCATCATTTTTCCGTTGCAGTGCCTCATCTTTCGGCTTTTCTTCACTTATTTCTTCCAGCACGCAGATTGAGCCACAAATATTGCCATCCTCATCCCATACCGGACTGGCACTCAGTCTGGCCTTCTTCGAAACTCCATCATTCCAGAGAAATTCCAATTCCATCTTTTCAATCTGTTCACCGTACCAGGCTGCCCTTCGAATTGGCATTTCCTCAGCTCTTATTAAAACTCCAGCTCGGAAAACCTGAAATGGCTGTTCATTATATTCTTGATTTAAAGGTGACATACCCCCCCAAGGGGCTATTCGATAAAACTCAGACGCCTTGGGATTATGAATAATCTCCCGGCAACTGCAATCTGTCCCTATGGAAATGGCGCAGGGCGCAAATTTTAAAAAATCCCAATTAAATTCTTTTTCACAATGTCTACCAGTCATCGAATAAGTTAAGTCGTTCCTCAAAAGCTACTCCTCCTTAGGCACTGTGCTAAATATGGTCTATTTCGCTTTCTTTTTATAAAAATCCTTTTAATAGTCCTTGTTTTTTAGCAGTTATTTCCTATAAATATTTTATTGGTTGTTCCTCTTAGGATAAATCTTCCATAACTTAAATTAGAGAGGAGGGAAACTCTATGTTTGGACTTGTTCCATTTGGTCTGGGCCTTAGCCTAGGTTTCGGATTTGGCGCCCTGGCCTCAGCGTCATCTTATCCTGCTGCTTACCCAGCCCCCTACCCTGCATACTATCCCAGCTATTATTACTACTAAATCTTTCTTATGATGGAAAACGGCTAGGCGATGAAACATCTGCTTGGGGCTGCCGCAAATCTGTGACAGCCCTATTTACCTATCAAACTATTGAGACATTCTTTTTACTCTTCTTTGCTTATTGACCCCATTGGAGCATCAGTACTATTAATCGAGGAGGTGAATTTGTGAGCCGGATTGTCAAAAACCCCGAAGAACGCAAATTTGAATTAATTACAGCCGCTGAGAATTTATTCAGTATAAAAGGCTTTGAACAAACGTTAGTCAGTGATATCACACAGAAAATTGGCGTTGCTCAAGGAACATTTTATTATTATTTTTCTTCCAAAGATGACGTCATGATTGCCGTGCTGGAAAAGGAATGGGCGGAGCTGGCTTCATCCCTTTCTGCCGATTTTACCGGGCGTCTGATATCTCCATTTGAACAATTGGCATGGATTTTTGCTCAATTTTTCAGTCCTCATCAGAATGGCGAAGCACTGTGGCAGCGTTTTCCCTCGCTTCAGATCACTGGCTTGCCCGACCGATTTCACGTTAAATTTGACGAAATGCGCACCGAGATTTTTGCACCGCTGATCTGCAAGATTATCCAAGCCGGAATCGAACAGAAAATATTCAGAAGCTTAAACCATCCGGAAGAAATTACTCAGATTCTTTTCACAGGCATTAATGCTTACATGCACATTCACTCCCCTCGTTTCCACGAACAATCCTATTTTATACAAAAGGTTGAGGCTCTCTCTGAACTGTTGGAAATTGTGCTGGGGTTGGAAAAAGGCAGTTTCCACTTTTCCTCCACCTTATAAAGAAAATTAGATTGAGGAGGCCTCTGGGATGAAGAGACAAACTGTTCGCCATCTTATTTTGTTGATCTCGTTATTACTTTTTCCCCTAACCTTAAATTATTTTTCTCCCTACCTGATTGTAGTTGGAGCCAGCCGAGGAATCATTACCGGCAGTTTTATCGTTTTTATTGTACTGCTACTCAGCTCTTTGTTCCTGGGGCGTTTTTTTTGCGGCTGGCTTTGTCCGGATGGCTCCTTTCATGGTCATCGGAGACAAATTCGGCCGGCTGATCCATCTTCCTTCTCTTCATCTGGAGAGCCGACCTGATAAATGTATTGACTGTAAGCGATGCAATCAGATCTGCCCCATGAGCCTGTCTGTCAATGCCATGGCCCTTTCAGGTCAGATGAAGAATAGTGAGTGTATTTTATGCGGAGAGTGTGTTGATAACTGTCCCCGACAGGTTTTAAATTTTCATTTTCTTTCTCAGCGTTCAAAACCAATAATATCCTCTGAAAAATCATCCATTGAGTAGTTTTAATTGCTTTTGGAAAAACTAATTTTATAATAGAATCAGCGTAACTTTTTCATTCCCCAATACGTCTAAAAAGAGAGTTTTGTTTTTAGGAGGATATTTCAATGATCTCCAGGTTTAAAAAGAAATCATTAAAATGGACTGGCATTGCTATAGTCTTAGCTTTACTTGCCGGCTGCTCCAGTCTGACTGGAGCACAAAACTCTGACCAAAACTCTCCGCAGGAAAGCACTGTTAATCAAGGCGAAAATTCAGGTCAAAACTCCTCTACTAGTTCCGAGTCAGGACAACAGAATCAGGAAAGTGCTGCTTCTGCCGATCATTCTTCTTTAATCAACTCCATCATGGAGCAAGCTAAGCAAGGTAAAGTACCAGGCTGCGAATTTTCTGTCAGAACGACAGTCATCGATCAAGTAGAAGATGCCTGGGGTAAAGCAGATACCACCGACTACGTAGCGGCCGCGAAGGGAAGTTATGCTACCTATGCCAGCCGTGGGATTACGTTTGGATTCAACAAAGGAGAGCAAATCTTTGAAGTACGTTCTTCCGGTAAACAAGTGAAGCAAATCTCTCTGTCTCAAATAGAGAAGGCCTTAGGTACTCCCACCTATCACTTGGATAATCAGACAGAAAAAATTATCGGTTATGTTGCAAGCTCTGATTACAAGCTGGAATTCGTACTCGATAAAAGTAAATCTAATCCATTTGTCGATCATGTCAACGTACTCTATCCCGCCGGTACTGTTAATTCAATGGCTGACGATCCGGGACGACAATGGTAAAAAAGTATGTAAAAGATGCCAAGCTCATTGCTTGGCATCTTTTTGTATCAGCGGTGAATAATTTGAGCTAAATCAGGAATATGTTGTGCCTCAATCGGCTTCCCGTTATACGTAAACTCCAGCCCCGCAATCCAGTCCCCGGTATAATCCTTTTGCAAAAAAGACTGTACTAGCTGAATTGTCGTAATCTGTCCGCCTGTTGAACCTTGAAAATAAGTCTGGGCCCAGGAATTTTTATTTGTTCCTTGTTCCTTCAAATTAATATGAGCAATCTTCTCGCTATCAATTTCTGATACTTCAATAGGGAGAGAGCTGAAATAAAATTGTGACAGGCTATTTGCAATCTGTGTCAACTTGGTCTTTAAATCACTATCTTCCAAGACTGCGATATAACAGCCTACTTCCTGTTTCATATCGTTTACGTCAGCTGTGTATAAAGGAAACAGCTCGGTTGCTGCCGGAAGCTGCTGCTGAGTTCCCTTTGTCTCTTGCAATTGATCATTCAGTTTGTTAATTTGCTCGGTCTGTTCCGCAAGTTTTGTTTCAATTTGCTTATTAGCGTCGCTTAACTTCTCATTTT
>JAEWCM010000035.1 GCA_023390635.1 Bacillota bacterium
GCTCAGTACCTTGCTGTGATCATCAGGACTGTATACCAGGATATCGTCGCCTGCTGATTGAGTAGGGAAAAATTGATATTTTCCCCGAGGCCGAATCAGCCTTTGCTTTTTTGCTTTTTCGATCAGGAGAGAAATCTCGTCTTTCAGGCGGAGAGCCTGAGGATTACGATCCGTCAGAAGCTGGGTCAAGTTCCCCTTTAGGCCCAGATGATGGGCAAAGAGCATTTGTAAGTTAATATAAGGCTCGATCTGTTCCAGATCAAATTGCAATATATGAGGGTGGTAATCAGGGGGAGTGAACACAGGGCACTCTTTTTCCAAAGCAATTTGGGAAACCGGCAGGGATATTATTTCCGGTTTCGCTGGATCAGGGGCATGAGCTGCCTTTTCCTTGACCGGTGTGGGAGGGGTAAATTGCTTACTTCGTTCTCCGGCGGAGTGGTCAGGTTCTTGGCTAACTAATCGAAGGGCAGAGGACAAACCGGCCATGGCATCTTTGGCATAGACAACAGGGCCGCTATATTCAGGAGCAATTTTTTGCTGCACGAATTTAGCCGATAAAGCTGCTCCTCCGACTAAAATCGGAGTGGAGATTTGAGCGGCGGATAAATCCTGGGCTGTGAGAATCATCTGCTGGGCTGATTTGACCAGCAGGCCGGATAACCCGATCAATTGGGGTTTTTCTTTTTGTACCGCTTCAATCAGTTCGGCGGAAGATACCTTGATTCCCAGATCAACCACGGTAAAGCCATTATTGGACAAGATAATATCTACCAGATTTTTCCCGATGTCATGGACATCACCTTTTACTGTGGCCAGTACTATTTTACCCTTACCCTGATTCCCCTGTTCATCGTCCATATAGGGCTGGAGGAAAGAAACGGCAGCTTTCATTACTTCAGCACTTTGCAGCACCTCTGCTACAATCAGACGGTTGTCGTTAAAGAGGCGTCCCACTTCCCCCATACCCGCCATCATGGGTCCATTGATTATATCCAAAGGAGACGTGAAATGTTCAAGGGCTTCTGCAAGATCATCATTCAAGCCATCCTTGCTGCCCTCTACTACATGGAGGGCAAGGCGCTCGTCCAAGGGCAATACGGTTTTGGCAGGGGCCTTTTCCTGTTTTTTATCCCGATAGAACTCTACAAACTGAGATAGGGTTTGAGTGGAGGTGTGAAAGAGCAGGTTTTCGGCCAGATCAATCTCCGATTTGGGAATCGATGCAAAACGCTGAAGCTTTTCCGTATTCACGATCGCATAATCCAGACCGGCTTTGGTGCAGTGATAGAGGAAGACGGCATTTAGCACTTCACGTCCTACAGGAGGAAGACCAAAAGATATATTACTCAGCCCCAGAATGGTTTGTGAATCAGGGAAATGCTTTTTTATCAGGCGCAATCCCTCAATCGTTTCCCTGGCAGCATGGAAATACTGCTCATCACCGGTACCGACAGGGAAGACCAGTGGGTCAAAGATCAGATCCTGGGCATTTAAACCGTATTTGCCGGTTAACAGCTCATAGGAGCGTGTTGCAACGGCCAATTTCCGTTCTGCCGAGGTAGCCATTCCTTCCTCGTCAATCGTTCCGACAACCACGGCAGCTCCATAATGTTGGATGAGAGGAGCAATCAAGGCAAAGCGTCGTTCTCCCTCTTCCAGGTTGATGGAATTGATCAGAGCCTTACCCTGTAGAAACTTAAATGCCAGTTCAATCACTTGAGGATCGGTAGAATCAATCATCAGAGGAGCTTTTACTTTTTTAGTCACGCAATCCAAAAAT
The DNA here is from genome assembly GCA_023390635.1 of Bacillota bacterium. Taxonomy (GTDB): domain Bacteria; phylum Bacillota; class Desulfitobacteriia; order Desulfitobacteriales; family Desulfitobacteriaceae; genus JAEWCM01. The sequence continues at coordinate 1,784 of JAEWCM010000035.1, forward strand.
TTTTCCATATCGGCCAGTTCGTTGCGGTCAGGATTGGCTAAGCATACATCAATCACATGGGCTCCGCTTTTTACCTGATTTCGGGCAATTTCTGAAGCTTCTTCGTATTTTTCTTCAGCAATCAGATCACGGAATTTTCGGGAGCCAATCACATTAGCCCTTTCTCCGACAAAGAGAGGGCGCATTTCTGCTTGATCGTAGATTAAAGGATCAATGCCGGAAATCACGTGAGCGTGATGAGAGCGGGGAACACGGGGGGCATAAGGAGCTACGGCTTTAACCATAGCGTTGATGTGATCAGGCGTGGTTCCACAGCAACCTCCGATAATGTTCAGCCAGCCTTTTTCCGCAAAACCGGCCACTTTGCTTGCCAGAGTGGACGGGGTTTCATGGTAGTGTCCTTCCTCATCAGGCAGGCCGGCATTGGGATAGCAGCTAATGTACGCCGTGGAAAGTTCGGAAAGGGAGCGGAGATGACTGGCCATCAGCTCCGGTCCTGTGGCGCAGTTCAGGCCGACAGCCAAGGGCTGCATGTGTTCGACTGAAATATAGAAAGCTTCGATGGATTGGCCGGCCAGAGTGGTGCCCATCGGTTCGATGGTGCCGGAAATAATAATGGGTATTTTCTTATTTGTGCTGCGAAATGCCTTTTCAATGCCTTGATAAGCGGCTTTGACATTGAGGGTGTCCTGACATGTTTCCACGAGAAGCAAATCTACGCCGCCGCGGATAAGCGCGTCAGCCTGTATTTCATAATCTAAAGCTAACTCATCAAAAATAATGCCGCCGGTGACGGAAAGGGTTTTATTGGTCGGTCCCATAGAGCCGGCAACAAAACGAGGATGCTCAGGGGTGGAGTACTGGTCGGCGGCCTGCCGGGCCAGTTGAGCGCCCACAAGATTAATTTGCTCAGCTTTGTTTGCCAAAGCATAATCATGGAGGACCACTTGAGTGGCGCCGAAAGTATTGGTTTCAATAATATCCGCGCCGGCCTCAAGATATTGACAGTGAACATTAAAGATCACCTCCGGTGCAGTCAAATTTAAATAGTCATTGCACCCTTCGTAAGCTTCTCCGCCAAAATCGCTCGCTGTCAGATTCGCTCTTTGCAGCATAGTGCCCATGGCGCCATCCAAAACCAGAATTTTTTTCTGCAACTGCTTTTCCAGTAATGTTTTCATCATATATCTCTCCTTTTCAGGGCAGCCTCGCATTGGTATCTAAAAAATTAAGCCTTCTCCGATAAGAAGAAGGCTTGAGTGGCAATCCTTGTCTTATCTTCCAAACTGTTGTAAACGGTTTGTAGGAATTAGCACCTTACCTTGCGGCGGTTGCTGAGGCTTCGTCGGGCCAGTCCCTCTACCTCTCTTGATAAGCAAATATGAAATTATGATATTTCAAATATTTTAAGCGATTTAAAAAGAATTAGCAAGGAAAATTCAATTTTATATATGGATAGAATCCAGAATGCTTCGGCTTAAATCCCGGATCTTGGACAGATCATCCTCTGTAGGAGAAAACTGGGCTCTCACGCCCGGGATAACCTTAAGCTTCAAACCTTGAAGGCGTTGGCTGATCAGTTCCACTGCCTCTCCGCTCCACCCGTAAGAACCAAAGGCTGAAGCAATCTTGCCCCGGTTAATAATCGGAGAAAGGTGACCGAGCAGGCTCCATACCGGATAGATTGCATCCTGATTAAAAGTAGGGGAGCCGATAATTACACCTTTACTTAGGTTGATTGCTTCAATAATCTCTTCCTTGCGGTCATTTTCCAGATCAAAAACTTTTACGGCAATTTCCTTTTCCAGCTCACCAATTAAGGTTTCTGCCAGGCGACGGGTAAAGCCATAGGCTGAAGCATAGGCCACCACTAAATAAGGGGAAGTCTCAAGAGGGCGGCTCATTTCACCATACAGGCGGATCATTTCGCTTGGATTTTCGGTCCAGATAGGGCCGTGAGAGGTGGCGACGACCTTGAGGGAGAGATCCTTGACCTTATCGACTGCTTTTTGGATGAATGGTGCAAAGGGAGACATAATGGCTTCATAATATTGGGTAAAGTAGGGTTCCAAAGGAACTGAGCGGGAATCGGTTTCCGGATAGTGAAGAGAGAATGCGTCACACGAAAAGAGGACCTCTTCCTCTTCCAAATAGGTGAAGATCGAATCAGACCAGTGGAGAAAAGGAGCAGTTAAAAAGCGAAGTGTTTTCCCGCCCAGATCTAATGTCAGCTGGTCTGTGATTAATTGGTGGGAGAAATCGGCATTGAGCTGTTGGCGTAAAAATTTAGCACCGGCAGGGGAAATTAATACCTGGGCAGAAGGTGCGTGTTCCAAAATGACAGAAACCGACCCGGAGTGATCAGGTTCAGTGTGCTGAACAATCAAATAATCAATTTTGGCCGGGTCAACAATGCTGCTGATATTATCCAAGAGCTGCTGGCTAAATTCACGGCGCACGGTATCAATCAGGGCAATCTTTTCGCCAATGATCAGATAGGAATTATACGTGGTACCTGCTGTATCCACAACGATATCAAATTTTTTCAGTTCTGGGTGCTTTACGCCCACAGAATATACAGAAGGGGAAATCTGCGTAACCATTATGTACCTCCTAAAAATTAAGAATTATTCAATCTTTGCTATAGTATACCATTATCCGACAAGGTACTCAAAAATAAATATTTAACGAAATAAACTGGGTGGATTAGTTTGGAAAACGGGGCTGGACTTAATTCTGTTATAATAAGATTGAGAAAAGAAATGCAGGATTTCTAAACAGAAGAAGGTAATGGAGCGATAAAAGCAATGGAAGATCAGGCAATGAAGACCATTAAAAGTGAAAAGAGCAGGGACGGAGGAGACTCACACACTGCCACAGCGCTTCTTAAGTGGTATGACAATGCAAAACGGGATTTGCCATGGAGAAGAACATCCGATCCCTATGCAATATGGCTGTCGGAGATTATGCTTCAGCAAACTCAGGTGAAGACGGTCATTCCCTACTATCGCAGTTTTTTGACTGAATTTCCCACGGTTGTGAGGCTGGCGGACGCTCAGCTTGACCAGGTTTATAACGTATGGCAGGGACTGGGTTATTACTCACGGGCCAGAAGATTATGGGAAGGGGCTAAATATCTGGTTGAAACAAACAGAGGAGAATTGCCCCAAACTTATGCTGAACTGATAGAAATTCCCGGAGTCGGTGACTACACAGCAGGGGCTATTGCCAGTATTGCCTTTGGTGAGAAGGTCGGGGCGGTAGATGGAAATGTAAAACGGGTGATGGCCAGGCTGCTGGGCTGGACCGGACCTATTGAAAAAGCTGATGCGCTAAAAGCTTTCAAAAGCCGGATAAAGGAATGGCAGCCGGAGGATAGAGCAGGAGATTTCAATCAAGGACTGATTGAGTTGGGGGCAACCGTATGCACACCTAAAAAAGCTCGATGTGCGGAGTGCCCTTTAAGGCGGGATTGCCTTGCTCTGGAGAAAAAATTGGTTGCCGATCTTCCGGTGGTGCAGCGGAGGCAAAAACAGATGACTGTAGTGCGTTTGCTTTTTGTGATCAGGAAAGGCAAGCAAATCTATCTGCAGAAACGAGCGGAACAAGGATTGCTCGCCGGTTTATGGGAGATCCCTGGAGTGGATATTCAATCACTTCAGGAAATAGAAAAGGGTGATCTCTTTGCATTTTACCGGAAGGCGGTACAAAGCCGGACAAATGACCAAGAGATCTCACTCTTATTGCAAAGAACACTGCCCATCTACGGACCGGTGTGGCATATTTTCAGCCACCGGCGCTGGCAGATGTTTTGGCTGGTATTGGACTTGGAGGCTGAGAAAGTCGGAAAGAGAGAGGAGATAAGGGAGAGATCCTCGTTGTATGGAGACCAGAGATATGTTTCTTTAGAAGGCTTGAATGAGGTTGCGCTTCCGGTAGCTTTCTCTGAGATTATCCGGAGTATTTAAGAGACTTCCATAAGTCTTACAATCCTGTAAAGAAATCTTAAAGGTATCTTAAGATCCCTTTAATAAAAAAATCAAATAAAATTGGTATAATTAGATTGCAGTCGAGTTGACAGGCGATTGTTGGCACCTCCTCAGATAAATGAATTCTCTTTTTCTATCTGAAGCATCTCTGTTTAGGGATGCTTCTTTTCCACTTATATCATAAAAAGGGATCTGATACATCATCAAACGTGTGATGATGTATCAGATCCTTTTCAATTCAATATGAATCTTGTTTTGATTGACTAAGATCAATCAAGGCAGATAATTTGCCGGGTTTACGGTGCTGCCGTTTATTATTATTTCAAAATGGAGATGAGGTCCTGTAGCATTTCCTGTAGCTCCAATTCCACCAATAACCTGGCCTGCAGATACTTGCTGTCCTGTAGATACGGAGAGCTGAGAAGCATGAGCATAGCGGGTCATCACGCCATTACCATGATCAATGAGAACCGATTTCCCATAACTGCCATTCCAACCGGCAGAAACAACTGTACCGGATGCGGCAGCCATAATAGGATCACCGACATCACCGGCAAAGTCAATCCCGCTGTGAAAACCACTGCCGCGGTATCCGTAATAGGAATTGACGTGATGAGAATAGGCAGGCCAGGTAAGTCCGCTGATTGTACCCGAGCCACGGGATGTTGAATAGGAAGAGGCCACAGCAACTTGGGTAGGTCCTTTGGAAACCACCTGAATGACAGCCTGCTTGGTTACTTTTTCGTCAAGAACCTGAGATGTAACTGTTTTGCCATTCTTTTGCACATATGATGTGGTTACAATTTTTTCTCCGTCACTGCCAGCCTGTTTTACTACCGTTTTGCCGCTGGCCAGGCTAGAGTCTGTTTTGGTCTGAACATCAAAGGGAATCACTTCAGTAGTGGTGGATACGCCCTTGCTAATGACGTTGAGAAAAGGGGTTGATTTCACGATTTTTATAGTCTGTCCCGGTTTGAGGACTGAATCTTCGGTAGTGCCGGGATTTCCTGCCAATACTTCCTTGGTCTTCATATCATTTTTACGGGCAATCAGCCACCAAGAGTCTTTATCCTGTACTACATAGTCGGTGCTGGTGATTTTACCGGCAATTAACTTTTTAAAGGCATCGGCAATGGACAGAACCTCTTCAGGTTTGGTTTCAATCACATTGGTCGTTATTGATTCTTCAAACTGAACTGTTTCTACCTTGTTTGTTTCACTGGGTTTTGTATAGTAGTTCTGATATTGAGTGAGTAAAGTATTGGCATCAGCTTGGCTGGCCAGAACTGCCAGCTGATCATCGCCTAATTTTATCTCATACCCTTCCGCATAATATGTGAGTTTTTCTCCCAACTGTTTTTCAGTGAATGCTTTTTCAAGCAGAGCGGATTTTTTTACCCTTGCAGTCTCATAAGTAATTTGATCATGGGTTTTAATCGTTTGGTCGGAGTCTGAGGCATGTTTTGTTAAGACAATGTCAACTAGCTTTTGTCCATCTTCAGGAGAACTAACCATGCCCACTTTTTCACCATTAACATAGATGTATGAAACAGATGCAGTGCCGTTCAAATAAATGGCGATACCACCGCAAGCCAGAACAACTGCCAAAGCGCCTGAAATAAATTTTGGAGATTTCAAGGGAATTTTTTTAAAATGTTGATTTGCCCATTGGGTTATTTTTGAAACACTCAATTTTAAATGCTTTATATTGAATGCGGAAATTAATTGTCTTAATTTAGCGAAAATACCATTCAGTTTAATTTTTGATAAGTTTACACTGATTTTTTTGGCTATTTCTGCTGAAAAGCCTAATGCTCGGTTAAAAACTTCCTTTTTCATTCCTGCCCCCTTTCCCATGGACAAACAAGACACTGTTTCATTATACCACTTAATTCTATTGTTAGAAGAACAATATTAATATTTATTAAATCTTTATAAAATCTTCGCTGATGTTGCTAATGAAAGAAGAAAGACCAATTCCCTTTGTATAGTATATGGGCTTTTTCCTTTTTTTTGCTACATTTTTTGCATCCCACATACTCATGTGCGAGCAGGCACTCTGAACAATAACGACATAATCTGCATCTTTAATAATATTATCCAGGGACTTTTTATTATTGTGCTTAGGTTTGCCGTTGTGAAACAGAAGCTGAACGTGTCCCAGCTTTTTAAAGAGTTTTTCATAGGTTTCCTGATTATATCCGCCAACGATCGCCACTCGCATAAGCTTAACTCCTTTCATATACGATTTCCATAACATAGTAAATTAATCGGAATAGTTTATTTTAGTTTAAACTTTATAAACAAAATTGTCAATCGCCAAGCCATTCTAAGCGTGAGGTTCCAAGTCAGGAAGGGCTCAGGTATAATGTTTATAGACAAGCTAACAAGAGGCTAAGGTTTGGCATAATAAAATCCGGGATGTGATGAAATGGGCAAGAAAAAGGTCGTTTACCTATGTCAGGAATGTGGATATGATTCTCCGAAATGGTTGGGAAAATGCCCAGGGTGCGGAAATTGGAATACGATGGTGGAAGAAATTATTCATGCCGATCCGGAGAAGAAACCTAAGGGGCTGGGTGGAAGCTTATTGCCCGGGGGGCAGAAACCTGTACCGATTGGGACGGTAGAGATGGAGGATAGTCCGCGCTTTTCCGGAGGATCGGAAGAACTGGACCGGGTTTTAGGAGGAGGGATTATCCCTGGATCGGTGGTTCTGATTGTTGGTGATCCGGGAATCGGAAAATCCAGTTTAACCTTGCAAGCCTGTGCTCATGTGGCCGTAAAGCGGGGCAAGGTTTTGTATGTGACAGGTGAAGAAAGTGCCCGGCAAATAAGGATGAGGGCAGAGCGACTGGGAACATTGACTGAACGTCTGTATGTAGTGAGTGAAACTGACCTCGATATCATCCATCAACATGTGCTTGATCTGGCACCGGATTTATTGATTATTGATTCGATCCAGACTATGTTTAAGCCGGAGATCCCCAGTGCGCCGGGCAGTGTAAGCCAGGTGAGAGAGGGGGCGGCTCAGTTACTTCATTTAGCCAAAACAAACGGCATAGCAACTTTTATTGTCGGTCATGTAACAAAAGATGGTTCGTTAGCAGGGCCAAGGGTTTTGGAACATATCGTGGACACGGTACTTTATTTGGAAGGAGACCGGAATGGCCAGTTCAGAATATTACGCGCGGTGAAGAATCGTTTTGGCAGTACGAATGAAATTGGCATTTTTGAGATGAGGGAGAAGGGGATGGTGGATGTCCCTGACGCTTCTTTATTATTTCTATCTCAGCGGCCTAATAATGTCTCAGGGAGTGTCGTGGTTTCAGCTTTAGAAGGAACACGCCCCATGCTGGTGGAGGTTCAGGCATTGGTGAGCAATTCGGCATTTGTTCCGCCCAGGCGTACCTCTGACGGAATTGATATAAAACAGGTCCAGCTTTTGTTGGCCGTATTGGAAAAGAGGGTTGGCCTCCATATGGGTAATGCAGATGTTTATGTCAAGGTTGCCGGAGGAATTACAGTCGATGAGCCTGCCATTGATTTGGGACTGGCGGTGGTAATGGCTTCGAGTTTTCGGGATTGGATGGTGGATGAGAAAACAGTTGTATTCGGTGAGGTAGGATTAGCGGGAGAGGTCCGGGCAGTAGCTCAAGCAGAACAACGGATCAGGGAGGCGGAAAAGATGGGATTTCGCCAAGCAATTTTACCGAAAGGGAATCTGAAAAATTTAAATATAGAAACATCTATGAATCTTATAGGCGTGGAAAATGTAGAGCAGGCACTAGGCTTGGCTCTCCAGAAATAAAGCGGTTGGGGAATCGTATACGAAAATCTGCCTTGAAACAGAAATGCTTCAAGGCAGATAAAAATAAACGCTTAACTGATCTTTATGTTGACTATATGATGATGGAAAAGGTGACTGTTGTTTAAGACATGTTAAATATAGTGAGGGTTGATAGTTTGTCCTCTTCTTTCTTTAAAACATCATCTAAAGATATGTCTAAAGCATTGGCCAAGGCAGCAATGTAAAATAGTTGGTTGCCCAACTCCGCTTCAATAATGAAACGGCAATTATCGCAAAGTTTGCCTTCTAACTGACTATCCAGGAGTTCACGCAGGTCGTTCAATGTGACATTGTCAGGAAGAGGTTTTTTGTGAGCATCAATAGCTAAACAGCCGCAATTGGTTACTGCTTTAATCACAGCCCGATTTACGCGGGCACAGGTATCCTGACTTTTGGAGAGAATGTCAAGAATGCTTTGATGCCTGATTAAAAGAGATTTTACTGTGGCTTGAAACTGATCAGTGAGTTGTTCCATCGTCTGATTCCTCACTCCTTTCTGCCAACTCCATTATATCTAGCCAATTCAGGGTTTGTCAATTTTCTACAGTTAGTATATTTTTTATCATTTAGGGGATATTGAAAAGTTAAAAATCCCATAAAATGAATTTTTCTGGAGTATCCTGATTTCGACGTGATTATTCCGTTATATATGATAGTATTAATTTTATTAAACTTATTGGTCCCTTAAATTTAGAGAATAAGCAAGTTGACAGGCAGCGCAAAGATGTGATACAATTTCATATTTTTTGACCCCTTTTCCAAACCTTGATATAATGAGTAAAAGGGGGGGACTGTATGTTTCAGATTGGAGACAAAGTAGTCTATCCGATGCATGGAGCCGGAGTCATTACAGCGATAGAGGAAAAGGAAGTGCTGGGCGAAAGACATAAATATTATGTGATGAACATGCCCGTAGGTAAGATGAAAGTCATGATTCCCATCGCTAATGTGCACTCTTTAGGCTTGAGGGACATCATTCCCCATTCAGAAATCGATCGGGTGTTTGATGCCTTAAAAGGAAAAGATGCACCGGTTGATTTGGCCTGGAATAGGCGCTACCGGGCTAATATGGAAAAGATCCGCAGCGGCAACATCTTTGAAGTGGCAGAAGTGATAAAGAGTTTGGCATCCAGAGAACATAATAAAGGTTTGTCTACAGGTGAGAAGAAGATGTATGAGAACGCCTGTCAGATTTTAGTCAGCGAATTGGTGCTGGCAGGGGAGACAGAAGAAGATTCTGTACGATCTATGCTGGATCAAGTGTTGGAAAATGGGGCATAAGTGTTCCCTTGATGGTTTTTCTGGACAATGGAGTATAACAAAGAGGTTTTTGTGAAAAAATAACAAAAAAAGGAGGTGAAGGGATGATACGCAATGTGATACGCGGAATCATCACGTTATTATTCGGTGCCTTGGGATTTTATCTGAATTTATTAACTTACCGTTTTGAATTATGGGCTACACTTGGTTGGAATATAGCTCCCATCTGGACTTATGTTATTTTAATTTTTATTTTTGCTGTGTTGGGTTTCTTTGCTGCGCCGACAGGAATCCGAGGTTTTCTCTCTTTAATTCATTGGGCTGATGTACGTCTGCAGAAAATACCTATGTATGAGATTATGGGCGGTGTCTTCGGTCTAATTGTGGCTCTGATCATATCCGGACTTTTAAGTATACCCTTAGATAATATCCCGGTTGTAGGGCCCATACTTTCGATGGTTGTCAGTTTGACATTAGCCTATTTAGGTTGGACTTTAGGAATTAAACGGCGGGAAGAGATTTTTACATCCTTCAATATCTTTTCCCGCCTGAAAGAAAAGGGAGAGAAAGGTAAGGAGAATAAACTCCAGAAGGGAACCGAAGAAAAGTCTCACTACAAGATTTTGGATACCAGTGTAATTATTGACGGGCGGATTGCCGATGTTGTGCAAACTTCTTTCTTGGAAGGGACCTTGCTCATCCCCAGCTTCGTCTTGGAAGAGTTAAGGCATATTGCCGATTCATCCGATCTCCTGAAGCGCAACAGGGGACGGAGAGGGCTGGACATCCTGAATCAGATTTCGAAAGAAACAAAAATCAAAGTGGAGATTTATGAGCGAGATTTTGAAGATATAGCGGAAGTGGACAGCAAGCTGGTAAGATTAGGTCAGGTTCTGAATGCTCCGGTTTTGACAAATGATTATAATTTGAATAAAGTAGCTGAGTTGCAAGGCGTCACGGTCTTGAATATTAATGAATTGGCTAATGCCTTGAAACCAGTGGTTTTACCTGGAGAAGAAATGATTGTTCAGGTGATGAAAGAAGGTAAAGAGAGTGGGCAGGGGATTGCCTATTTAGATGACGGTACGATGATCGTAGTAGATACAGGCCGCCGTTATATGGGGCAGCATATTTCCGTCATGGTAACCAGCGTTTTGCAGACGGCTGCCGGCCGGATGATTTTTGCTAAACCAAAGGGACCGATTGAAAAGAAATCTATCGATTTTTCCCCGCCTGAGGTGAATGCCATTGGGTAAGCTGGGAGTTGTTGTCCCTGCCGCAGGGCAGGGACAACGGATGGGCACATCAATCAATAAACAGTTTTTACAACTCAATGGATTACCCGTAATTGTGCATACATTAAAATTCTTGCAAATCTCTGAGCTTGTCTCAGAGATTGTTCTTGTAGGTGCTCAGCAGGATTTATCTCATTTGGAGGAACTTGTGTACAACTACACGATATCAAAGGTTTCCCATGTGATCTGTGGGGGAGCCGTGAGACAGGAATCGGTGCGGGAGGGTGTCATAGCGCTCGGCCAGGATGTGGATCGCGTGGTGGTTCATGATGGAGCCCGTCCTTTGCTGACTTCCGAACAGTTTGATGAATTCATAAAGAGTGCCGGTCAGGCGGCTGCTGCCATTATGGCGGTCCCCCTGAAAGATACGGTAAAGAGAGTTGATTCGGATGGGTTAGTGCTGGAGACCCCTTCCCGGTCTGAACTGGTGGCAGTGCAAACACCTCAGCTATTTGACCGTTTTCTATTGGAAAAAGCGCACGGAGAAGCTGCGGCCCAAGGATATATTGGTACGGATGACGCTTCATTAGTGGAATGGATGGGTTGTCCTGTTCAGGTCTGTTCGGGTCATTATGAAAATTTAAAAATTACTACACCAGATGATTTATGGTTGGCTGAAGCTATTTTGCTCCATCGCAGTTCTGGCTTCCAAGGAAGTTGAACGAGGGTTGAACCGGAAGAGAGTTTTAGGTAATATAGATCAATAAGGCAAGAATAGAAAGAATCTTTTATGGGCTAGAACAGGCTGGTGGGGGTGATCGTGATTAGAGTAGGATTAGGATATGATGTCCATGCTTTAATAGAAAACAGGAAGCTTATTTTAGGAGGAGTAGATGTTCCCTATTCCCAGGGATTGCTCGGACACTCTGATGCCGATGTACTCCTTCATGCCATCATGGATGCTATATTAGGAGCCCTGGCATTGGGTGATATCGGCAAGCATTTTCCGGACACTGATGAGCGCTACCGGGGAATTTCCAGTCTGGAATTACTGAAGCATGTGAATCGTTTGCTAGAGGAGAGGGGATACAAGGTCTATAATCTGGACAGCACGGTAGTGGCTGAACGTCCTAAGCTGGCACCTTACATTGAAAGTATGCGTCAAACCATAGGGGACGCTCTGGAAACAGATATGGAGTTCATCTCAGTCAAAGCGACGACTACTGAGAAACTGGGTTTTACCGGGCGCGGCGAGGGTATTAGCGCTTATGCCATTGTCAGCTTACAGCCAATCGTCGGGCAAGCCGAATAGATCGGTTTTAACTTAAGTTGGGATCATAGAATCTGGATAGAGTATCTTTTAGAGATTAAGGAGAGGATAGATATGGAAGTCAGAGTGAGGTATGCTCCAAGTCCGACCGGACCGCAGCATATTGGCGGAGCACGTTCCGCTTTGTTTAACTATTTGCTGGCAAAGAAAACCGGGGGAACCTTTGTTTTGCGCAGTGAAGATACGGATTTAGAGCGTTCCAGCAAAGAGTCGGAGCAATATATTATAGAAGCTTTAAAATGGCTCAATATTAATTGGGATGAAGGGCTGGAGGTAGGTGGGCCTTATGGTCCTTACCGCCAGACAGAGCGGCTGGATATTTATCAAAAGTATACACAACGGCTTTTAGATGAAGGCTTTGCCTATTACTGCTATTGTTCGGAAGAAGAGCTTGAAGCGGAAAGGCAGGCACTGATGGCCAAGGGCGAGACACCACGTTATCTTGGGAAATGCCGTCATCTGACCAGAGCGCAGCAGGCTGAATATGAGGCGGAGGGACGCAAACCGGTCGTCCGCTTTAGAGTTCCGGCAGGCCGTCAGATTGTGATCAATGATGCAGTGCGGGGTAAGGTGATATTTGAAAGCGACGGAATTGGCGATTATGTGATTGTAAAGTCGGATGGGGTGCCTACGTATAACTTTGCTGTGGTTATTGATGACAGCCTTATGAAAATTACCCATGTCATCCGGGGTGAAGAGCACTTGTCCAATACCCCGCGGCAAATCTTGCTCTATCAGGCACTGGGGATTGAAGAGCCTCAATTTGCCCATGTCTCACTGATCCTGAACAGTGAAGGAAAAAAGATGAGCAAAAGGGACGGAGACACCAATGTGGTGGATTATAAGCTGAAAGGCTACTTGCCTGAAGCGGTGGTCAATTTTATTGCTTTGCTGGGGTGGTCACCTTCTGGCGAACAGGAGTTTTTCTCGCGGGAAGAACTGTGTCAGGAATTTTCTCTGGAAAAAGTCTCTAAAAGCCCGGCCATTTTCGATATTAACAAATTGAATCATATTAATGCCCATTATATGAAATTGGCAGATCCCGAGCGTCTGGCCGGTTTGGCATTGCCTTATTTGCAGGAAATGGGAGTATTCCCTGCTGCCGATCTATCTGCAGACCAAAAAAATTGGTTGAAGAATTTCGTTGCCGCCGTGGTGGATCATCTGTCTTATATGGCAGAGATTAAAGAATTCGTGCCTTATGTTTATGGCGTCGATGTTCCGGAAGCTGATGAAGAGGCAGCAGAGTTTATGAAAGCAGAACAGATTCCCGCTGTGCTTGGGCTGTTCAGAGAAAAGATTGAGCAAGCAGAAGAATTGAATATGGATGCTGTTAAAGCGATGATGAAACAGATCGGCAAAGAGTTGAAGGTGGGCGGGAAGCTGGTTTTCATGCCTGTACGGATTGCTTTGACGGGACAAATGCACGGACCTGAGCTGCATCACTTGATTCCCTTGATGGGAAAAGAAATTGTATTAAAACGCTTGGCTTCTTCCGTTAAAAACCTGGGTATTGATTGCTAAAATGATGAACGATGCCTTAGCTCTGTTCATATGATGACTAAAGGCCGATCAATAAAAAGGTTATTACTGGACAATTTGCCGATTCTGCGTTACTATGATCAATAAAGCTGAATTTCGACAATTTAAGTATAGCAAGGGTAATGACGGGAAAGAGTAAGTGAGGGATTTGATCCAGAGAGGGTGGGTAAGGTGCGAGCCACCCCGATGAACTGACTGAAGTGCCTCCCGGAACTGATGGGAAGAAGCTGAGTATTTCCATCCGCAGGGCTGTGTTAAAGCCGGTAGAGTTGGGGCAGCTGAAAGTTGCTCAAGCAGAGTGGAACCGCGAATCCTTCGTCTCTGGACGGGGGATTTTTTTTATTGTTTTTAAATTGGCTATTATTAAATTGAGGTGAGCTTTAATGTTTAAACGCATTCATCGGGATATTAAAGCAGTCTTTGAGCGCGATCCGGCGGCAAAGAGTATTTGGGAAGTAATTTTATGCTATCCGGGATTCCATGCCGTATTATGGCATCGGGTAGCTCACTGGCTGTATAAACGGAAGCTGGTGCTCCTGCCTCGCGTTATTTCTCAGATTTCCCGGTTTTTTACCGGAATTGAGATTCATCCGGGAGCGGTAATCGGGGAAGGCCTCTTTATTGATCACGGGATGGGTGTGGTGATCGGAGAAACAGCGGAAATCGGGGACAATGTGACCATTTATCAGGGAGCAACTTTGGGGGGGACAGGCAAAGAAAAGGGCAAGCGCCATCCTACTATTGGCAATAATGTGGTCATCGGTGCAGGGGCTAAAGTTTTAGGCTCGTTTAAAGTTGGGGATAATGTTAAAATAGGAGCGGGATCGGTAGTCAACAAGCCGGTTCCTCCTGACAGCACGGTGGTTGGAGTTCCTGGCAAAGTAGTAGTTCATCGGGGAATTCCGATTAAAGATCCTGATCTCCGCCACGATGATCTGCCTGATCCGGTGACAGAAGTGTTGAATTGTCTGCTGAATCGGGTAGAATATTTGGAGAAATTTACAGAAGAAGAGGAGAGTAGGTTAAATGCCGATCAAACTGTACAACACGATGACACGCCGGAAAGAAGAGTTTCATCCTCACATAAACGGGAATGTGGGGATATATGTATGCGGTCCGACGACCTATAATTATATTCATGTGGGCAATGGGCGTACTTTTCTTGTATTTGATATGGTCAGACGTTACCTGATGTATCGCGGATACAAGGTCACGTATGTGCAGAATCTGACTGATATTGACGATAAAATTATCAACAGGGCCCATGAAGAGAAAATGGACCCGCATGCTTTGGCAGAAAAATATATCGCAGAGTTCTATAAAGACTGTCAGGTTCTGAACATTCTGCCTGCCGATGTTCAACCTAAAGCCACGGAGCATATTTCCGAGATGATCAAGATGATTGAGACATTGGAGGATAACGGTCTGGCCTATGCTGTGGATGGGGATGTATATTATGCGGTGAACAATCTTCCTCAATATGGAAAGCTATCCGGGCGGACTTTGGAAGATATGATGGCCGGAGCCAGAGTGGAAGTGGATGAGCGGAAGCATCATCCAATGGATTTTGCTCTATGGAAGAGTGCCAAGCCGGGAGAACCTTCCTGGGACAGTCCATGGGGCAAAGGGCGTCCGGGCTGGCATATTGAATGCTCGGCTATGGCCCTTAAGTATCTGGGGGAAGGACTGGATATTCACGGCGGAGGGGCGGATCTGGTGTTCCCTCATCATGAAAATGAGATTGCGCAAGCCGAAGGTTGCTCCTGTGGCAGTACTTATGCCCGCTACTGGATGCATGGTGCATTCTTGACTATTAATCAGCAGAAGATGTCCAAGTCACTGGGCAATTTTTTCACCGTGCGGGAGATTACAGAGCACTTTCCTGGTGAGGTGGTGCGCTTTTATCTACTGAGCACTCATTATCGGAGCCAGCTGGATTTTGATGATGAGAAGCTGGTGATGGCACAGAAGGGGTTGAACCGTCTGCAAACCAGTGTGCGTTTGGCTAATGAGGTGCAGGACAAGCTGGCGGAAGAAGGAACTGATGATCAGGAGCTGATCCAGGCGGGGAAAAAGGCCAGGGAAGATTTTATTGCGGCCATGGATGACGATTTTAATTCAGCCCTTGCTTATGCCGCTTTATTTGATTTAGCAAAACAGATAAATCATTGTATCGGGCAGCGTACTGTTGGTCAGCATGCATTGGCTGAGGCTAAGGATACGCTGCTGGAATTGGGCGGAGTGTTAGGATTTGATTTTGCTCACCCTGCGGCTGTGGGCGGTGAAAATGAGGATGACAGCGTTTCACAGGTTATGGAAGTAATGCTGAAGATCCGGGCCCATGCCCGCAAGAAAAAGGATTGGGAAATGGCGGATATGATCAGGGATTCCCTGAAAGAAATCGGCATTGTGCTGGAAGATACACCTCAAGGAGCCCGCTGGACCTTTAAACAGTGAGCTCAGAGATTAGCAGGAGAAAATTTTACAAAGAAGGTTTGAAAAAAATATTGATGGTGAGAGCATGATAAAAACACAGGAACTTAATCCGCTGGCTTTGGCTTATCTGGGAGATGCGGTCTACGAATTGTGGGTTCGTTCCCATTTACTGGAACAAGGGATCGGCCTGGTGCAGGTACTCCATAAAAAGGCTACCGATTATGTGCGGGCAGGCACACAGGCGGAGATACTGCACCGCATTATGCCGGAGCTGAGTGAGGAAGAAAATCAAGTGGTTCTGAGGGGGCGGAATGCCAAGGGAGGACATCCCCGAAATGTAGATGTGGTCACTTACCGACATGCTACTGGGTTTGAGGCTCTGGTAGGTTATTGGCATTTGCAGGGAAAAGAAGAGCGCTTGGAATGGGTCTTTAACCAAGTGGCAGAAATGATGGATGACATAGAAGATAATGATGGCAAGAGATAGGCGATAGGAAAGCATAGATGCCTTAGTCATAAGAAAGAGATGGAAAAGAGAGGAGCAAGGCTATGCATGTTGAATTGATCCAATATACCCCAGACCCGGAGAGAGTGGTGGCCGCAGCAGCTCGCCTGTGTTATTCTGCCGATCCTGTTCCTGAGTTGTGGGAACGATTGGATGATGAGAAAGTGAGCCAATTTGTAAGTAAATTAAAAGATATGGGACACTTGTCCGTGTTTGAACATGTGAGCTTTCAATTTTCCATTGACGGAATTTCCAGAGCTACCAGTCACCAACTGGTTCGGCATCGGATTGCCAGCTATTCACAACGTTCTCAGCGCTATGTTAAGGAAGCCCAGTTTGAATATGTGGTTCCTCCCAGCATAGCCAATCACCCTGAAGCAAAAGAGCTTTTCATTGAGACTATGAACAGGCTGCAAAAAGACTACGAGACCTTGTCCCAATGGGTGAAGGCGGAGGATGCCCGCTATGTTCTGCCTAATGCGTGTACCACTTCTCTGATGGCGACGTTTAACGCCCGATCTTTGCTCAATTTCTTTGAGCATCGGACATGCCTACGGGCCCAGTGGGAGATCAGGCAGGTAGCTTTGGCTATGTTGGAAAAAGTAAGAGAAGTGGCTCCTAATGTTTTTGCTTCGGCCGGTCCTACCTGTGAAACCCAGGGAGTGTGCCATGAAGGAAGCTACAGCTGCGGGCGAATTAAAAGCCTGCAGAAAAAAGGATGATGATAGTGGATACAGAGATGATCTATGGCCGTCAGGCGGTACGGGAATTGCTGAAAAGTGGGAAGCCCTTGAACAAGGTGCTTTTTCAGACGGACGCTAAAGCAGAGCGAAATAAGGAAATGCTGGCTATTCTAAGGGATAAGGGTACGCCTGTCCAGTTTGTGGAGAAGAATGTGCTGGACCGGCTGACGGAAAAGGCCAATCATCAGGGGGTATTGGCCTATGTGGCAGCAGGAGAATATGCCGAAGTGGAGGATATACTGGCTTTGGCGAAAGAGAAGGAAGAAGATCCTTTCATTCTTGTCCTGGATGAAGTGGAAGATCCTCATAATTTGGGTGCCCTGCTGCGGACAGTGAATGCAGTGGGAGCCCATGGGGTGATTATCCCTAAACGGCGGAGTGTAGCATTGACTGGAATTGTAGCTAAAACATCGGCAGGCGCGGTTGAGCATGTTTTGGTGGCAAGAGTGGGGAATTTGGTCCAGACCTTGAAAGAGTTGAAAGAGGCCGGATGCTGGGTTTCCGGGGCGGATGCCGGAGGCAGGGAAGCCTTTAAAAGTGATTTAACCGGGGCACGGGTGCTGGTCATCGGCAGTGAAGGCAGAGGTTTGAGCCGACTGATACGTGACACCTGTGATGAAATTGTCAGTCTGCCGATGTTGGGAGAGATCACATCCTTAAATGCCAGTGTGGCCGGATCGGTCCTGTTGTATGAAATACTACGTCAAAGAAGAGGCGGGGGCGCCCTTTAACGACAGAACAACAGAAAGTTCGCCTTGACGCTTTTTTGGGAAGTCGAGTATAATAGAAATGTTATTGCGGACAAGAGCGAAAGCATAGCTTCATCACACTGCACGGGAGGGATCGCCTTGACTCTACACGCCCAATCTGAACTACCGGAAGGGTGCGAATTAAGTGACGTCATTGTGGATGAAGAAATCGTGGAATTGGCAAAAGAAGGGGATGCAGCAGCCCTCGAATATTTGATTAACAAATATAAGAATTTCGTTCGGGCTAAAGCGCGTTCCTATTTTTTGATTGGTGCTGATCGTGAAGATATTATCCAGGAAGGTATGATTGGTCTTTACAAAGCGATCCGGGATTTCCGGGGTGACAAGCTTTCATCGTTTCGAGCTTTTGCCGAACTTTGTATTACGAGGCAGATCATCACTGCGATAAAAACAGCGACGCGCCAGAAACACATTCCTTTGAATTCCTATGTGTCCCTTAACAAGCCCATCTA
>JAEWCM010000084.1 GCA_023390635.1 Bacillota bacterium
GATAAAGACTAAGGAAGAAGCAAGCTCGGACGCAGTGGGAACAGTGACGGATCAAAAGCCCGCAGCAGATTCCCAATGGCCGAAGGATGGCGAATTTACCATAACCTTAAGTTCAGGTCCATCCGGAACGTCCTTTAATATGCCCAACCTGGTGGGCAAGGCAGCTACTGAAGCCCAGAATACTTTGAGCAAGGATTATGGCGTGACTGTCCTGGTGGAAAGTGAAAATTCCTCCATTTATCCTGCCAGTGTGGTGGTGAGAACTGATCCAGCACCTGGGGAACCGCTGAAAAAGGGTGATACAGTGACGATTACAGTATCGAGAGGTGGTTCCGGTCCTATCGGCTGGGAAGCCAAAGATTCACTGAAGGTGGCCTGGCAGAACCTGATGGCGGAATTAACTGAAGCGAAAGAGAGAGTTTATGGTTCAGGGTACTTTACTCAAGAGATATAGCGGATTTTATTATGTGTATGCGGAAGACCGAGTATGGGAATGCTCCCTGCGCGGTCGCTTTCGCATAAAAGAGCAGGATTTTATGACAGGGGATCAGGTGGAGATTCTACCAGGGAGAGGTAATCAGGCAACGATTGAGAAAGTGAAGGAGCGGAAGAATTCTCTGGTTCGCCCTTCCATTGCCAATGTGGATCAGGCTTTGCTTGTATTTGCCTTGACCACTCCTGTACCTGATTTGAATTTGCTCGACCGCTTATTGATCCAGATAGAAGGGGTAGGGATTACTCCCATTATCGTGCTGACAAAGCTGGACCTTTGGGAGCCAAAAGAGGAAGATGAGTTCCTTTGGGATTTTTACAGTCGCCATTGGCCGCTTTATAAAGTTTCCAGCCGCACCTCTGAGGGCATCGCCGCCCTCAGAGGTGCCTTGAGTGGAAAGGTAAGTGTTTTGGCCGGACCGTCAGGAGTGGGAAAATCCTCCGTTCTCAATGCCCTTTCTTCCGGGCTGGAATTGAAGACGGGTGATATCAGCCAAAAGTCCCGCCGGGGAAGACATACTACCAGGCATGTGGAATTGTTAATGTGTGCAGAAGGATTGGTGGCAGATACACCTGGTTTTTCTTCCCTTTATTTACCTCAAATGAGAAGAGAAGAATTAATGCATCTCTTTCCTGAATTTGATCCTTATTTGGGTGGATGCCGCTTTAAAACCTGTCTCCACGATCAGGAGCCGGATTGCCAGGTTAAAGCAGGTGTGGAAGAGGGGGAAATTCCCCAGTTTCGTTATGAACACTATCGGCAGTTCTTAAAAGAAGTGATTGCCGGAGAGCGTAAGTATTAATCGAAGCTTAAAGAATGAAGACTGAATATAAAGATAAAGATTGAAAATGAAAAGAGGGTGATTAGCTATGATTCAGATTGCACCGTCAATCCTATCAGCAGACTTTTCCCGCTTAGGAGAGGATGTAAAGAAAGTGGAAGAGGCAGGAGCAGAGGTGTTGCACATCGATGTGATGGATGGCCATTTTGTTCCGAATCTTACGATCGGTCCGTTGA
This sequence comes from Bacillota bacterium, assembly GCA_023390635.1. Taxonomy (GTDB): domain Bacteria; phylum Bacillota; class Desulfitobacteriia; order Desulfitobacteriales; family Desulfitobacteriaceae; genus JAEWCM01. The sequence goes on from JAEWCM010000084.1 coordinate 1,511, forward strand.
TCGTAAAAGCTCTACGTTCTCATTCCAGGATGCGCTTTGACGTGCACTTGATGATTGAGAATCCGGAGCGCTTTATTGATGAGTTTGCTCAGGCAGGAGCCGATCATATTACGGTCCATCTGGAGACGACGGTTCACCTACACCGGGTAATTCAGCAGATTAAAGGGACTGGGCTGACGGCAGGAGTAGCCGTCAATCCGGCAACCCCTTTGGATGGGCTTAAATATATTCTCGACGATTTGGATATGGTTCTGATCATGAGTGTAAACCCTGGTTTTGGCGGACAAAAGTTTATTCCATCCGTTTTGCCGAAGATTTCTGTACTGAAGAGGCATTTGGAACAACTGGAGTCGCCTTGCCAAATCGAGGTGGATGGAGGTATTAATCCATCCACAGCTCAGGCTGTGGCGAAAGCAGGAGGCCAAATTCTCGTAGCTGGGGCAGCGGTTTTTGCCCAGCCCAATCCGGCTCAGGCGATCTGGGATATTAGGGCCGCTGCCACGAAACATGTGGAATGATGAAAATCGGGATTGTGGCTAACGGCTCTTGGGATAAGGAATGGGGAAGAGAAGAATTATCCAGGGCTGAATGGGTGATTTGTGCCGATGGTGGTGGCAACGGAGCTCTCGCTTCCGGACGGATGCCAAATGTGCTGATTGGAGACCTGGATTCGATCAGCAGGGAAAATTTGAAGTACTGTCAGGAAGCTGGTGTCGAGATTATTGTTTATCCCAAAGAGAAGGATGAAACAGATCTGGAACTGGCTTTTCAGTATGTAAGGAGAAAATTTTACGGACAGGAGCAACATCATGAGAACAAGTCGATAGAACTCTGCTTATATGGATTTTCTGGAGGCAGGGCAGATCATTTTATGGGTAATTTGGCATTGATGTTGGCCTTTGCTAAACTGGGCCTGACCATCAAAGCCAAGGACCGGAATCAAACCCTGTGGATCATCGGGGGAGAAGAAGCTATCGATGGGGAAGAGGGGCAGGAAATCTCTCTTGTTCCGCTCACTGAGCAGGCTTTAGTCTCTACCACAGGCCTTTATTATCCTTTGCACCGATCTGTTCTCTATCAGACTTCACCGCGGGGCGTCAGCAATGTGTTCACAGGTTCGCAGGCTACGGTGACAGTGCATGAAGGCTGGCTGCTGGTTGTTCTGTTGACTTAAAGGTAAGCCAAGTGATGAATGACACTGCGCTGTCGCAAACTGGCGTTAATCGCTCATCTTCGGTCATTCATCGCTTGCATTATCCTGATTATGGGAAAGAATAGGAGAGCAAAATGGACAAAGATCAATTGTGGTTAGGAACAATGCTGGAGGGCAAGGTGCGTTGGGTTCTGGCTTCTACCACGCATACAGTGGAAGAAGCACGCAGCCGTCATGGTATGACTCCGGTGGCTGTTGCTGCGTTGGGCCGGACGATGACAGGAGCCTTGCTGCTGGCCAGCACCTTAAAAGGTGAGGGAAATGTGACCGTCCGTTTTCTGGGAGACGGCCCCTTAGGCGGGGTCATAGCTGTGGCTAATGCAGCCGGAGAAGTACGGGGTTACGTTCAAGAACCTTTATGCGATCTCCCACTGAACTCCGCAGGCAAGCTTGATGTAGGGGGAGCCGTCGGAGCAGGAAATCTGATCGTTGACCGGAGTATGGAGAACGGCGAGATCTATACAGGGACAGTTCCGATTGAAACCGGAGAGATTGGTGACGATTTGGTCCACTACTTGCTTCAGTCCGAACAAATTCCTTCCGCTATGTCGCTGGGGGTTTTAGTAGAAAAGGATTATCATGTGGAGAGTTCAGCCGGCCTCTTGATTCAGCTTTTGCCGGGAGCAGGGGAAGAGGAGATTGAAAGGATTGAAGCTCTCCTGAAAAATCTGTCCGGAGGAATCAGCAGGCTGGCTCAAGAACACCAGGATCTGGAGAACCTATTGCCTGAACTGATGCAGAATGAGGATTATCAGGTTTTGGATAAGCGTTCTGTGACCTTTAAGTGCACCTGCTCCAAAGAAAGATTGACCGATACTTTAAAACTGCTGGATAAACAGGAGATAAATGATCTGATGGAAGACGGAAAGGCAGAGATGGTTTGTCATTTCTGCAATGAGCATTACCAATTTTCCCGTGAGGAGCTGGAGGATATTTTAAAGGAAGCGGAGAGCGCATCGAAAAAAGAAGACGGAGACGCCGACGCATCAGAGAATTAAGTCACGTGAATATTAAAACAGAAATATTACAGGCAAGCCAGGCATGAATGACGCTCTGATGTCGCAAACGGGCGTTAATCGCTCATCTCCGGTCATTCATTGTCTGACCTATCTTATATTTTCTCAAATGCAAAAAAGGACCTCACTCATTATTCTGAATAATGGATGAGGTCCTTTTTTACTCTTAACATGCCTGTTAATTAAACAGCACGTTGAACTTTTCCGGAACGTAAGCATCTGGTGCAAACTTTAATCCGGGTAGGAGTACCGTTCACCAGTGCATGAACCCTTTGCAGGTTCGGTTTCCAAGTCCGTTTCGTGCGAATATGGGAGTGGCTGACTTGAATACCGGTAGTAACCCCTTTACCGCAAATAGCACAAACATTAGCCATGCTCAATACCTCCTTTGCACCCGAAATGATACTATAACATTTTAACAAAACTCAACTGTCTTGGCAAGGTTTAGCTCTATTTTAAATTTATTTTTGGCCGACATATGACACAATTTTTGTATTTTTGCATACAAATTTTACTGAAAGATAAAAATCATTCCAGGGCAAAAGGCCTTCCCTTGAACATTTCTCATTTCCTTGTTAAAATAAAGGTTACTTGGACAATACCATGAGGGAGGTCCTTTAAATGGGAAAATCAATTAGAAATGAATTTGGAACGATTGATATTGCCGATGAAGTCATCGCTACAGTGGCCGGGGCCGGTGCTGTAGAATGTTACGGTTTGGTGGGAATGGCTTCTCAGCGCAAACTCAGCGACGGCTTTGCCGAGCTTTTGGGCAAGGAAAATTTGGCCAGGGGCGTTGTCGTTACCACACAGGATGATGAAGTTGTGATTGATCTTTATATTATTGTCAGCTACGGGGTAAAAATATCTGAAGTGGCCGCCAACGTCATGGAGCGGGTACGCTATAACATGGAGAAATATACGGGGATAAAAGTGGGAAAAGTCAATGTCATTATTCAAGGCGTGCGCGTCTTGGAATAAAACGGCGGACGAGCGTTTTTAGTTTGACTGACATTTATAAATGGGAGGATTCACATTGAGATCTGGAAATGAAGTGATAACCGGCCAGCAGTGGAAGCTGATGATCAGCACTGGTGCCCGTACTTTGGAGCAAAAAAAACATGAGGTGGATGCGCTGAATGTTTTTCCCGTTCCAGACGGAGATACAGGGACGAATATGCATCTGACCATTAAGTCTGCAGCTCGTGATGCGGAAAAGACAGCAGGAGATACGGTAGCTGAGGTAGCTGCCGCCGCTTCGATGGGTTCATTGATGGGGGCACGGGGGAATTCCGGAGTGATTCTTTCTCAATTGATGCGCGGAATTGCCAAGGGCTTTGAGGGCATCAAAGAAGCCAACGCCATGCAATTGGCCACTGCCTTGCAGACTGGAGTTGATACTGCTTATAAGGCTGTGATGAAGCCTGTAGAAGGCACCATCCTTACCGTTTCCAAAGAGACGGCAAAGGGGGCTATGGCAAAGGCCAAGCAAGGCGGTAGTCCTTTGGAAGTTTTGCAAGCGGCTTATTCGAGAGGTTTGGAAGCCCTAAAAAGAACACCGGAACTTTTGCCAGTGTTAAAGCAGGCGGGTGTTGTTGATTCCGGCGGACAGGGCTTTATGACTATTTTGGAAGGCTGGATTATGGCACTGGAGGGCAATGCGGCATTCTTGGATACGTTCGAACCTATGCCGAGGGCAATGAAAGAGCCGGTGGAGGAAAGCCAACGGGGAATTGTTGCTGTGGAAAACCTGGAATATCCTTATTGCACAGAATTTCTGGTTAAAGGACAAGATATCAGACCTGAACAGATTCAAAAAGATCTGGCTGGGCGGGGAGATTGTCTTTTAGTTGTAGGAGAGCCGGAAGTAGTAAAGATTCATATTCACACCAAAAATCCGGGAAAGGTGCTTGATTACTCCATCCAGTGGGGAAGTCTGCACGAAGTGCAGATTCACAATATGCTGGAGCAGAATGAAGCAATGGCTCACGCCAACAAGGAGCATTCTCTGGTATCGGCAGCAACAGAAGAGGAGTCGCTTCAGGAAATCAGCAAAGAGCATGGTCTGGTGGTTGTTGCCATGGGAGAAGGGATTGCCGAGGCATTTAAGAGCTTAGGGGCAGATCAGGTTGTCTTAGGCGGACAAACCATGAATCCCAGCACAGAAGATTTAGCCGAGGCAGTACGCAATACTCCGGCCAGGCACGTGTATCTTCTGCCCAATAATAAAAATATTATTATGGCAGCGCAGCAGGTTAATGAGATTGTGACTGACCGTGAGGTGCACGTTATTCCGTCAAAATCTATACCTCAAGGGATTGCGGCTTTACTCGGTTTTGACCCTGACGGTACGGATGCCGATAATTTGGAGAATATGACAGCAGCTGTGAAAACTGTTGCTTCAGGCGAAGTGACTTATGCGGTGCGGGATTCTCAATTTGGCAGCCTACAGATTGCCAGCGGTGATATTCTTGGTTTGGTAGAAGACGAAATTGTGACCACTGGAAAGGATATATTCACTGTAGCCCAAGATACCCTAAGCCAAATGAATTGGCAGGAACATGAGCTGATCACCATTTTCTATGGAAAGGATATTGAAGAAGCTCAGGTTCAGGTCTTGCGAGAATGGCTGGAAAAAGAGAAGCCGGATATTGAAGTTGAAGTGCACTCTGGGGGACAGCCTTTATATTATTATATTTTCGGTGTGGAATAACTACTCACCCTTCGGAGCAAACTGCCGCCGAAGGGTTTTTTTATCAATGGGAGATATTTGAGGCAAACAGGGGCTGAGATTAATTTGAGTGTGAATCAGGGATATTAAGATTAAAGAGCGGAAAGGAAAGATGAGGGTGGGAAAAAGCACTGCTTTTGATCTAATCGGCCCGGTGATGGTCGGACCATCCAGTTCCCATACAGCAGGTGCGGTACGTTTAGGGCAGTTTGCCCGCAAGATCTTGGGTGCATCACCAAAGGCAGGCAGGATTATCCTGCATGGTTCCTTTGCGGAGACAGGAAAAGGACATGGTACTCAACTGGCTTTAGCTGCCGGATTGATGGGAATGTCGACAGATGATGAACGCATTAGCCGTGCGATTTCCCTGGCTAGAGAGCAGGGAATGAAGCTGATTTTTTCAGAAGCCAATCTTGGTGATGTACATCCCAATACGGTGCGCTTCGAGTTGATGGGTGAAGGCGATATCAGGGTTACCGTGACCGGTTCTTCCATTGGCGGAGGAAGGATTCTTATTTCAGAGATAAATGATTTTAAGGTAGAATTGGCAGGAGATTATCCAACGATCATCACGCTGCACAGAGATTTGCCGGGAGTGATTGCTCAGGTGACCGGCTGTCTGGCCGGAGCTAAGATCAATATTGCCCGTATGTGGGTAGCACGGGAGAAAAAAGGTGCAGAGGCCTTAATGGTAGTGGAAACGGATCATGCGGCAAGCCCGGAACTTTTAAAGACACTGAATGAACTGGACAATATCATCAAAGTAATGAGTGTAGAGCCCTTGGAGTAATAAACAGGGCGTAATCACTTTAAGGGGGAAATATATGCGGACTTATGCTTGTTTTGTTGAAGAAGCACGGAAGCGGAAGGTAAGGATCGGAGAAATCGTGTTGGCGGAGCAAGTTGACCAATTGGAGAAAACAGAAGAAGAGCTGGTTAAGCGAATGAGGCGAAACCTTAATGTGATGCGGGAATCAGTGCAAGCAGGATTGAAGGGGGATCGTCATTCCATATCGGGGCTGATCGGCGGAGATGGAGCTAAAGTAGAAAGCTATCGCCGGCGGGGAAAAACTTTAATGGGAGATCAGATGACGGCAGCCATAGCCAGGGCTTTGGCGGTGGCAGAAGTAAATGCTACGATGGGGAAAATTGTAGCAGCCCCGACTGCCGGCTCCTGCGGAGTTTTACCAGCCATGTTGTTTACTTTGGAAGAGGTACTTGACTCCAAGGAAGAAGATTTAATCAATGCCTTATTTACTGCTGCCGGGTTGGGCATGGTTATTGCCGACAGGGCTACGGTTTCCGGCGCAGAAGGAGGATGTCAGGCGGAGATCGGAGCTGCGGCAGCGATGGGGGCGGCAGCGGCGGTAGAACTGGCAGGAGGAACTCCTGAGCAAACCGCTCATGCCGGCGCGATTGCTTTAAAATCCTTATTAGGATTGGTATGTGATCCAGTGGCCGGCTTGGTGGAAGTCCCTTGCGTTAAACGTAATGCCACTGCCACAACGTTGGCGATGACGGCGGCAGAAATGGCTTTAGCTGGTGTGGAAAGTGTCATTCCTATTGACGAGGTCATTGACACAATGGCTCAGATTGGTAAGCAGCTTCCCTGCAGCTTGCGGGAAACGGCCCAGGGTGGGCTGGCTGCCACTCCGACAGGAGAGAAAATTAAGGAAGAGTTTCGATGAATTTAAATTCCCAGCAACTAATATTTAACAACTTAAAAAAGGCTTTGCGGGCAGAAGAAAAGCAGGGTTTTACAAATACAGGTGTGCTAGGGGGATTCCATGCTTTTTTATTGGGAATAACTCCACGGTTGAAGCAGATATTTCCTGAGCAGGATCTGAGTGTCTTAAAACAAGTGGCGGAGAATTATCCTCATTGGAGTCCTTTGCGACGGCGGGATTCTTTTTCCGAATTAATGCGCTGGATGGAGAATTTACAGTCGGAGATAGTAGGTTTTTCTTTGGAAAAAGCCGGGAGCGGTTCGGACTTTTTAGGGAATGGGTCTGGAAGTATTCCTATGTCAAAAACGGATAAATGCGAAAGAGCAGGATCTCAAAAGACAAGCACGAATAGCGGGAACAATTTGGAGGAAATGGTGGGCCTTACGGAAAGAGTGAGCTCCGTAAAGGCAGTGGAGACATTAAAGATAAAGACAGCAAGGCCGGTAAATGAGCGAGAGAAAAAAGACGCAATCAGCAAAGAGTCCCTCCAATATGTAAAGGGAGTAGGACCGGAGCGGGCTAAGCTTCTCGCCCGTTTAGGCGTATCAACCATTGAAGATCTGCTCCTGTATTATCCGCGCCGATACGAGGATAGGAAAGAAAAGCGGATCAGCGAGTTACAGCATGGAGAGATTGCTACGGTATTCGGCAAGGTGGTGGCAGGGACCATCGCCAGAGGGAGAATGAAAGTCATAAAATTAACCATTGAACAGGAAGGGCGTACCCTTATTGCTGTTTGGTTTAATCAGACTTATGTTTTAAAACAATATCCGGTAGGGACTTATGTGGGGGTTACAGGAAAGGTGCGTTGGCAGCAGCGTACTCCAGAAATTCAAGTAACGGATATCGAAAAGTACAATTTTTCTCCACAAAAGGTGATAGAACACAGGGAAGATCTGATTCCGGACAAGTCGAAAGAGAGTGTGAATCTCATTCCTTTCTATCCGGAAACTGCTCAACTATCTTCGAAAGTCATCCGCTCTCTGGTGCAAAGAATTCTCCCTGAGACGGCAAGATACTTCCCGGAGATTTTGCCTCGGGAAGAGATCGGTCCATGGATGGAGCGTGTGCAGGCTCATACTCAGATTCATTTCCCTGATTCCTATCAAGCTTTGGCGGAAGCCCGGGATCGTTTGGTGTTTGAAGAAATTTTATTTTTGCAGTTAGCGGTGGCAAAGCTTCGGAGTGGAAATATCCAGCGGAAGAGTCCCATACTGACAGGGGGTAAAGATTTAATCAGACACTGGTTGGTGAGTCTTCCTTTCCAGATTACAAAAGCACAGCAGCGCGTGATTCAAGAGATCTTTCACGATCTGGCTACACCAAAAACGATGGCCCGGCTGGTGCAAGGCGATGTGGGATCAGGAAAAACAGTAGTGGCGATGGCTGCCCTCCTTAAAGCAGTGGGATCTGGCTATCAGGGAGCCATGATGGCACCCACCGAGATTTTGGCTTTACAGCATTTCCAGTCTTTGGGACAGGTTTTTCAGCCCCTGGGTATTAAGACGGTTTTATTGCACGGCAATATGAGTAAGGGGGAGCGGAGTGCTGTATTAGAACTGCTGGCCACAGGGGAGGCCCATGTGGTGGTAGGAACCCATGCCTTGATTCAAGAGGAAGTGGGATTTAAGGCGCTTGGTCTTGTAATTACTGATGAACAACACCGTTTTGGCGTCAGGCAGCGTTCCCTTCTGCAAGAAAAAGGGGAGGCACCGCATACTTTGGTGATGACAGCAACACCCATTCCCCGTACACTGGCCTTGACCCTCTATGGTGACCTTCAATTGTCGGTGTTGGATGAGATGCCGCCGGGAAGGAAAGCAGTGGTGACGAATCATTTGACAGAGAGGGGGCGCCCAAGTCTGGAAAATTTTATGTTGGAGCAATTGCAGCTGGGAAGACAGATTTATGTAGTCTGCCCTCTTGTGGAGGAATCAGAGATGGTGGATACCATTTCTGCTACCGAAAGAACGGAGCAGCTGGTAGCCCGCTTTCCTCAATATAGGGTGGTTTTGTTGCATGGGAGAATGAAGAGCGGGGAAAAGGAAACCATTATGGAAGAGTTTCAGGCAGGAAAGATTCACATTCTTGTATCCACAACTGTGGTGGAAGTAGGAGTTAATGTTCCTAACGCTTCTGTGATGGTGATTGAGGGAGCAGAAAGATTTGGACTAGCCCAATTGCACCAACTGCGCGGCCGTGTGGGCAGAGGTGCAGAGCAGTCTTATTGTATTCTGATGTCGGATAATCGCAACAGCAGGCGTTTGGATATTCTCTGCCGCACGAATGACGGATTTAAAATTGCCGAGGAAGATTTACAACTGCGGGGTCCTGGAGAATTGTTCGGTACCCGGCAGCATGGATTGGCCGAACTTCGTTTAGCCGATCTGGCTAAGGACGGAAAACTGGTGGAAAAGGCTTATCGGTTTATGCAAAAGGTTATGGCGAATCCAACTGAATATGATAAGGTGCTTCGGGAAGTGGACCGCTTTTTTCCTCCGGAAAAAATTGGGCTGAACTAAATGGGTTCAGCCCAATTTTTATGCAGGTCAACAGCGCGGAAAATAACGCCCTTCTCTTAAAGAAGAGATAGTTTTTTATATACGGGATAAAAGTTTTACAGTATATTTACATTAAGATAACTAGAATTTATTCCTCTGTTGTTAAACTGTTCTGTAATTAGAAGAGGACAAAGGAAGTACATAACGATGCAAGAAGATTTAAAGTACCGATTAACTCAACATTTAATAGTGATCTCATTTGACGCCATGTCCACTGAAGATTTTAAGCAAGCTAGTGACCTGCCTCATTTTCGAGAATTTTTGCAAAACGCTGCTTATTGTAAAAATGTTCGTTCCGTCTATCCTTCTCTTACTTATCCGGCTCACACCAGTATTGTCACAGGCCGGTGGCCAAAAGATCACGGGATTGTCAACAATACGCTCCTTCAGCCAAAAAGGAGAAGTCCGGATTGGTATTGGAAACGAAGGTATGTTCAAGGAGAGACAATTTATGATCGGGCCATTCAAGAGAAAATGAAAGTAGCAGCCCTGCTATGGCCGGTCACCGCGAAATCCAAGATACAGTACAACTTGCCGGAGATTTTCGCCAACAGGCCCTGGCAAAATCAGATTACGGTTTCCCTCCTTAATGGTACACCGTGGTACCAGTTGGAACTTAACCGCCGTTTTGGATATCTGAGACAGGGTTTAAACCAGCCGGCCCTTGATAATTTTGTTCATCAATCCTTACTTTACACCCTGAAAAAATACCGGCCGGATTTAACCTTAGTTCATTTTTCTGACCTTGATGCGCAGAAACACCATTTTGGGGTGGCTTCAAAGGAAAGTGCTGCTGCCATTATCAGGTTTGACCAGAGGTTGGGCGAGGTGATTGAAACCTTGAGGAGGGAAGGCTTGTATGAAAAGAGTACAGTGGTGTTGTTAGGAGACCACGGAGCTATAGATGAAGATAAAGTTATTTATTTAAATGGATTGTTGGCTCAAAAGGGATACATTACCCTAAAAGATAATAAAATCTGTGACTGGAATGTGATTGCTAAGCATTGCGACGGTTCATCCTACATTTATCTTGAATCCAAGGCAGACGCTCGATTGAAAGAGGATGTGGGGAGGCTTTTAAAAGGATTGGCGGAAGAAGACCAAAATGGAATTGAATCTGTCTATTCTGCTTCCGAAGCTGCGGAGATGGGAGCGGATCCTGAATGCGCCTTTATGTTGGAGGCTCAATCCGGTTATTATTTCAGCGATGCTGTTGAACCTGATCTGATTAAAACCCTGCAGGACGGAGAGACAGGGGGAAACGGAGAATTTACAGCAGCTACCCATGGATATTCTCCTTTAAAACCCGGTTATACCACGGTATTTGCTGCTGCAGGTCGAGGAATTAAGCCTAACCTGGAAATCGGAAGAATGAGTCTGCTTGATGAAGGACCAACTATGGCAAGGTTGTTAGGTTTAAGGTTGAATGAGAGCGAAGGGAGGATTTTAGAGGAAATTATCTATGAAAAAGACTGAAAGTCCTAAATTATAAATCTAATGATACTAAAGATTACTGATAAAATGGAAGACAAGGAAACATAGTTAAAACGGGATGTGAAAGGAGCGCTTCACTTGAAGAGCTTATCTCGAAAGGAACGAAGCTGGGTGCTCTACGACTGGGCTAACTCAGCTTACAGTATGACGGTGACATCAACTATTCTGCCCTTATATTTTAAAGGGGCGGCTCAAAGCGCAGGGGTCAGTGAAACCACCTCCACCGCTTACTGGGGCTATGCCAATTCGATAGGAACTTTGATTCTGGCTTTGATGGCTCCCGTGTTGGGAACGATTGCCGATTACAAGGGCTATAAGAAGAAATTCTTTACTTTATTTTATTTGCTGGGTGTGATCTTTACTGCTCTGCTGGCCGTTGTGCCAACGCACTACTGGCTTGTTCTCCTGGCGGTTTATGTGGTCACCTCGATTGGCTTTTCCGGGGCCAATATCTTTTATGATGCCTTTCTGGTCGATGTGGCGGATGACCGGAGAATGAACAAAGTATCCACAGCCGGATTTGCCTGGGGCTATATCGGCAGTACAATTCCCTTTATTCTATGCATGGCCGTTGTAATGCTGGCTCAAAAGAATGTGATTCCCATCAGTGCATCTCAGGCCTCCCAGATCTCCTTTGTGATCACAGCGATCTGGTGGGGACTGTTTACCCTGCCTTTGCTCAAAAATGTTAAGCAGATTTTCGGCCTGGATAAAGAAGATAGCATCGTTATCAATAGCTTTAAAAGAATTGGCAATACGTTTCGCAATATCAGGAATTATCAGGGAGCCTTTATCTTTTTAATTGCTTATTTCTTTTATATTGACGGGGTCAATACCATTATCACCATGGCCACTTCTTATGGCTCCGACCTGGGCATCGGCACCACCGATCTGCTGATTGTCTTGCTGGCCACCCAATTTATTGCATTCCCCTTTACTCTCATTTACGGCAGACTGGCGGACCGCTTCGGGACAAAGAAAATTATTGGTTTGGGCATTGTGACCTATATAGGAATCTGCATTTATGCTGTCTTTCTGCAGACAGCCTTGGATTTCTGGATTCTGGCCATGCTGGTGGGAACAGCCCAGGGAGGGATTCAGGCTCTCAGCCGTTCTTATTTCGGCAGACTGGTCCCTAAAGAAAAGGCTAATGAGTTTTTTGGATTTTACGATATCTTCGGCAAATTTGCCGCAGTGATCGGACCGGCTCTCCTCGGAGTGGTGGCCCAGCTCACAGGCAAGACCAATTACGGTGTTTTCAGCGTCATTATTCTTTTCATCATCGGTGGTTTGATTTTCATCAAAGTGCCGGAAACTCAGAAATAATGGTGCCCGCAGGCGGAATGGCTCAAGCCCCGGCCTCAGCATATTTTTCATCTTCAAAGAATAAATATAGCAATGTTTCCATTTAAAAATGAATGTGACATCAATTCCCTCGTATGCAGAATCAGAACTTGCTTCATACTATGAACGTCACTAAGCTTCTGTAAAAAAGGAGGGTTTAGAGAATGGATCAGCAGGGTAAAAAAACACAGATAAGCCTCACCCCTGAAATGGAGAAATTCAAATATGAGGTCGCTCAGGAAATCGGCATTGCTAACCGGAAACATAAAGGTACCAGCCAGAAGCAGCAGCCTCAGAAGTAAGAGGATTTGCCAGTTGATTCTGAAAAGAGGGAAGAGGAGGCCGAATCAGGCCTCCTTTTTCTTCTTAAGTGAGCAGTGGCAAAATGATTGATATTTACAGGCGCCTATGCTACACTCAGGGCGTCCCTGATTGTGTTATAGGACAAAAGGAAAAAAGGAACTTTCTTGCTTAAGAAAGGTTGATAATGATGCCGATCAGGATCGCCATCTGTGATGATGCGGGAGAAGACATAAAGTTGCTGGCTAATGCCCTCCATACATATGATCCCTCATTTGAAATTAATACCTATACGGACGGGGAAATGTTAATCGGAGAATTTCTGCGCAGCCCTTCAGCGGTTGCGGATATTCTCTTTTTGGATATCTATATGCCGGGAATTGATGGAGTTGAGGCGGCGCAGAGAATCCGCAGGGAGCGTAAAGATCTTAAAATCATCTTTCTTTCATCGAGCAGGGAACACTATCCGGAAGCCTATGAGGTATTTGCCTTCAATTATCTTTTGAAGCCTTTCGTTAAAGAAAAACTGTATCGGGTGCTGGACCGTGCCCTGGAGGAATTAGGCAGGGAAGAAGAGCAAAAGATCCATTTCAGCTACAAATCAAGCAGATACAGTCTCCGCTATCGTGACATTTTATATTTGGAAAGCAGGGATAAGTTGATTCTGTTTCACCTGACGGATGGAAGCATGCTGCAATGCTACGGAAAATTGGCTGGGATGGAGAAAGCATTGCCGGAACATTCCTTTGTGCGCTGTCATCAAAGTTTTATGGTTAATTTAGCTCACGTTAATGAGATGAGTGAGAGCTATTTCCGGGTCGGACAAGTGATGATAGGAATTTCCAAGAAGCGTCTGAAAAATGCCAAAGATCAATACTATGCTTACTTGTTTTCTCATATGGACCAGGGAGCAATACCATGAGCAAAATAAATTATACCAAAGCATGGCTGCTGGCAGGATTGTTCTTTGTTATCCTGTCAGCTCACCTGCCGGTGCTTTATTCTTTGTTTTACCATGATCTGACCGGAGCTTCGGTTGCGGCAGACGGAAATATCGACGTTATGGGACTTTCAACGGACCGGAGTGTTGTGCTGGATGGTCAGTGGGATTTTTATTGGCACCGCCTGATTGTCACCGAGGGAGAACGGGAGCAGGGGCCGGATTTTCAGATCCAAGTGCCTGACTATTGGTCAAAATATAAAGTCAACGGGAACTGGCTGCCGGCAGACGGCTTTGCCAGCTATCACCTTACCCTGGAGAACTTCAATTATTCCCGTCCTGTCACTATTTACATACCTGATTTCGGCAGTGCTTACCGTGTGTTCATCGATGGACGGCTCACTGCGGAAAGCGGGACCGTAGTCAAGGATGAGAGGAAGGTCTTTACCGTTCCCGAGGCCAAGCTCTATCCGGTGACCCTATCTGCGGGAGTGGAGCACGAAGTGGTGATTGAAACAGCCACTACCCGCTTTTCCGGACTGTACATGGCGCCTGTTTTGAAAGATTATGAAAAAACCACAGAGGAAAGCGGCGGGCGGGACAATCTGCGCTTTCTGCTCTTGGGAACGGTGCTGTTTTCTTTTGTTGTGCTGAGTACCGTATACCGTCTTTCTTACCGCAAAGGAGTACGTTCTGCCTGGCTGCCGGTGATGATGATCTGCGTGCTTTTGCGGATTATGCTGACCACAGAGTTCTACAGCTTCTGGCAGAATACGGTATTCGGCGGCCTTTCCTATGAATCCACCAATCCTTTGATGTTTCTTGTCACCTTTGTGCTCAAATTTCTGCTGATTTTTCTGGCCCAGGAGCAATTCGGCGTGACCTTTTCCCGGAAAGAAAAGATGGGTTTCTTCCTTTATTATGCCGCAATCTATCTGATTTATCTGCTGGTTCCCCATGAAATCTACAACCGGCACCTGACTGTGCTCCTGCCTCTTGCCACTTTTGCCCTGGAGATCTATGCCTTCTTCAAGCTTTATTTTTCCCGGCAGCCGATGAAAAAGTTTGGTCTGCCGATTTTTGGCGGGGTGATTCTGGCTGTTTCCGGCCTGATCATCGATTGCTACTATATCAACGGTAACATTTACCTCAACCTGTCGTCCACGCTGCTGATGACTCTGGCACTCTATCTGATGATCCTTAGTTTGGTTTATGCCCTGCGGATCGGCGGGCTTTACAATGATTTGGCCCTGTCTTCTTCCCGGCTGGCTATGGCCAAAAGTCAGATTGCCGCCCAGGGGGAATATTATGAATCTTTGAGCGGGCAGATCAATGAGACCCGGGCCATCAAGCATGACATCCGTCATTTCATCGGGGCTATGCAGGGACTGGCTGAAGACGGACGCTACGATGAGCTGAAAGAGTTTTTGAATACTTATGGGGAAAAAACCGAGACCGACCCCTTGCCGGTATTTTGTGAGAATGGGGTGGCCAACTCCATTCTGGGCTACTATGCCCTCAAAGCCAAAGCAGCCGACATCCCTTTCCGCTGTGTGTGCAGCATTCCCAGACAGCTTGCGGTGAGCGATATTGACCTGTGCGTGGTTTTAGGCAATGCGCTGGAAAACGCGATTGAAGCGTGCTGCGGCATGGAAAGCCAGTCCGGACGGTTTATCGCGGTGGAAGTCAGGCCAGTAAACCGCCAGCTGCTGATCAAAGTAAAGAACACTTATAACGGTCTCTTGCAGGCAGAGGAGAGGGGCTATCCTTCCACTAAAAAAGAGCCTGATCATGGAATGGGTCTGGGAAATATCCGCAAGGTTGCAGCAGCCTGCGGAGGCTTTGTGAAAACAGAGCATGACGGGAAGGTGTTCACCTTAAAGGCGGCCTTTCCCAATCTCAAGGATGAGGAAAAATAGCTGCTTTTATTTCCATTTCGGCATTAGAGGGGTCAATTTCGCCATGGGGATTTTTGCGGACCCTTATTTTGTATAATCAGGCGAGAGAAACATCCCAGAGAGGGCGTGCAAGGTGGAGGAGAGCCTGCAGGCTGCCGGATTGCAGGTGGAGAGGATTTGCAACGGGTGGCTGATCCTGACGGGAGAGCAGATTAATTTGCTGATCGGCAGACAAGGAGTGATCAAAGCATTCCTGGTTTTTGGCGGTCCGGCGGTGGTAGTGGAGAGTACGTTGGAAACCGTCAAGAGCATCCTTGGCTTGTAAATGACCGATGCATAAAAAACGAGGTACATTGAGACGATAAGTTAATCAATCAAGAGCTGGCCTAATAAGCCAGCTTTTGCTTTACCGGATTGGACCCGGTATGTCTATGCCAATTTCGGCAATGGAAGGGTCAATTTCGCCATCTTCTCATTTCCGAAAGATCGTTCACTATAATTAATGAAGAAAATAATCAGGATTAAAAGCAAATTAAGGAGGTCACAAGTTTATGAGAATGAAACGAAGACGATTCTGGAGCCTGCTGCTCTGCGCGGCGATGGCTCTTACCATGCTGGCGGGTCCGGGGCTCCAGGCAAACGCGGAGACAGCGGACTATCCGGTCGGCGTTGCGGCTGCGGGTACTGCTGTGGCTGCCTACGTGGCGTTAGGCGACAGTATCGCCACCGGGTATGGGCTGACAGGCTACAGCATTGGAAAAACACCGGCAAATGCCTATGTATCTGTTGTGGGCAATGATTTAAATTTGCCTGCTGTAAATCTGGCCGTGGATGGACTGACCAGCACCCAGCTTCTGGCGGCTCTGATCTCCACCGATTCCTCCGCTGTGTCTGCGCAGGCCGCCTTGGCCAATGCCCAAACAATTACCCTCAGTATCGGGTCAAACGACGTGCTTGGTCCGTTCTTAGGCATTGTGGCGGCTAAGTTTGGCTGCAGCATCGATGAGCTTCCGGCGACATTGGTTAAATTGCAGACGAGCGACCCGGTGAAACTGGCAGGTATTCTTGCGGCGGTGAACGCCAACGATGGTACCGGACTGAAAAATAATCCGGCCCTGCAAAGTGCGGCTGCCGCCTTTTCATCGAACGTCACGTCAATTATCACTGGGATAAAGAAATTGGCGCCGGACGCCCAAATCTATGTCACCAATGCCTATAATCCCTATCAGGGAATAAGCCTGAACTACGGTCTCGGTACATTGGATCTGGGAACGATCGCCGATGGTTATATCAGAAGCTTAAACGGTGCGTTTAAGGCGGATGCGGGGAATTATACCCTGATTGATGTCTACTCCGCCTTTTCGGCCTCGCTGCAAGGCGGAGCAGTCCCGGTTAATGCCAATCTGGCAGCATATAATTTCGATCCACATCCCAATGCGGTTGGCCACGCCCTGATTGCCAAGCTGATTCTTACCCAGAACTCAGCAGGGCAAGGGGGAGAGAGAATTTATGGCGAGACCCAATACGATACGGCGGTGGCCATCGCCCAAGCCAATTTCGGTCAGGGAGCGGACACCGTGGTCCTGGCCAGAGGGGATAACTCTGCTGATGCCCTCCCGGCGGTGCCTTTAGCAAAATATTATCATGCGCCCTTGCTTCTGACCCAGCCGAGCAGCCTGTCTGCCGGTGTCCTGGCGGAAATCAAAGCTTTGGGGGCGAAGCGGATTGTTATTGTCGGAGGTCCGGGCGCGGTGCAATCCACGGTGGAGGGGACCATAAAAGCCGCCGGATTGCAGGTGGAAAGGGTTTATGGGCATACTCAGTATGACACAGCTTATGAAATCGCCAAACGGATCGGGAGCACGGCGGGTCAGGCGGTGTTGGTGAACGGGGACAAGTATGAGAGTACTTATGCGGACCCATTGTCCATCTCGGCGTGGGCAGGTTATCATGGTGTGCCGATTCTCTATGTGGACAGCACGTCGAATAAACTGCCGGAAGCGACAGCCCGGGCCTTAAGCGAGCTGAAGATCAGCCGGACCCTGCTGATCGGAGGCACGGCAGTGGTTCCGGCGGCACTGGAAAAACTGGTGCCAAACCCGGAACGGTATGGAGGAAACACGGCATATGATACGAATGCGCTGGTGTTGAAAAACTTACAGCCTGATCCGGGGAGCGTATACCTGGCCACAGGAAAGGGCTTTGGCGATGCCTTGGCAGGAGCGGCTGTGGCGGCTCAAAACAACGGGTGGCTGATCCTGACGGGAGGGAGTGCTTCCGGACTGACGGGAGAGCAGGAAGAGCTGCTGCGGAGTGAAAAAGATAAATTTAACGGGTTTCAGGTCTTCGGTGGCTCTGCAGTAGTGCCGGAAAGTATTATAGAAAGGGTGGAAGAGCTGCTGGACTAATAAACAAGGGGCAGCCGCAAAACGATAATTAGCCTGCTTTGTCTGGGGCGTGTCTGAGGAGTGTCGGGGCTGTCGGAGAGAGGAGCTGTATCCTTCCGGACATGCTTGCGCGGCTAAAAAAGCGGGAGGGATCCGAGACATTTCAAAACCCTCATGCGATCAGCATGTGAACCTTGAAATGTCTTAGCGGATCCCTCCCGCTTTTTCTTTACGCCCCTCCAGCAAATCGTCCGGGAAGGATACGACCCCTCTCTCCGGCTGATTTCAAGCGCCGGAAAGCCGCTTTATCCTATGCCCTCAGACTGCCTATACAGGCTATTCGGGCTGTTCCTTGCAGAATTAGCCCGACCGCCAAGCAGGATAAGCTGGCCTGGTTAAACAGGATAAGCAAGCCCGGTGATGACATATTCAGCGCGGACTTTAGCGCCAAGGAAGGCGCTATGGCCGAAAAGCGAATATGCCATCACTGGGCCGACCCGTATGTAAATTGCCGAGCGGGCCGACGATAAATTATCGTTTTTTGCCAGTCCTTTTTATACTGATTTCGGCATTAGAGGCGTCAATTTCGCCATTTCAGGTCTTCGGTAGATTTTTCAGGCATAATGAAAAAGGGGTGTTGTGATGCTTTACCGGATTGATCCGGAGGCAGAAAAAACGCGAATTTATACTGAACCATATAGCTTATGCAGACTTCCGTACCATACTGCGAAAGAAATGCGGGAACGGTATCCGGACGGGAATTTTGTCATTATCGGTGAAATTGGTGTTTTTGCGCGGTCTGCAACCGCTGGAGACAGACTGGTCACCGATGAAGAAAAAACTATCCCTATCCTCCCGCGAGGAAGCTTTGAAAGGCCTTTTGAGTGGATTGCCGGGTATATTCCGGTGGAAAAAAACACTTATATTGCGGCCGTTAAAAGCCTGATTCCCTCTTGCTTATGGCGCAGACGGGGAGATCCTGAGATCCTGGGATTTAGGAAAGGAAGCAGGTGTGATAGGGAAAGGAAACTCCTGAAATGAAAAGGATTGTAGAGAATTTTTTATGGGGGGTAGGAATTTGAAAAGAGTATGCAGGAAGTTATTGAGTCTGGTGATCATTGTGATAATAGGAATGGGGGTGTTGGATACCGGGATATTCAAGGCAGGTACGGTAAATTTAGGAGAAAATTTGTTTCCCGATCCTGGGGGAGAAGCAGCTACCAGCAATAGCGGCTGTCTGATTAATAACGGTTGGGCAGGCAGCAGCCGCGCCTACTCGTACAGCGGCACTCTAGATACCGTTAGCCCCCATGGGGGCAGTCGTTTTATGGCTTTTTATGCTTCAAATGGTGCCAGCACGTCTTCGTTTCCCTTCAATTGTTATCGGGACATTGATATCAGCAGTCAAAGCACGAATATCGATAACAATACTCTGGTTTTTACGCTGAGCGGTTATCTGTGCGCTACCGGAGGAAACACCGGGACGATCAGACTTGAGGAACTTAATGATTCGGGAGGAGTGCTCAACACTCAGACCATAGAAAGGTCCGTAACGGCAGGGGCCTGGACTAACGTGCAAATATCCGATGCGGTTTTATCCGGTACCCGGACACTGAGAGTAATTATTGAAGGAACTGTGGCAAACATAGGAGCAGCAGCATTTGACGATTTATCCCTAGTTCTTTCATCCAATACCAATCAGCCGCCGGTTGTTACACAAATTTCCAATCAGTCTATAGTTTCGGGGGATTCCCTCGGACCTTTAAGTTTTACGGCTACTGATGCCGAAAATGATAGTCTGGCTGTAACAGCCTCCTCGTCCAATCCGGCCCTGATTCCCAATGCCAATATTTCAGTTGGCCTTGCTTCCGGCTCAGGAACCATCAGTCTGACCTCAGTTAGCGGACAGACAGGGGATGCCGTTATTACCATTGCCGTGTCCGATGGCACAAAGACGACCAGGATGACTTTTACCGTTACTGTCAATCCGGCCATTGAGATGGACACCAATCTGGTGACAAACGGCACAGGAGAGTCAATAAACGGTTGGACGGATCAGCAAGGGCGCTTTACTTACGGAACGTGTTTTGAAATCTACTCCCTTCCTCAAGGGATGTCTACCTATTATATGTATCAGGATATTAATGTTGCAAAATTCAGCGATATAATTGATGCCGGCTTTCTCACTTATGCCGCCTCCTGCAATGCTACAGGCGGTGGAACCATAACTTTGCAGGGCTATGATGCCGCCAGCGGGCTCCTCTGGCAAGGCAGCGGCACATCAAGCCTTCCCGCCGGAACAAGAAAAGTCAGGGTTCAGATCGGAGGGCCGGCAGGCTGCTCGGTGGATAATGTGAGCTTTATGATTAAAAGCACTGGTTTGCCGAAAATGACAAGTATCAGTGAGCAAACTGTGGAGAACGGAGGTAATACTGGGGATTTACCTTTTCTTCTGGGTTATAAGGGAAGCAGTGTATCCCTTACCGCTCAATCTTCCGATCCAACTATTGTTCCCGGGTCGAACATCACTTTCGGAGGAAGCGGATACCATCGGACCATTAAGGTAACGGCCCAAAGCGGAGTGTCAGGAAGTTCGAACATCACCGTTTATGCCAATGGGACCGCGCTTGCCAGCTTTAAGGTTAATTCTGTTATCTCGGTGGCAGGCGTAACGATTAATCCACAGAGCCGGACGCTGATGGCGGGAGAAACTTTCACCCTTTCCGCAGCAGTCTCGCCTGGGAACGCGACAAACCAGAACTTAACATGGGAGAGTTCGGATACCCATGTCGTTACTGTGGACAGCAACGGAGAGATCACCGGGGTGAACCCGGGTACGGCGACCATAACGGTCACAACTGAAGATGGCAATTATAAGGACACCTGTTCGATCATTGTGAATGATGTGGTTGATATTTCTGCTATCGGAGGGGTGAGTGCGCCGGTGAGAGGTGCAACTCCTGTAACTTCTGTTATTGAAACGGAGCAGTACACAGGAACCGTAACATGGTCGCCGGGCGACAGTGTTTTTAAGGGCAATACGGTCTATACAGCGACCATCACGCTGACGGCAAAAGCAGGCTACACCCTGACGGGAGTAGGAGCCGACTTCTTTACGGTGGCCGGGACAAGTACGGTGAGCAATAACGCTGATTCAGGCGTCATTACGGCAGTATTCCCAGCGACGGGAGCGGAGCCGGTCAATCTTCCGGTCATTGGAGGAGTGAGTGTTCCGGTGCGAGGTGTAACCCCTGCAGGGACTGTTATTGAAACGGAACAATACACAGGAACTGTGACGTGGTTGCCGAGCGACAGTGTTTTTAAGGCCAACACGGTATATACGGCAACCATCACGCTGACGCCAAAAGCAGGTTACACATTGTCGGGCGTGGAAGCCAACTTTTTTACGGTAGCCGGAGCAGGTACGGTGAGCAATTCCGCTGATTCGGGTATCATCACGGCGGTGTTTTCCGCGACGGGCACGGAGCCGGTCAATCTCCCGGCGATCGGAGGGGTGAGTGTTCCGGTGCGAGGTGTAACCCCTGTAACTTCTGTTACTGAAACGGAGCAATACACAGGAACCGTGACGTGGTCGCCGAGCGACAGTGTTTTTAAAGCCAACACGGTGTATACGGCAACCATCACGCTGACGCCAAAAGCAGGTTACACATTGTCGGGAGTGGGAGCCAACTTCTTTACGGTGGCCGGGGCGAGTACGGTGAGCAATAACACTGATTCGGGTGTCATCACGGCAGTATTTCCTGCGACGGGGGCGGAGCCGGTTAATCTTCCGACGATTGGAGGGGTGAGTGTTCCGGTGCGAGGTTTAATCCCTGCAGGTACTGTTATTGAAACGGAACAATACACAGGAACCGTGACGTGGTCGCCGAGCGATAGTGTTTTTAAGGGCAACACGGCCTATACAGCGACTATCACGCTGACGGCAAAAGCAGGCTACACCCTGACGGGAGTAGGAGCCGACTTCTTTACGGTGGCCGGGGCGGGTACGGTGAGCAATCCCGCTGATTCGGGTGTTATCACGGCAGTGTTTCCTGTGACGGAGGCGGAGCCGGTCAACCTCTTCCTCATTGGGGGAGTCGTCGCTCCGGCAAGGGGAGCCACTCCCGTCAGCAGCGTTACGGAAACAGCCCAGTATACTGGAACGGTAACCTGGACGCCTGATGATGCTTCTTTTAAAGCCAACACAGTATATACAGCGACCATCACGCTGACGCCGAAAGCGGGTTACACACTGACGAGCGTGGGAGCAAATTTTTTCATGGTGCCGGGAGCGAGTATAGTAAGCAATGCTGCAGGCTCAGGTGTCATCACGGCCCAATTTTCTGCGACGGGGGCAGAGTCCACTTACACGGTGATATTTAAGGATTGGAACGGAATGATCTTGAAAACGGAGACCGTCAATAGCGGTGCCGTCGCGACGGCACCACCCAACCCGATCC
>JAEWCM010000113.1 GCA_023390635.1 Bacillota bacterium
GCTGTAAGCAGTGTGAAAACCACTGCCCTCAGCATATTGATATCGTGGAGCAGTTGCAAAAGGTAGCGGAGGTTTTTGACGCTTAATAAAAACTTTACAAGCAGGGGCCGTCGCAAATTAGATTCTATTTTGCGACGGCCCCTTGATTCTATGAACCAGCTTTATGATGTTCAAATATTCTTTTACATAGCTTTTTCCCGCCGAATAAAAGATTGGACTGAAAATATCAGGCAGAACATCCTTTTTCCCCTCGGTTTATTCTTCTTTCTTCTTTCTTCTTGTCACGTCTATGTGAAAAAAGTTATAATACTAGCAAAACGGTAGAATGGAGCAGTGGTTAATGAAAGAATTCTGGGCACTTATTAAAAAAGGCAATATCTCTTCCCTTTATGCTGCGCTAGGCAATACTGCAGTCGCTATTGTGAAGGGAATAGCCGCCGCAATGAGCGGCAGCGGCACCATGTTTGCCTCCGCAATGCATTCCCTGGCAGATACGATCAATCAGTTTTTTGTCTTCATCGGCAGCGTTCTCGCCGAACGCAAACCCACCAAGCGTTTTCCCACCGGCTTCGGGCGGGTCACTAATGTTTTCTGTATGGTCGCCGTCATGGTTGTGTCCATCATGGCTTACGAAACCATTCTGGAAGGCATCCATTTATTATCTCACCCCTCCCACTCCAGCAGCTTCTGGCTTAACTGTGCCATCCTTATCATCGCTATGGCCATTGACGGAAGCATCCTGCGCAAGGCCATGAAGGAAATCCTTCACGAATCAAGGACAGAGGCCTCCGGATTAGGCATCATTCCTGCCGCCTTCCGCAACGCCGGAAAAGCCGCTCCGCCGACCCGTCTCGTGTTCTATGAGGATATTGTAGCCACCAGTGGTTCTGCTCTGGCTTTAATTGCCATCATCCTGGCCCAGGTCACCCCTTATACAATTTTTGATGGCATTGGTACTCTTCTCATCGGCTGCCTGATGGTTGTGGTTGCATTTAAAGTCGGCTATGACAATCTGGTAGGCTTGATCGGTGTAGCCGCTCCTGCCGATGTGGAGCACCGGGTGGTCAGTATTTTATGTTCTGATCCCAAGGTGGTGGAAGTCAACCATATCCGGGTAATGCAGGAAGGCCGTGCCTACCACGTGGATGGAGTGATTGAACTGGTCAAGGGGCTTTCCTTGGCTGAAGCAGAAGATGTCAAGTTTTCTTTGAAAGCCAAGCTGCTGGATGACCCCAGCATCACAGACGTAGTCTTGGGGATATCGGAAGATAATGGTATCCAGAACTGGATTCCCGAACCTCCTCTTTCCTGATAAACTATGTAAATAAAAAGCAGGATGCCTGTCCGAAATTTGCCTATTAGGGGGCGAATTCAGAGCAGACATCCTGTTTTTTTAAATTTACTTTGCCGGTTTCCATTTGCAGCGAATGGGAGAAATAATCGCTACAACAAAAGATGAGAGTTTTTGCAATCAAAGCGGATTGCGATTCGGCATAAACGGTGATAGACTCTAAATATCCCCCCAGGGGGGATGATTAAAGTTGAACGGAGGATAATCTATGGATAATGAACATTTCCATTCCCACCCTCACACCAAGCTGGTCATTAACCGGTTGTCCAGAGCCATCGGACACCTGCAAAGCGTCAAAAAAATGGTGGAAGAGGGCAAACCCTGCGATGAGATCCTAATACAGATTGCAGCCGTTAAGTCAGCCATCAATAACACCGGCAAGCTCATCTTACAGGATCATATTGACCATTGCATCACTGATGCAGTTAAAACCGGGGATCGGAAGGTTCTGACCGATTTGAATGAGGCTATTGATAAATTTGTAAAGTAGGTGGTTTTGTGAAATCAGGTACTTACAAAGCTGTTTTTCAGGCTGTTTTGGCCGCTGCCTTATTTGGCATCAGCTCACCCATTTCTAAAATTCTGCTCACCCAAATTCCCCCCGCCTTGATGGCCGCCCTCCTTTATTTAGGAGCTGGTCTGGGCATGAGTCTGCTCAACCTCGTCGCCCATAAGACTAATGGCGAAGTTAAGGAGGGGCAGCTCACTCACAGTGAACTGCCTTACATTGCCGGGATGATTATCCTGGATATCGCCGCTCCCATCTGCCTCATGGCGGGCTTGACCATGACAACCGCTGCCAATGCCTCATTACTGAACAATTTTGAGATTGTGGCTACTGCTCTGATTGCCCTCATTCTATTTAAAGAAGGAATCGGCAAAAGGCTTTGGATTGCCATATCCCTCATCACAGCAGCCAGCATCATTCTCTCCTTTGAAGATTTAAGCAGCTTTTCTTTTTCTCTGGGATCGGTCTTTGTTTTGCTCGCCTGCGTGTGCTGGGGCTTTGAAAACAACTGCACCAAAATGCTTTCTTTCAAGAACCCGATGCATATTGTTATTCTCAAAGGATTCGGCTCAGGGCTGGGCTCCCTGCTGATTTTCCTGCTTGCGCGGGAACCGGTAGGCAGTCTGCTTTATATTCCCGCCGCCCTCGCTTTAGGCTTTGTGGCCTATGGTCTGAGCATCTATTTCTACATCTCTGCCCAACGGGTGCTGGGAGCGGCCAGAACCAGTGCCTATTATGCCGTGGCTCCCTTCATCGGCACCGCTCTTTCCTTCGGGATCTTTCATGACCAGCCTTCCCTGCCCTTTGTCATCGCCCTTCTGATCATGATCACCGGTGCCTACTTCGCCACCAGTGAAAAGCACAGTCATCTACATAATCATCCGGCCATCACCCACGAACACCGCCACAGTCACGGCGACGGACACCACAGTCACAAACATGATGAAGGGGTTAACGGGGAACACTGCCATGTGCATACCCATGAAGAATGTGTCCATACCCATTCCCACACCCCTGATCTGCATCACAGCCATACCCATCAGAGTTAAAAGGGATCAGCCCCGGTAAATGCGCGTCCCGCTCTCACCGCTGAAGGCCTTATGTGCTTTCTCCATGGAAACAATGAAGGCTTCATTTCCCGGTTTCTCCTGCACAAAGCGGATAGCCGCCTTCATCTTCGGCCCCATGCTTCCGTCGGGAAAATGCCCCTGAGCCAGGTAAGACTGGGCTTCCTCCACTGTGAGCTTCGCCAGCTCCTGCTGCTCCGGTGTACCATAATGGAGGCATACTCTTTCCACCTCTGTCAAAAGGAAAAGGGTATCGGCCCCGATTTCTCCCGCCAATTTTTCGCTGGCCAGATCTTTATCGATCACCGCCTCCACGCCTGCCAATCCTTCCGGCGTGCGGGCCACCGGTATACCGCCTCCACCTACGGCAACCACCAAAACCCCGCTCTCTACCAATTGCCTGATAATCCTTCCTTCCACAATTTCCAGCGGTTCGGGAGAAGGAACGACTCTTCGCCATCCCCGCGGGGCATCATCTTTCATCAGATACCCTTTTTCACGGCTTAAAAAGTCCGCTTCTTCCTTGCTGTAGAAAGTTCCCACAAATTTAGTCGGATTCTGAAACGCCGGATCTTGAGGATCGACCACCACCTGAGTGACCAAAGCGGCAATCGCCAAGTCCTGGCCCATGGCCTGGAAGCGGTTCTCCATGGCCTGCAAAATACCATAACCGATCAGTCCCTGAGTATTGGCGACAATCACATCCATGGGCATGGCCGGGACCACGCCGCTGGCCATCTCATTTTTTATTAAGCTGTTTCCCACCTGGGGACCGTTGCCATGAGTAATTACGACCTTATGTCCCTGCCTCACCAACTCGGCCATCGTATCACAGATTTTTCTTATGTTATGCCACTGCTCATCCCTGGTTCCCTTCTCTTTTTCCCTGATGATCGCGTTACCCCCCAGGGCAATTACAATGGTTCTGCTCATCCTGCTGCATCCTCCCTATTTTGCTGCGTTTTATCTGATCATATGCTTTTTCATGTATTCTACTCCCTCATCAGCCTCTCCTTCAAGCGCCAATTCTGTTTGGCGCAAATGGGTTTCTTAATAGCAACCGCTGATAACATTATATAGGGTTAAATGTAAGGATCACTTGATAGATAGCGCCGTCGGAATCGGTTAAAATCTATAGGAAGGGAGGTAAGAAAAGTATGATAAGTACGAATTTGCAGATCCTGCGCAAGCTCAATAAATTTACTCAGGAAGAAGTGGCTGAGAAAATCAATGTATCCCGTCAGGCAGTAGCTAAGTGGGAAAATGGTGATAGTTTGCCGGACATCAACAATTCCATGGCTTTAGCTCAGCTCTATGATGTGACCCTGGACAATTTGATCAATGCCAAGGAGGAATCGGGCGTACCCGTCATCCCTCCCAAAGGCAAGCATATTTTCGGAACAGTCACCGTAGGCGAAAAAGGACAAATCGTCATCCCTAAAAAGGCCCGGGATGTATTCCGGATCAAATCGGGAGACAGCCTGATCATTCTGGGGGACGAATCCCAGGGAGGGCTCGCTATGATAAAAGCAGCGAACTTCTTAACCCATATAGAAACCATGATGGAAATGGTCCGCCATCCGGGAAAAAAAGAGGAAAAGCTTGAAGATGATTGAGAAACTGAAAGGAAGGGGCAAAATGCCGATGATTTTAGGCATCATTCTGGTTGTGGCAGTATGCCTGGCAACCTGGGCAGCCAGATATCTCTACACCAATCTCCATTATGATGAAGCCCTTATGAACAAGGTAAGGCAGGCAGGCTTTGAGAATAAAAAAGTGACTCTCCCCGACAATTCTCTGATAAATTATGGGGAAGGTCCTAATAATGGCCCTCCTTTGCTATTGATTCACGGACAAACCGTAGCTTGGGAAGATTACGACACCGTATTGCCCGAGCTGTCGAAAACCTTTCATGTCTATGCGGTAGACTGTTACGGCCATGGCAGCTCCACCCACGATGCCTCACTGTACTCCTGCCGAACGAACGGTAAAGCACTCATTTGGTTCATAGAAAATGTCATCAAAGAAAACTGTTATCTGTCCGGTCACTCTTCCGGCGGTATTCTGGCGGCCTGGATCGCCGCAAACGCGCCTGACCGGATTAAAGGTCTGGTGTTGGAAGATCCTCCCCTTTTCAGCGTCACCCCGGAAGAGATACAGGAAAACAAAGGCGCTTTTGCCTGGTATGATGCGTACATTGTCACCCATAACTTTCTCAATCAAGACACTGAAACGGATTTTTCTCTTTATTATCTGAAGCACAGCTATCTAGTTTCCCTCTTCGGCGGTTTGCAGGATAAGATTGTCCAGTCGGCAGTGAAATACAGGCAGAATCACCCCAGCCAACCGATCAAAATCGTCTGGATTCCCCATAGCTGGCTGCGCCCCCTCCTTTATATGGACCATTATGATCCGGCCTTCGGAAACACCTTCTACGACGGCTCCTGGATGGCTGGTGTCGATCAGGAAGGTATCCTGGGAAACATCCAATGCCCTGTTATCTACCTGAAAGCCAATACTCAGTACGGCAAAGACGGTATTTTATATGCAGCCAACTCTGATGAGCATGCTGACAAAGTGGAGCGTTTGCTTGCCGACTGCCAAAGAATCAATCTTAAATCCAGCCATAATATTCACTATGAACATCCAGATGTTTTTATCTCCGCATGTAGAAAGGTTTTAAAATAGAACTTTTCAATTATGTAGTTTTCTCCTGCAATTTCTTTCCCAGCGTTTTCTGGTCCAAGAAGAATAATTAGGATGATGCCGCTAAGCCATGATGACCGGAGATGAGCGATTAACGCCAGTTGCCACAGCGGAGCGTCAATCATGGCTTAGCTTGCATGCAAATCTTACTTCGTTGAATCACTGGACTTGCTGGTCAGCTTTTTCATCAATTGTTCCAGATCAATGCCGGATACATTTTTCAGCATTTCCGGCGCGGTGGCCATCAGAGAGGTTACATAGTTACTGAGTCTTGCAGCCCCCTGGCCGTTTCCGGTGTCCACAACAGTCAACTTGTCGATGGATTTTAAAGGTTCGGCAATCTTGGCGGCCAGTTCGGGCAGCATTTCAGCGATAATATCCAAAACAGCTGCCTCACCGTAATTGGCGAAGGCTTCGGCTAACTTTTCTTTCGCTTCAGCTTCCGCCAACCCTTTCAGCCTTACGACTTCTGCTTCGGCTGTTCCTTTAGCTTTTTCCGCTTCCGCTATTGCTAGACCTGCCAGGCGCGTTTGCTCAGCGTTGGCCTTGGCTTCCGCCTCGATTCTGTATTTGACGGCATCCGCTTCCCGCATCTCTTTGGCTTTGGAGGCTTCTGCAGCCTGTTCAACTGAGTAACGGTCGGCATCGGCTTTTTTCTTCACTTCTGCATCATATTGCCTTTCCCGGCGCAGAATTTCTTTTTCTTCGATTTCGATCTCTTTTTCCTTTTTGACAATAGCAACTTTCATTTGTTCTTCTGTAACTTGCTGCTGGGAACGGGCTTCCTGGATATGATAGGCCTGGTCGGCCTCCGCTTTGGCCGTATCCTGATCCCGTTTGAAAGCGGCAACTTTCAGCTCTTTTTCTTTGGTTGCTTCAGCAATATTGGTGTCCCTAAGCAATTCGGCCTTCTGGCCTTCTTCGTCGGCCTGGGCTTTTTGAATTCGGGCATCGCGGACCGCTTGTGCTTCCGCAACCTCGGCGTCCCGTTTCACCGCCGCAATTCTCGGTTTGCCCAAAGCTTCCAGGTAACCGTTTTTGTCCCGGATATCCTTGATGGTAAATGATACAATCTGCAAACCCATTTTTTTCAGGTCTTTGGCGGCCACGCCCTGCACTTCCTGGGCAAATTTATCTCTGTTACGGTAGACCTCTTCCACAGTCATGGTCCCCAAAATGGCTCTTAGGTGACCTTCCAGAACCTCCTGAGCCTCCTGCTGTAACGCTTGAGTAGGCTTGCCCATGAACTGCTCAGCCGCCGTCGCGATATCTTCCACGGAACCGCCGATTTTAATAATCGCCACCCCGTCGGCCATGACCGGTACACCCTGCTCGGTATATACTTCCGGTGTCGTTACCTCCAGCTTATGGGACAGGAGGGAAATGAATTCCCCCTGTTGGAAGACGGGGAGGATGAACGCTCCGCCGCCGCGAACGATTTTGATTTTACGTTCTGATTCATCGGTATGGACATTTTTACTGCCCAGATAAGAACCGGTAACGATCATGGCCTCATCCGGTCCGACCGTCTTATACCGAGCCCAAAAGGCCAAACCAAGGACAATGATGACAGCCAGCACAATAATAGGAATAAACAGGATGTTAAATTCAAACATTCTTCTTCCTCCAATCTCTGACTTTATTCGAAACGGAAAACATGAAACACACCGTCTTTGACCTCGCCAACCACCACTCTGGTTCCGGCGGGTATTTCCGTGTGATCCATAGTGGCGGCTATTTGATTGGTCAGTCCCACCCCGGCTTTGACGACAATTTCACCATAGCCACCGGCTGGAATGGGGACCGTGACTTCACCTATTTTGCCAATCAGCTCCTGCACGGAATAACCGGATGAATTCTCGCTGTTTTTCATCGGTTTCACATAAGAAAAGTATAAGATCACCGAAACGAGAACGGAAATGGTCAGGGAGATAACGGCAACCGGCAGCGGTTCAAGCCCGGTAAAATGCTGGAGCATGATACCGGAGCCGCCCAGGATGGTAATCCCTCCCACCAGGACCATTGGCTGCAGAAAGTCAAGATGGCCCATGGGGAAGTCGAAGACCCCTCCGAGAAGATCGCCTAGAATATCCCCGAAAATGATGGTAATGAAGGCAAACAG
>JAEWCM010000097.1 GCA_023390635.1 Bacillota bacterium
TATTATTTCGCCTGATCGTAATACGCCGGTAACAAAGGGATTAAAGGTACAAATTGTTCGCAGCATACCGTTCCGATTCACTTTAGACGGAAAAATGATGGAGGTCCGAAGCCCTTCTGCAACGGTAGGGGAGGCATTGGAGGATCTATCCAAACAATACAGCTTGAATTTGAAGGAAAGCGATGAAGTTAACGTAGACCGTAAAACCACTTTGACGGCGAATATGGATATCAGTGTACAGAGATCTATTCCCGTTGAATTAAAAGTAGACGGCTATGACATCAAGGCAGAAATCGCGCCCAGGACTGTCGCCAAAGCGCTGGAGAAGCTTAATATAACTTTAGGCGAACTGGATAAAGTATCTTTGCCTCTTGATCACCAATTACAGGCCAATGATGTATTGCAGATTGCGCGGGTCGCTGAGAAGGTAGAGAAGGTTCAGAGTTCCATCCCGTATAAGGTAATTGCCCAAGCAGGTAATTTCCCCGTGGGTCTCCCTGACCGGCTGGTAAGTCAAGGTACGAACGGTCTTCAGGAGCAAACGGTAAAAGTCACCTCAGTGGATGGGAAAGAAGCAACTCGGGTCGTACTGGACCAAAGAGTAGTCAAAGAACCGGTAAATCAAGTGGTATCCAGGGGAACGGTGAATACCGTATCCCGTGGAGGATCAGCCCTTAACTTCACAAAGGCTTATCAAATGAAGGCCACAGCCTATTCGGCACCTGGAGGAAGAACCGCCTCAGGAGCAGCGACTGGCTGGGGAGTTGTGGCAGTTGACCCGAATGTGATCCCTTTAGGAACTCGCTTGTATGTGGAAGGCTACGGAGAAGCAGTTGCTCTGGATACAGGGAGCGCAATTAAGGGAAATACGATAGACCTGCATATGAGCACATTGCAGGAGTGCATCTCGTGGGGAGCACGATATGTTACTGTTTATGTGCTAAAGTAATTAGCTGAGAAGTTCTTTTCTCGGCGTAGCAAGGGTAAGTTTTTCTTATCCTTGTTTTTTATTATGAATATTCTGCCCCTTTGAACCATATGCTTTTACAGGAGTTGATGGGGAGCGGAGGGAAGGGCTTGAGGAGATGGCTTTTGATTCCGGGCAGAAATTTAAAAAGCCTGGCTGTCTTAATTATTTTGCTGGTTATGGGAAGCATGCTGGCTTCTGTGCTTTGGCAGGGCTCGGTTTCAGCGATGGGACAAACCTATCAGGATCGGGTTGTGGTCATAGATGCGGGACATGGCGGTTATGATCCTGGAGCGATTACCAAGCAAGGAACCTATGAGAAGCATATTAATTTGGATGTGGCAAAAAAAGTTAAGCAATATCTGGAACCTACAGGAATGAAGGTTATTTTGACTCGCGATGAAGATGAAGATTATGTTTCAGAGGGTGTGACCGGGAGAAAAAGCAAGAAACAGACAGATCTCAACTATCGGATCAATTTGGCTACTGAGGCCAAGGCCGATCTTTTTGTCAGTATTCATGTCAATGCTGTGGCAGGGAATCAAAAGTCCGGAGCAGAAACTTTTTATCACTTTAAATCTGATCAAGGCAAACAATTGGCAGAGTCGATACAACAAGAGATGATCAAAATTTCCGGCATGAATCGGCGGGTTGCGAAGCCGGGCGATTTTTATTTAATTAAGAATACAACCATGCCTGCGGTGATCGTGGAAGTAGGATACCTATCCAATCCTAAGGAAGAAAAAAAGTTATTGCAAGACTGGTATCAGGATCAGTTGGCCAAAGCCATTGCCAAGGGAATTGCTCTCTATATGGGTTTGCCATGAGTGAGGTTAGGCAGACTTGACGCAAAAATAAAACATTGCAAATTAAAGGCTGGGAACAATAATTACCAGTCTTTTTTTTGTATTCATAAAAATACATAAGCTAAATTGAACAGGGGAACAATGAGTGTAAGTTATCGACTTTTAAATTTTAAGGAGTTGAAGCAAATGAAGCGGTTTCTGACTTTAATGATCATAAGCTCCCTAACTGCCGGGCTGCTGTTGACCGGCTGCAATCAGGTTTCACAGCAGCAGCAAAATAATCAGACTGCTGTGCAGGAAGAACAGCCACCGCAAGCTGAAGCAGGCCGGGAAGATGTGTTGGGTGCGGAAAAACGAATTGTGATGGGTTTCTATACTGATGCAGAAGGAGATACTCCAGGCTCTAAAGAATCAATGATGAAAAACATCAATACATTAGATGAAATTGCATTCTTCTGGTATTCCTTTAATACATCAGGAAAAATTGTTACGACAGGAAAAGTGGATATGAGTGTAAAAGCGGCAGCTCAGAAAAATGGAGCAAAGGCTTATGCTTTAATCCATAATATGTCTCAGGGCGGTTTTGATGCCAACCTGGCACATAAGGTTCTGGCTGATCCTAATGTGAGATCCAATTTTGTCAATAACCTTGTCAATATGACACTGAAAGATGGCTGGGATGGGATTTCTATCGACATCGAAAAAACCCCTCCCGCTGACCGTAACAATTTCTCCGCTTTTGTAAGTGAACTGCACAAAGCTCTTAAAGCGAAGGACAAGATTTTGAACATTTCCATCCCCGCTAAATTCGTTGACTATCCCAGTGATCTGTGGTCTGGTGCTTACGACTATGCTGCCATCGGAAAAGCAGCGGATCAGATCATTTTAATGACTTATGATGAACATGGCACAGGCACCACTGCTGGTCCGATTGCTTCCCAGGCTTGGGTAAATCGCGTCATTGAATTTGCGGTGAGTAAGATTCCCAAAGAGAAGATTGTGATGGGTCTTCCTGTTTACTCTTTTGACTGGGGCACTAATAAGCCCACTCTGCCAGATTATTTAAGCTATGCTCAATCAGTGGAAAGGGCAAAGAAAAATGGTGTGGATATTTTGGAAGATGGGAATGCCAAGGTACAGCAGTATTCCTATACTGCTAAAGGAGTACGGCATGAGGTATACCTGGAAAGTGCTAAGAGCCTGACTCCTAAACTTGAGCATGCCCGTGAGCATAATTTACACGGTGTTGCTATTTGGCGCTTAGGTATGGAAGACCCTAATATCTGGAGCGGAATTGCCAAATATTATGGGACCAACAAAAGCAAAAAATAGAACCATATAGGTGTATGTTTTCTATCGGAGCCGTTTACAGGAATTGCTTGTAAACGGCTCCATTTAATTAGTGGTTAATATATTTATTTGTGAAATTTTCCTTGGTAGGTTAAGATTAGAGAGAAAAAGCTAAGGTAGGATTCAGGTGAAAAGAAACATGATCAAAGAGCTGATTGTAGTGGAAGGGAAAAATGATGCCCATGCTGTAAGAAGGGCTTTAGGAAATGTAAATATTGTGTGGACCGAAGGATATGGCTTAACTCAGGAGAAGCTCACTTTTATTGCAGAAGCTGCTGAAAGGCAGGGAGTGATTGTCCTGACCGATCCTGATTCGGTGGGGGAGCAGATCAGGGAACGGATCCGCCGCCGGGTTCCTAAAGCCAAGCACGTTTATTTGGCACAAATTACGGCCAGAAAAAAGGGAGATATCGGAGTAGAGAATGCCCGCCCTCAAGAAATCCGTAAAGCCTTCGACCAAGTACAGGTAACTCAGGAGCCAGTGGAAGGTAAGGAAACTTTTGGTGCTGCAGATTTATATACCTACGGACTGAGCGGCCAGCCTGATTCGGCAGAAAGAAGAAACAGACTGGGGAGATATTTGGGCATAGGAGATACTAACGCAAAACAATTTTTGAGCCGACTTAACCGGTTTAGTGTATCAAGGGAAGAATTTATCAACGGAATAAAGGAGTGCTTCGGTGGAGAAAGCAGCTGACTATACAAGACGTTTACTTAATAAGGGAGTACAGGCTCGCAAGTCCTTAGGTCAAAATTTCTTGATCGATGATTATGTCATTGAACAGATAGCAGAAGTGAGCGATTTAGAGCGGGAAACCAAATTGCTTGAAGTAGGACCGGGATTAGGAGTTTTAACCCGCGTACTGGCAGGTCTGGTTGATCAGATGTGGGCTATTGAACTGGATAAAGCCAAGGTGGATATTCTGAAGAAGGAATTGGCTGGATTACCGGTAGAGATCATTCATCAGGACGCGCTTAAGCTAGACCTCAAGACATTGTGGGGGGACGAGCCAGGTTATTTGATTGGAAATTTACCTTATTATATTACCAGCCCCTTGCTTATGCATTTCTTGGAACAGAGTGCGGAGCTAAGAGGGATGACCGTGATGGTTCAAAAAGAGGTGGCCGAACGGTTAAGTGCGGTCCCCGGCAGCAAGCAGTATGGGGTTTTATCTGTGGCTGTCCAGCTTTCCGCCGAGGTGGAAGAGGTATTGAGTGTTCCGCCTGAAGCTTTTTCTCCTGCCCCTAAGGTTCATTCCACAGTGGTAAGGTTAAAACTTCGCCCATATCCAGGACTAACGGTACACAAAGAAAAGATCATGAGGATTGTTAAAGCTGCTTTCGGGCAGCGCCGTAAAACGTTGAACAATTCTTTGGCTGCTGTTTTGGGTCTAGAGAAAGGGCTTGTATCGGAGGCTGTCAGACAATCGGGGATTGATGGGCAAAGGAGAGCGGAAACGCTGACAATCGATGAGTTTCAATCTTTAGCAGAAAGTTTCTCTTCAATTTTGGAGTGGAAAAATTAAAGGGAAGTGACATAAAGGTGAATTCGTTTTGGCAGGATATTAGAAAGAAAATAAAATGGCGCTATTTTGTGCAATTTTTCTTTAGTCTCGTCACCATCGGTTTGGGTATTAAATTTATTGTCTTTCTAAATCAGACATACTCGGGAGAGATAACTTGGAATCGGCCTGCAGGTATCGAAGGATTTTTGCCGGTAAGCGCTTTGGTCGGATTAAAGGCATGGTTGAGCAGCGGTATTTTCGATTACGTTCATCCGGCAGGGCTGGTGATATTCCTGCTGATCATTTTGGTTTCCCTGCTAATAAAACGAGGGTTTTGTGCGTGGATTTGTCCAGTGGGGACTCTTGCCCAATGGTTGGGGAAACTGGGAAAAAGGATTTTCAAGCGGAATTTTAAGCTCCCGAAGGGACTGGATTATGGAATGCGCTCCATTAAGTATATCTTGCTCGGCATTTTTGTATTATTTATTGGAATTCTTTTTAGTGGCGCAGGGGCTCAGGATTTTTTAATGACTCCGTATAACATAGTGGCAGATGCACAAATGTTAGGATTTTTTCAGCATATGTCTGTTGTCGGTCTTGTCGTATTAAGCGTTTTGGTGATCTTGAATGTGTTGATTGAAAATTTTTGGTGCCGATATCTATGTCCTTATGGGGCCTTAACAGGACTGGTCAGTTGGTTGAGCCCTGTGAAGGTGGAACGCTCGGAGAAGACCTGTATCAATTGCGGAGCTTGTACCAAAGCATGCCCTAACCGTATTGAAGTGGAAAGATTGCGCAGAGTGACCAGTCCTGAGTGTACAGGATGCTTGGACTGTATTGAGGCCTGCCCTGTAAAAAATACTTTGGCGTTTAAAGCGAAGGGAATGAAAAAGGGAATTCCTGTTTCCCTAATGGCGGTCTGCATACTGATGATTTGGTTTGGTGTGATTGAAATAGCCAAATTGACAGGCCATTGGGATTCCAGGATTCCTCAGGACATGTATATTTATTATCTTCATATTCTCAAGTCATAAATAGGGATGACCAAAAGGGTTAGTATTATAGCGGTTTTATGAACATTTGTGTCCAGTAGAGGTTACCATTGCTGTCTTTGGCTGCGCCTACCCCGATTTCTCCATATGCTGGACTTATTATATTGCTTCGATGGCCTGCCGAATTCATCCAGCTGTTCATGACTTCCTGTGGGTTTTTTTGTCCTTTAGCGATGTTTTCTGCACCGGCAGAGAAACGAATTCCAAAAGACTCCATCATTTTGAACGGGGAACCATAGGTGGGAGATTCATGGGCAAAGTACCCTTTTTTTACCATGTCATTGCATTTATAGCGAGCTACCCTGGAAAGTTCCCAATTTTGGCCGAGCGGTTGCAGTCCTCTTTTTGTTCTTTCTGTATTCACAAGGCGGACGACTTCAGACTCGAGGGTTTTGAGGCTATCATAATAATCGACCTCCTCGTTTGCATAGATTTTATTTAGCTTAAACATTTTGCAGCTATACTATGCTTGCGAAGAGGTCGAAACTATTTTATTAAGGCAGAGGATGTTGCTTTAATTCTATCTCCATCTGTTCTAATTGATCGAAACGGCGTTGAGGGTGATAGCCGAGCAGATCGTGCTTACCGATCATTCGGGAAGGGGGCAAGCCTTGAGCCAGACAGAGAGCCATCTGGCAGTCTCCGATGATAGTTTCTCCGATCAGGCGGGCATGGCGGCGACCTTTTAAGGGAGAGTGCAATTTGTGGTGAGGAATGGACGTGGCTACTTGGATATCAAGGGAGGCTTCTTGCCCGTAGTACAGCGTAAGGGGTGGAATAGCCAGGGAAAAAGAAGGGAGAAAGTCAAGTGCTTTGGCTGAAAGCGCATGAGGTCCATGGGTAGGGGTGGCCAGGCCAAGAGCGGGAAAGAGACCGAGAGCTTGATTGAGGCGGGAGCGGGCTTTTAAAACCAAGTTAGCGAATTGAGCTCGATGGGTGATATAAGGGTAACAATTGGTGAGGGCAATATCAACACCGCTGTCCAGGGCATTTAGTAAATCACGCAGGTTACCACTGATTTCTCCTGACATATCCCCGTCTACAATAAGGATACCGGGGCTATTGGTATGGCGGGCATATAAGGCGCCAATGGCCCGAGGAATGTCAATACCCAATGGTTGTTCGAAGGATAGGATTTCTAATCGAGGGTCGGGAATGGAGCAAATTAATTCTTGCGTTCGGTCAATGCAGCCATTGACAATGCAGATAATTCGACTTACCGGTAAGGACAGCACTGTGGCAAGCACGGCCAAAATACTCTTTTCTTCATTGCATGCAGGAATGATAATGTCATACCTGTCCATAGAGATTTCCTCCCAGCCCAGCGTTGGCTTTGAATATATTTAGTATATGGTGAAATGAATTAATGCGCTCTTTTTTGTTATCCACCATAAACTAAAGGGAAGGGAAGGAGGGCAGGATAATGAATATTGGTGACATTGTAGCCAGAGATTCTCATAGTCAGGATATGATTTTTAGAATTATGCAAATTGAGGATAGGCAGAATAAGAACAGTAGAGCGGTGTTGAAGGGACTTAATCTCAGACTGGTTGCCGATGCCCCCCTCAATGATCTGGTTCTCCAAAAACCCAGGGATATCACCCAATATCAGCGGGAAGATGTCCGGGAAATTTACAGGAAGCTGCATAAAGTATTGGATTGCCGTAAAAGCATGCCGGAGGAGCAAAGCGAGTATTTTGACATTCCGGGCCGGGTATTGCATCTGGACGGTGATGAGGATTATTTGAAACAATGCATTAAGACGTACCGGCAGATGGGGCTTCAGGCTGTAGGAATTTGTAAATCGGAAAGTGAGCAACCCAAAGCCATCTACAAGATTCTTCAGGAGAATCCTACTGACATTTTGGTTCTAACCGGTCACGACGGTTTCATTCGGGGAAAGAAAAATTTTCGCAGTATGGATAGCTACCGCAGTTCCCGATATTTTGTAGATTCAGTAAAAGAGGCCCGTCGCTTCCAATCGAATAAAGACAACTTGGTTATTTTCGCCGGGGCCTGTCAGTCCAATTATGAAGCGATTTTAGAGGCTGGGGCTAATTTTGCGTCATCGCCGAAACGTACTATGATCCATGCCTTTGATCCGGTATTCATTGTTGAGCGGATTGCTTTTACTCCTGTGGATCAGATGATATCACTCAAGGAGGTATTGATGCATACAGTGACCGGTGAAGATGGAGTGGGGGGAATTCAGACCAAAGGTCAACTGCGCAAAGGCTACCCCAGGAGTCCTTACTGATAAAGTAGGAATTCTAATCGTTATTCATAAGGGTTGCTCCAATTTCCACTGGAGCAACCCTATTTCTTTATTATGACGTTATTTTAACTGTAGTTCCTATATCTACCGACCGAGAAAGGTTCTCTACATCGTGATTGTGCATTCTGATACACCCTTTAGAGGCGGCAGTACCAATGCTGGAAGGATTGTTTGTACCATGGATGCCGTAGCCATGAATAGAAAGTCCGAGCCAGCGTGATCCAAAAGGCCCCCCTGGATTGATGTGTTTACTGACGATGGAAAAGTTGCCATGGGGCGTGGGAGTATGGGCTTTGCCAATAGCAATTGGATAACTGCCTATCAGTCGGCCTCCTTCATACAACTCCAGACGGCGGGAAGCAGTGTGAACGATGATGGATGATTGAGACGCCATGATTCAGGCTCCTTTCTGTATGATAAGATAAAAACCTATCAATAATTATTATGTAATTTTTCCCAATAATGTTCCTGTGCATAATACTTTGCCATTTGGGATGAAACTAGGAATTGAAATTCAGCAAAAAAAGGAGAAAGATAATGGGTGAACATGTAGCTGGTAAACTACTGATCATTGGCGGAGGGGAAGATAAAAAAGGCGAATGTATCATATTAAAAAGATTTATTCAAGAAGCAGGAGGGCGAGAGAGCCGTATTGTCGTCTTGACTGCTGCCACTGAATATCCTCGTCAGGTAGGTATAGAGTATGAAAAGCTTTTTACCCAATTAGGAGCGCAGAAGGTTCAAGTCCTTGATGTAGCCGACCGAATTCAAGCTAATATGAAAGGCAGCATGGAGCTTCTGGATGATTCCACCGGTGTCTTTTTTACGGGGGGTGATCAACTCCGCATTACCGGATTACTAGGAGGGACATTACTAGGAAAGGCCCTGCAGAAGGTCTATGAACAAGGAGTGATTATTGCCGGAACCAGCGCGGGAGCATCGGTCATGTCGGACACCATGATTGTGGGCGGGGAAGAAGGAACGGCCAAGAAGAACACGATCACAATGGCTCCCGGATTGGGGCTGTTAAGGGCTGTCGTTGTTGATCAGCATTTTGCCCAGAGGGGTAGAATTGGTCGATTATTGGCAGCTGTTTCCCACAATCCCTACGTGTTGGGGGTAGGGATTGATGAAGATACGGCAATTCTGGTGGATTCAAGCGGCAAATTCAAGGTAGTAGGAAATCAAAGTGTAACAGTAGTAGATGCCTCTGCTTCTGTTGCTACCAATGTTTCGGAAATTGATCCCGGACAGTCTCTTGTTTTGACCCCTGTTGCCCTGCATATTCTGTCAAAAGGATATGGTTTTGACTTAAGACAAAGATCGGCCATAATGGATGAGAATGAAGAATAAGGAAAACAAGGGAAGAAAAGAATATTGAAAAGAAAAAGGGTTAAGACTATACGGGGATAAACTTTGTGAGCTTTTGCCAAAGGATTTTAAGGAGGACATACAGCAGCATGGAGATTAAACAAATCCAAGCGATCGAAGGGGCCAATGTTTATAGTTACAGGCCGATTATTCGAGCGATTGTGGATCTCCAAGAGTGGGTGGAAAGAACGAGTGATACCTTAGGTGATTTTAACCAGCGTTTATTAGACTGTTTGCCTACTCTGGCCGAACACCACTGTGCTAAAGGAAGGCCGGGGGGATTCGTGGAAAGGTTGCAGGAAGGTACGTTAGTAGGGCATATTATCGAGCATGTCGCCATTGATTTGCTGACTCAGGCAGGCCAGACCATTAAATACGGCAAGACGGAGGCAACGCTCCGGGTACCGGGTGAATATGAAATTATTTTCAACTATGAGTCCAAAGAGGGTGCAATGGAAGCATTCTGCCAGGCATTCGATCTTGTTTCCAATCTGCTTAGGAAAGAAGATGTAGATGTAGAAAGTGCTTTGGTCTCAGTGAAAAATGCCATTCGGACATATGAGCCTGGAGTATCAACAGGACTGATTCTCCAAGCCTGTGCAAAAAGAGGAATTCCGGTCAAGATGGTGTCAGGCAGTTTGCTCCAGTTAGGGTATGGGCGTTATCAGCGGAGGTTACAGGCGGCCATGAGCGACCGAACAGGCTGTATCAGTGTGGATATTGCCTGTGATAAAGGTTTGACCAAAGAGCTTTTATGTCAGGCAGGAGTACCGGTGCCCTTTGGTTATGTGGTGAAACAGGAAAAGGAAGCTGTTGAAGCGTTTAAAAATATAGGGCGTTCTGTAGTGATCAAACCCTATAACGGAAATCAGGGCAAAGGAGTAACTTTAAGGTTAAATACCGAGAAAGAGATCCGGTCTGCTTTCCGAGTAGCGCAGACATATGGTGAAGAGGTAATTGTTGAAGAACATATTAATGGCAGGCATTTTCGCATACTGATTATTGACGGTGTATTGGCGGCAGCAGCCGAGAGGATCCCGGCCCATGTAAGGGGCGATGGGGTATCCAGTATCGAAAAACTTATCCATGAGGCCAATCGTGATCCAAGGCGGGGAGAAGATCATGAGAAAGCACTTACTAAGATTAAAGTAGATCCGGTGGTACTATTAAGTTTAAAACAAAAAAACTTGAATTTAGAGACAATTCCCCACAAGGATGAAATTGTCTATTTGCGTGATAGCGCCAATCTGAGCACGGGTGGAATTGCCAGAGATGTAACGGACCAGGTGCATCCGGATAACCGCGACTTAGCGATATATGCTGTGCGAACCATTGGCTTGGATATAGCAGGGGTAGATCTGGTAATGGAGGATATTTCCCAATCCTACAGAGAAAAGGGAGGATATATCATTGAGATCAATGCTGCTCCGGGATTAAGGATGCATTGGCATCCTACGTATGGAAAAGGCCGGGATGTGGGACAAATGATAGTAGACTATCTGTTCCCTGTAGGTAACGGAAGAATTCCCATCATATCGGTGACAGGGACAAATGGGAAAACAACGACGGTGAGGGCCCTGGGGCGAATGCTTGCCGATCAGCATATGGCAGTAGGAATGACGACAACTGACGGAGTTTATATTAACAATAGGCTCTTGGTGGCCGGAGATATGTCGGGGCCGGAAAGTGCTAAAATGGTACTTGGCCACCCTGATGTTCAGGTTGCTGTATTGGAGACGGCGAGAGGTGGAATTCTCAGAGGCGGATTGGCATATGATTATGCCGATGTGGCAGTAATTACTAATGTTTCGGAAGATCATTTAGGCCAATACGGAATCGAAACAGTGGAGGAAATTGCTCATGTAAAAAGTTTAGTAGCAGAGGTTGTGAAGCCCTATAGTTATGTTGTGCTTAATGCCGATGATCCTTTGGTACTCAGAATGGCTGGAAAAACGTCTGCCCGGGTGATCCTCTTCACGACGCAAGAAAATAATCGTTATGTATGTCGTCATTTAGGCTTTGGCGGTGTAGCCGTCATGGTCCGGAAAGGTTATATCGTCATATGCCGTGGAGCGGAAAGCCATAGAGTTTGCCCCATCCGGAATATTCCCCTCACCCTTGAAGGCAGGGCCCGGCATAACATTCAGAATGTTTTGGGGGCAGTCGGTGCTGGGTGGGCCTTAGGCCTCAGCCCCACAGCCATGGCCAGATCGTTGAGGAATTTTTATTCTAATGAACAGGACAATAAGGGACGGCTTAATTTTTATGACATTAATGGAGTTAAGGTATGTATTGACTATGGACATAATCCGGCGGGCATAAGGGAAATTATCCGAACTTTAAGACAGTTTCCCAACAAAGGGTTAGTGGGCTGTATTACTGTGCCGGGAGATAGGCCTGATACCACAGTTCAGGAAGTGGGCAGAATTGCGGCCAGTGGATTTGACCGTATTGTTATCCGGGAAGACGAGGATTTAAGGGGCCGAGAGGCCGGTGAGATAGCAGCCATGATTAAAGATCAGGCAGTAGCCTCAGGTATGGGCGAGGAGAAAATTTCTGTTGTTCTTCCTGAACTGGAAGCTTTTGTTTATGGCTTAGATCACTGTGAGCCGGGAGAATTTTTTGTCATGTTTTATGAACATTTACAGCCGATTGAAGAGGAGATAGAGCGGCGTTTAGCCCTAGAGTCAGCAAAGAATGGCAAAGATAATATTATTAAAGCTGCAGTGAGAACAGGATCTTAGTGGTTTACTATTCTTCATAGATTAATCTTTATTTATTTTACTTACTGGCTCAAGCCGATTCTTGAATTGGCTTGAGCTAATTTTTTCAATAAGTTTAAATTAATTTTGCTAAAGGAATTTTAGTTTTGATCAGGAAAAAATCTAATTTATCGGCTATAATAAGAAATAAAAGTTCTATTGTTCGGAATGGAGCAGGATTTAATGAATTCTTGGTTAAAAACGTTCGCTTATGCCAAGATAAATCTTGGTTTAGCTGTGAATGGGCAGCGTAAGGACGGCTATCATGATATTGAGTCGGTTTTTCAAAGTATAGATCTTCATGATGTGGTTCGCCTTCGCCCTGTGCAGGAAGGTATATCCTGCAGATGTGGCGATCTGAGCGGTCCTGCTAATCTGGCATATCGGGCTGCAGCTAGATTCCTTCGGGAGTTGGAAGCCCGGAGAAGGGGCAGGCTAAGGGGAGTGGAGATTGAGATTGAGAAAAATATTCCGATGGAAGCAGGCCTGGCCGGCGGGAGCAGCGATGGAGCAGCTGTATTAAAATTGATGAATCAGTTATATGAATATCCTTTTTCCCTTGAGGAATTAAATAAGATGGGGGCTGAACTGGGAGCAGATGTAGTTTTCTGTTTAAACGGAGGAACGATGTGGGCTGCCGGACGAGGTGAATTACTGGAACAATTACCTCCTGCTCCCAGACTGGATCTTGTAGTGGTTAAGCCTCAGCAAGGAGTGTCTACTCAGGCAGCTTATGGAAGACTGGCCCAAATGGGCAAATGGAGTACACTAGAACGGAAAAAGTGGGAGAAGATTTTAGCTGCTGGGGAAAGAGAGTCAATCGCAAAGCTCTTGTCAAATGATTTAGAGCCGCCTTCTTTTCAATTAGTTCCAGAAATATCTTGTATTAAGAAAGAATTATTAAGGCATGGGAGTCTGGGAGCCCTCATGAGCGGCAGCGGTTCTGCTGTTTTCGGGATCGGAAAAAATGCCGAGCACGTGAGACAAATCGGATTGCAAATAAAGAAGCAGGGATATGCTCAGGTTTGGGTGACACATACTATCAATAAAGGTGAACAAGAAAGGAGCACAACTGATGGAGAGAAGATTAGTACCGGTGAAGCTGGACAGTTATAAGCCTCTGAGAGAAATTGTGTTCGAGTCAATGAGAGAGGCTATTATTGGCGGGGTACTGAAGCCGGGAGAGCGTTTAATGGAAATCCAACTGGCGGAGGAAATGGGAGTTAGCCGAACTCCTGTAAGAGAGGCGATTCGAAAACTGGAATTGGAGGGTCTGGTTGTCATGATTCCCCGCAAGGGAGCTTATGTGGCGGAAGTTTCACTAAAGGATCTGGCTAATGTGTTTGAAATCAGAGCGGCATTGGAGGGACTGGCGGCAAGTCTTGCTGCAGAGCGAGTGACTGATGACGAAGTGGAAAAAATGGAAAGGCTGCTCCTTTATAAAGAG
The DNA here is from genome assembly GCA_023390635.1 of Bacillota bacterium. Taxonomy (GTDB): domain Bacteria; phylum Bacillota; class Desulfitobacteriia; order Desulfitobacteriales; family Desulfitobacteriaceae; genus JAEWCM01. The sequence continues at coordinate 13,536 of JAEWCM010000097.1, forward strand.
GGTGAAAATCAGACGATAGAAGATATTGTCATAACAGATACAGATTTTCATGCTATGGTTTATAACGCTAGTCGGAATGAGCGCTTGGTGCAAATGTTGGAGAATCTGCGGGAACAAATTCAACGTTTCCGTGCTACTTCCCTGGCGGTGCCAGGCCGTGTGAGAGATGCGATTGAAGAGCACAGGGCAATTGTTGAAGCGTTGGCCCGCCATGATATGGAGGGGGCTAAGGAGTTAGCTGAAGGGCATATTGCTTCAGCAGAGAGTGTTATGCTGGAAGCGATTCAATCGAAAAGAGATTCAATGAATGCTTAGTTTTTCTGCGGAAGAGTTTTGCTGTGAATCTGAGGATAGGATAATAAAGAGTAAGGTGATAGAAGACTGTGGATAAGTTAAAACGAGCAGAGCGTTTGGTGGCCATAAGTCAAATCCTCATGGCCAAGCCTAATACAACCATTCCACTTACTTTCTTTGCAGAACGGTTCGGTGCGGCAAAATCGACGATCAGTGAGGATCTGCTCACGGTGAAAGAGAGCTTCGAAGTTTCCGGTCAGGGGAGATTGGAGACTCTGACCGGGGCTGCAGGAGGGGTTCGCTATTTGCCGGGATATCCGCAAAATGAAAGCTATATTTTCTTAAAGGATTTAGCAAAGAAACTGAGTGTACCGGAGAGGATTTTGCCCGGGGGATATTTATATATGACTGATATTTTATTTGATCCGGCATTTTTGCGTCCCCTGGGCTTAATTCTGGGCAATGCATTTCGGGAGGCTGAACCGGAGGTTGTGGTGACGATTGAAACCAAGGGGATTCCGCTGGCTTTGGTTACTGCTGAGACTTTAGGAGTTCCCTTAGTGATTATTCGGAGGGGCAGCAAGGTGACAGAAGGGTCTTCTGTGGGCATTAATTATGTATCTGGTTCTACAAGGCGGATTGATACGATGTCGTTGCCCCGGCGGGCTTTGGCAGAAGGAAAAAGAGTATTGCTGATTGACGATTTTATGAAGGCAGGGGGGACTGCCTTGGGAATGATGAACCTGATGGCTGAGTTTAAAGCACAGGTTGTCGGTGTGGGGATTTTTGTCGAAGGTGGTGGAAATCAACCCAAATTAGTGCAGCGTCACCTGTCCCTTTTGCAGCTTAATGGATTGGAAGCGGAAAAAGGAGAGATATTTGTAGTTCCTGCAAATGATGGAGAAATTATATACAAATAAATTTAAATCTTCAAATTTTCCCGAAAAACAGGCAGGAGTTTATTGGGAAGCAGAGAATATGAACAAATATATAGATATGTCCCGACGCCGTAAGGAAAGGGTGGTGATGCTTGATGGTAAATATTACAGACGTACGGGTTCGGAAAGTGAATGTCGAGGGAAAGATGAAAGCAGTGGTTTCCGTAACCTTTGATAATGCTTTTGTAGTTCATGATGTTAAGGTGGTGGAAGGCGCAAATGGCCTTTTTGTGGCCATGCCCAGCCGAAAGACGCCTGAAGGTGAATTCCGCGACATTGCCCACCCGATCTCAGCGGCGGCTCGTGAAGTAATTCAGAATGCAGTGCTTAAAGCATACCAAGAGGCGATGTAACAAATTGCAGCAGAGAGTGGAGACCCGGAGGGGGCTCCTTTTTCTTTCAGCGTACCATTTGATCGGCAAAGAGTGGACGCCAGAAGCTGGCATAACACCAATGAGCCTTTTTCAAACTCATCCATTGATCTGCTATCTCTTCTTTTTATTGGATAAATTATTAGAAAGATTTTGTTTGAATTTGACGAATATAAAATAATTGGTATAGAATTATAAGAACTTAAGTTTTTAAAGGCTGGAGGGAAAGAGATGCCGGATATTGCGGCGGTTATTATGGCAGCAGGGAAGGGAACCCGAATGAAGTCGAGTGTTCCTAAGGTGATGCATACCCTGGCTGGGAAACCGCTTATTGACCATGTTCTTGAGTGTGCAGGGCAAGTAGGGATTAAACGTGTGCTTGTTGTTCTGGGACACGGAAGGACAGTGATTGAAGAGCACTTGGCAGAAAGAGCGGAAATTGTTGTACAGGAGGAGCAGTTGGGGACAGGTGATGCTGTACTCAGGGCGATGCCGTACCTGGAAGATGCAAAAGATGTTTTGATAATGAGCGGGGATCAGCCTTTATTAAAGGCTTCTACAGTACAAGCTCTGTTGAATTCGCATCGTGAACGGGGAGCTGCAGCTACTATATTGACAGCTGTACTGCCCAATCCGTTTGGCTTGGGCAGAGTGCTTAAAGAAGGAAAACAGCTAAAGGGTATTGTGGAAGAAAAAGATGCAACTCCGCAACAAAGAGAGATTAATGAAATCAATACAGGGACATACTGCTTTAACGTACAGGCTTTAAAACAAGCTTTAAGTAAAATTACCCCTCAAAATGCGCAGGGTGAATATTATTTGACGGATGTTTTTAAGTATTTGTTGGCAGAAAACCAGGAAGTGCTGACTTATTGCACGGAGGATGTCCATGAAGCCCTAGGCATTAATTGGAGGGGGCAATTGGCAGAAGCGGAAAAGATTGTACAGGAGCGCATTAGAACCCGGTGGATGGAAGCTGGAGTAACCATGCTCGATCCTGATTCCACTTTTATTGAAGGGGATGTAGAATTGGCTCAAGATGTAACACTGCTGCCGTTTACTTACTTGCAGGGTAAAACTAAAATCGGCAGCCACTCCGTGATCGGCCCTCATACGCAACTGGATTCCTGCATCTGTGGTTCAGATTGTCAGATTAGCCACACAGTAGCCCGTGGTGTAAAAGTAGGAGAGGATTGCTCAATTGGTCCCTTTGCTTACTTGCGCCCAGGAACAGAATTGGCGGATCATGTTAAAGTTGGCGATTTTGTGGAAATAAAAAATACTCAGGTTGGCCATGGGACCAAGATTCCTCATCTGAGTTATATTGGGGATTCCCAGGTCGGAAGCGGGGTTAATATCGGTGCGGGCACCATTACCTGCAATTATGACGGGAAACACAAGCATCTCACCAAAATAGGCGACCGGGCTTTTATCGGCAGCAATGCCAATTTAGTGGCACCGGTGGAAATCGGGGCTGATGCTCTCATTGGAGCAGGATCAACCATAACGAAGAATGTTCCCGCTGGGGCTCTAGGAATCGAACGAAGCCAGCAAGTGATTAAAGAACGAAAGCATTCACCAAAAGATTGATTAGGGGGATAAACATGTCGGTAAATAAATTAAAGATTTTCAGCGGAAATGCTAATCCTAAATTGGCTGAGGAGATTTCCGATTATTCGGGAGTACCGATGGGCGATGCTAAAGTACGCCATTTTAAAGACGGTGAAATTAATATTGTGATTAATGAAAGCGTACGAGGAACCGACGCTTTCGTCATTCAACCGACGTGTGCTCCTACGAATGATAATATTATGGAACTCCTGATCATGATTGATGCCTTGCGCCGGGCTTCAGCTCGTAGAATTACAGCGGTGATGCCCTATTACGGCTATGCTCGACAGGAAAGAAAAAGTAAGGCCAGAGATCCGATTACAGCCAAGCTGATGGCTAATATTATTACATCGGCAGGGGCGGACCGGGTAGTGACAATGGATTTACATGCTCCGGCCATTCAAGGGTTTTTTGATATTCCGGTGGATCATTTGCCGGGAGTACCGATTTTGGCACAATATTTTCGGGAGAAAAACCTGGAGAATGTCTGTGTCGTTTCTCCTGATCTAGGCGGAGTAACCAGAGCGCGGGATATGGCAGAGCGCATTGGTGCATCCATTGCCATTATTGATAAAAGAAGGCCTGAGCCTAATGTATCGGAAATCATGCATGTCATTGGAGATCTGGAAGGTAAGAGCGTCATTATGATTGACGACATTATTGATACGGCAGGGACGATTACTCAGGGGGCGCAAGCTTTGATAGACAGAGGAGCAAAAGAGGTCTATGCTTGTTGTACCCATCCAGTATTGTCCGGACCGGCGATGGAGCGATTGAAAAATTCTGTTATTAAAGAAGTCGTTGTGACCAACACCATTCCGATTCCGGAAGAGAAAATGCTGGATAAGTTCAAAGTGTTATCAGTGGCACCTCTTTTAGGGTCTGCGATTGTGCGAATTCATGAAGATCTGTCTGTAAGCAAACTGTTTAGTTAAGTGTTTGAGGCAGGCAAGCTGTTATGAAAGTGTAACCCCTGGATTTTAGCCCAGGGGTTCTTTGCTCGCAGAGTCTTCAGTGACTTGGCTTGGTGTCTCTGCATCGGCAGTTTTGATTTCCTGCTCTTTCAGGTTCTCTTCTTCTTTCAAGTCAGCGGGAAAAGACTCAAAGGCCGAGGATGCAGGGTCAGAAGTTTTTTCTTTTTTAAATAATTTCCCTACGCTTTGAGATGTGCCGGAGGCAAATTGTCCCGTGGAATGGATGACTGACTTGAGAGTATCGGTCAGGCCTTTATCGGTAAGGTTGAGATCGGCTTCGCTGCCTTTTTGAACGATGATAATATCTTGACCAATGGTAACAATATGCTCGGCACTTAACAATGCTTTTCCGTTAAAAAAACCTTCGATTTTCCCCCCGGAAATCTCAATTTGCATAATCTGACCATTTTCCGGATCAATGTGGTATTCTTCAATAATACCTAATGTCTTGCCGGTCTCTGTCACAACTTTACTGCCGATAAGGTTTGACTTTTCTTTAAGGAGTTCCAACATTTCAGGTAGGTTGGTGGATTTCTCCACATAACTTCCTTTATCAATGGTGATAGCGTCATCGCCCACGCTGATGACCTTGCTGTAGGGAATGATGCGTTGTTCCTTGAAAAAGCCTTTGGGATCGACTACTAGGGCTGCTAAGGATTTCGATTTGGAGTTTAATACCAGATTTTTCACATAGCCGATATGTTGTCCTTCGCTTAAAGAGATAATAGGCAAGGATAAATATTTTCGACTAGGTCGCATATCAGTTCACCCCTTTTTAAATCAATATCTGATTATCAGTTCAATTTATTCGGAGAATCAGCGGAATATGCAGTGGAGGATGAATAATGAAAATAATTGTGGGGTTGGGCAATCCGGGAAGAGAATATGAAGAGACTCGACACAACATTGGCTTTGTAGTTGCCGATGTGCTGGCCGAAAAATGGGGATGGGCATTTCGATCCAAATTCCAAGGCGATTTTGCCGACGGAATCTGCCAGATGGAAAAGGTGGGATTACTAAAACCCTACACTTTTATGAATTTGAGCGGGAGATCAGTTCGTGAGCTGGTGAACTTTTATAAAGTTGCTCTTGAAGACCTTTTGGTTATCCATGATGATTTGGATTTGCCATTAGGAAAAACCCGCCTCCGTGCCCAAGGTAGTCCAGGAGGGCATAATGGGCTTCGTTCCATCATAGGAGAGCTTGGGGGAGATCATTTCTGGCGGTTAAAAATTGGCGTAGGCAGACCACCCCAGGGCTGGAAGACTGCCGATTATGTACTTTCCGCCTTCCCAAGGGAAGAATGGCAGGTGCTGGATGATGTGATCGGGAAAGCTGGTAAGATTGTCGATTTATGGCTTGAAGGTGAAACGAATAAAGCTATGAATTTATACAATTGATTTATAAGACATTTTATTAGATAAATAGAAAGGAGAAGAATAGGAAGGATCAGGAAATAAAAAGGTATAAGGGTCAAATAAGCAGGACAGGCTAGACAATGGAGGTGCTTTCCATTGTTGATGCTCAAAGTTTGTTATGTTTGTGATAAAATTTTGGGAGAAGTTGAAAGTGATACCTTGACGGGGGAACTGGCTCAAACTATAATAAATATGGATAATAATGGTAACGTTGCTTATGCTCTCTGTCCCCAATGTCAGGAAGAATTGTCGATAAAGTCTTATCCCTTTCGGCATTAATTAGCTTGAATCTGAATAAAGGGGTAAAACCGAGAGTAAATATAGGGTCAGGTGGGGGTCCGTAGCGGGCGTTCATCTTTTTGTGTTGCTTGAAAGGACGGACTTATTTGAGTACGATATATGATTTTCTCTGTCAGGGATTGGAGATTGAAAGTATTAAAAAGGCGACTCAGGATAAAATATCGCCGCAAATGATATACAATTTGGTTGGCAGCCAAAAGCCGGCTTTAGCTGCCGAGCTGATGCAAGAAGAGGCTTCAGGAGTTATTTTAACTTATTCGGAGGAGCAGGCCCGGAAATGGGTAAGTGATTTGAAAACATGGCTGCCCAAGAAAAAGGTTCTCCTGTTTCCTGCTGCGGAATGGGTAGGTTTTGAGGTTTTAGGATCCAGCAGGGAAG
>JAEWCM010000206.1 GCA_023390635.1 Bacillota bacterium
GTTGATGGTTCTGTTCTGGCTCAATTGGGCAGGCCCGACATGAGGCTGCCCATTGCCTACGCTTTAAGCTATCCTGAACGTTGGACCAATCCTTTCGAGCGTCTGGATCTGAGAGGGAAAGAATTGACCTTCCTGGAGCCCGATTTGGCGGAATTCCCTGCTTTGCGCTTGGCTTATCAGGCCGGAAGACAGGGCGGGACAATGCCGGCAGTGATGAATGCCGCCAATGAGATCGCTGTGGGAGCCTTTTTGGAAAACCGCCTTTCTTATTTGCGGATTGTTGATCTGGTGGAACAGGTCTGCAGTGAACACCAGGTTTTAGCAGTTGATAATTTGGAAACTGTACTTAATGTGGATCAATGGGCTCGCCTTAGAACTCAGGAATTAATTTAAACGGGACAATCCATATGAGATGGAATTAAGGAATTGAAGAAAGGGTGATGAAATGCTCATTAAGGCATTGGAAATAGCTTTTGTGTTCGGCTTGCTGGTTATGTTTCATGAATTTGGTCATTATGCGGTGGCTAGGCTGAACGGGATTAAGGTACTGGAATTCAGTTTCGGATTTGGACCGAAGCTGATCGGTTATAAAAGCAAAGACACCCTTTATGCAATTCGCCTGGTTCCCCTGGGGGGATTTGTTAAGCTTTACGGAATGGATCAGGAGCTAGATGAAAAGGGCCAGCCTGTTTTAGTGGCCATCAATGATCCGGAGAGCTTTATGAGTAAAAAAGTCTGGCAGAGGGCCGGTGTGATTGCGGCCGGGCCGATTATGAATTTTGTGCTGGCTATCCTGCTTTTCATCATTATTTATGCATCGATGGGGATTCCCACCGCATCGACAGGAAACGTGGTCGGTTCGGTGGTCAGCGGCAATCCGGCAGCGGTAGCCGGGGTTGAGCCCGGTGACAAGATCACCATGGTCAACGGCAAAGCCACTCCCGATTGGGAGGCATTGACGGCGGCGATTTGGGCTAATCCGGATAAAGCTATTGAATTGACCGTTGATAAGGAGAACAAGCAGGTCTCCTATACGGTAACTCCTCAATTGGATAAGGGAACTGGCCATGGAATCATTGGCATTTCACCTGAAGTCATCTACCAGCCGGCCTCTTTTTCCCGGTCGGTGAGCTATGGTTTTGAGCGAACTGTGGAGTTTACCAAGTATATTGTGGTGACCCTGGGACAAATGATTACGGGCAAGACTCAGGCTGAAGTAGGTGGTCCGGTAATGATTGCTCAGGCCATCGGTCAGGCGGCACAGCAAGGCTGGGCTGATTTACTGAGCTTAGCCGGTGTTTTAAGTATTCAATTAGGTTTGTTGAATCTTTTTCCGATTCCCGCTCTGGATGGCAGCAAATTAGTTTTTTTGGGCATTGAGGGGATCAGAGGAAAAGCTATCAATCCAGAAAAAGAAAACTTTGTGCATTTTATCGGATTTGTTTTGTTAATGGCTTTAATGGTGGCTGTCACATATAAAGATGTGGCAAACCTTTTTAAATGACCTATATGGAGCAGTTTGAGACTTAGTGCCTGATGGGAGGGTTTTGGAATGGGAACGTTAACCAAGAGGGTTCATATCGGTGAAGTGCCGATTGGCGGCGGTGCTCCCATTGTTATCCAGTCCATGACCAATACAGACACCCGTGATGCAGGAAAAACTCTGGAGCAAATTAAGGCACTTAAAGAGGCCGGATGCCAGGTTGTGAGGCTGGCTGTTCCTGATGAAGAAGCGGCAAAGACTTTGAAGTCAATCCTTCTTCATACCCCGGTGCCTTTGGTTGCGGATATTCACTTTGATTATCGTTTGGCTATCATGGCGGTGGAGGCAGGTGTGCACGGTCTTCGCCTCAATCCGGGAAATATCGGGGCACAATGGAAGATCCAGGAGGTTATTCAAGCTGTAAAAGAGCGGCATATTCCTGTGAGAATCGGGGTTAACAGCGGATCACTGGAAAAGGATCTGCTGGACAAATATCACGGGGTCAGTGCTAAAGGCATGGTAGAGAGCGCTTTAAGACATGTGCACCTTTTGGAGGATGCGGGATACGACCAGATTAAAATATCCCTGAAGTCCTCTCAGGTGCCTCTCATGCTGGAAGCATACCGGGAAATGTCGAGACAAACCGATTATCCTCTTCATGTAGGGGTCACGGAAGCGGGAACGGTCCGTTCCGGCGTGGTAAAGTCGGCAGTGGGTATCGGAGCTTTATTGGCGGAAGGGATCGGAGACACCATCAGGGTGTCTTTGACGGGGAACCCGGTGCAGGAGATCCCCGTAGCTCTGGAAATCCTGCGGGTTCTGGGATTGAGAGATCAGGGAGTGGATCTGATCAGCTGTCCTACCTGCGGGCGGACCGAGGTTGATCTGGCTTATCTGGCCGATCAGGTGGAAGCAAGGTTAAACAGCCTTCCCCCATTGGACAAACCTTTGCGCGTGGCCGTGATGGGGTGCGTGGTGAACGGACCGGGAGAGGCGAAAGAAGCGGATTTAGGGATTGCCGGCGGAAAAGGAAAAGGTATATTATTTAGTAAGGGAGAAATTATTGCTCAATACGATGAGCGGGATTTGCTTCCTGCCCTTCTGGGTGAAATTGAAAAATATGCCAGAGAACATGAGCTGGGACAGAACTGAAGCTGTGCCGGCGTATTTTTAAAGACAGAAAGGAATGGAATCAATGCGGGTCAGCCAGCTATTAAATCCAACATTAAGAGAAGTTCCGGGGGAAGCGGAGGTTGTCAGCCATCAACTGATGCTCCGGGCCGGGTTCATTCGCAAATCGGCAGCGGGAATTTATACATACCTGCCGTTAGGCTTAAAGGTATTAAAGAAAATTGAACAGATTGTCCGGGAGGAAATGGATGCCAAGGGCGGTCAGGAAGTGCTCCTGCCTATTATGCAACCTTCTGAGCTGTGGAAGGAGACCGGTCGGTGGTCTGTTTACGGTGCGGAAATGTTCCGGCTTAAAGACCGGCACGACAGAGAATTCTGCCTGGGTCCTACCCACGAAGAAATTGTTACTGATCTGGTGCGCAATGAGGTAAGGTCTTACAAGCAACTGCCTCTGCTCCTTTATCAGATTCAAAACAAATACCGGGATGAAAGGCGTCCCCGTTTCGGACTGCTGAGGGGCAGAGAATTCATCATGAAGGACTTATATTCTTTTGACCGCAGTCCTGAAGCCGTAAAAGTAAGCTATCAAAAGATGTATGACGCCTACGGCAGGATTTTTACCCGTTGCGGACTGGAACATCGTCCTGTGGAAGCTGATGCAGGTGCTATCGGCGGTTCGGGGGGCACGCATGAATTTATGGTCTTGGCAGATTCAGGAGAGGCAGCAGTGGTGTATTGCCCCGACTGCGACTATGCTGCCAATACTGAGAAAGCGGAATGCACTCCTCAGCCTGTAGACAGCAGAGCGGGAGAAGCAGAAGAGAGAAGACTTGTAGAAACTCCTCATATGAAGACAATTGAACAGGTGAGCGAGTATTTGAAGCTTGACAAGCATCAGCTTATCAAATCCCTCCTGTATCAGGCAGATGATCAACTGGTGTTGGTGCTGGTACGGGGAGACCGAGAAGTTAATGAAATCAAGCTGAATAACTTGCTGGGCGGGGTGCTGGATCTAAAACTGGCATCTCAGGATAAGGTTGAACAGGTTCTGGGCTGCGAGCCCGGCTTTGTTGGGCCGGTAGGTGTTCCCAGCGATTTAAAAGTACTGGCGGACCATGAAGTTGCTCTTATAAAAGGCGCTGCCTGTGGTGCCAATCAGAAAGATGCCCATTGGGTCGGTGTAGTTTCGGGCCGGGATTTCAATCTGGAGCAGACTTATGATCTCCGGCTGATTGAAGCCGGCGAACCTTGCCCGAAATGCGGAAAGTCTTTACAGGAAGCAAGAGGGATTGAAGTTGGACAGGTTTTCAATCTGGGTACGAAATACAGCAAAGCTCTGGGGGCTACCTTTTTGGACGAAAAGGGTGAAGAACAGCTTTGCCACATGGGATGCTACGGCATTGGCGTGAGCCGGACTATGGCGGCGACCATTGAGCAGTATCATGATGATGACGGTATTATCTGGCCGATGTCTATTGCTCCTTATCACTGCATTATTGTCCCTGTGAGCTTAAAGGATGAAGCGGTGGTTAAGGCGGCAGAAGACCTCTATCGTGACCTTAAGGCCCAGGGTGTAGAAGTGGTGTTAGACGACAGAGATGAAAGGCCTGGCGTTAAATTTAAAGACGCTGACCTGATCGGTTATCCGATCCGCCTGACCATTGGCAGTAAAACCTTGGCAGAAGCTAAGCTTGAATTGCGGACCAGGCTTGACGGACAGACGGAGTTAATTCCTTTGGACCAAGCGGTGGAGACAGTCTGGGCAAAGATTAATGCCAGCATTGCTGATTTGAAATAGATAACATTGAACTAATTCAAGATTTTGTGGTGAACGGGATAAGTGGAGGATAAAGCGATGTTCAGGCCGGTTCCGCTGGGGGAAGTTCCCCTGATTAAAAAGCTGCCGTCTGATTGGCAGGAGAAATTAAGTCCATATCTGGAAACTATGATATTAAAGCAGGTGGAGGTTTGCCCTGAAGAAGGGAGGTGGACTCTCCACCTGTCTTCTTCAGGTGCTGCCGATGAAATGCTGTTGAGGCATCTATGCCATGATTTAAATGAGCAACTTCCGGAAGTTACCGATATTGATTTTTGTATGGAGATCAATGAAGAAAGTTCTTTAGCAGATTGCAGTTCTTTGGAGGAACTGTGCCAATCGGCATGGGGAGAAGTGACAGCCGCTTTAAGTAGCCTGCTGCCTTCCGCCCGGGGCTGGATTAACGAGCAAACCCCTCATGAGATACAGGAAAATACATTGACTATTTGCGCTCCTAATGATCTGAGCATTGAGTATTTACAAAGCAAGCACAAGGTGGTGGAGGATTACTTTAATGCCCAGTACGGTTTGAAGATTCAACTTTGCTGCAAACTGAACCAACAGGCTCAGGATAAGGACTACGCACGTATGATCGAGCTGGAAGAGCAGGCCCGGATCGAAGAACTTCTGGCAGCAGCCAAATCTCAGCCTTCTGCACCGAAAGAGGCAGAAAGAAGCTCCTGCATATTAGGCCATGAGTTCTCTGCACCTGTTGTCCCGATCCGGGAAATTCAGGATGAAGAGAGGCAAGTGGTCACGGAGGGAAAAGTTTTCGGACTGGAATATAGAAAGCTGAAAACGGGGCGGCAAATTTTAACGTTTGCCATTACAGATAAAACCGATTCAATTTCCGCCAAAATTTTCTTAAAAGAGGGCCAGGAAAGCCTGGACTTTCAAGGAGGAGAATGGGTGAAATTGCGGGGCTCCGCTCAGTATGACCGGTATAGCGGGGAGCTGACCTTGATGCCCAAGGATATTGTCCGTTCGTCACCGGTGATTCGGATGGATAATGCTCCAGAGAAGCGGATTGAACTGCACCTCCATACCCGTATGTCCACCATGGATGCTGTTTCTCCTGCGGCTGAATTGGTGAAAAGAGCGAGCCAGTGGGGACATGAGGCAATCGCCATTACTGACCACGGTGTAGTTCAGGCCTTTCCGGAAGCAGTGGACGCAGGGAAAAAGTATGGTGTGAAGGTCATTCTGGGAGTGGAGGGGTATTTGATTGACGATGGCCAGGGAACATTACCTCTAAAAGAAAGAAGAAGCCGTCATATTATTCTACTGGTTAAGAATGCTGCTGGCTTAAAGAATCTATACAAGCTGATTACCATTTCTCATCTTGAGCATTTTAAGCGGACGCCCCGCATTCCTAAGTCCATTCTCCAGAGTCACAGGGAGGGAATCATTGTGGGATCGGCCTGTGA
>JAEWCM010000023.1 GCA_023390635.1 Bacillota bacterium
ATTGATGGGATCCAGGTTCCGAGGTTTATTGTAAACCGAGGTGCAACCACCTGATTTCTATGATTTAGTTACTTTATTAAACTTTAGTTGGAATTGAAAGGGTTGCATTTCGATTTGCAATTAAGGAGCAAAAAGTAATCTAAAAAGCAAGCCAAGCAATGAATGACACTCCGCTGTCGCAAACTGGCGTTAATCGCTCATCTCTGATCATTCATTGCCTGGCCTTATTCTGGGGTCAGGTTTATTTTGCAACATCCCCTATCCCTTATTTGAAAGACAAGTGGTCAACTTTACCACTAATTCTTAAACATCTGCATATCGAAAGGTTTTCACTGCTAATATTAACGCGATCATTGCCGCAAATAATATCAGCCCCAGGTTTGTCATGTAGCTGGCCCATGCTAAGTCAAAAGCACTGCGTAGTCCGTCGACAAACCATTGAAAAGGGTTGAACCGGCTGATGATTTGAATAAAACCCGGAGCGTTATTCAAGGGATAGAACGCGCTGCTACTAAACAGCAAAGGCATAGCAATGATATTGGTCAGAAGGCTTATATGGTTTTCTGTCCGACTCAGGCTGGCAATGAAAAAGCTGAAAAAAACATAACCAAGCGTTGCGGCGATAATGATGGGAATTAAGGCCAAAAATACCAGTATGGAAACAGGCGGCTTCAATACCAGTATTCCTGATATCAATACAAGGACTGCGCACGAAAAAGAAACCAAAGTCCAGGCGCCTGAAAGGCTGCATACGTATTTCCAAAGCGGCATAGGCGTTACCCTCAGCAGATTATATACACCTCTCCGCCGTTGGGTCAGGATAGCAAAAGATGTGGTGTTGAAGGCATAGAACAAGATACTGACTGCCATCATGCCGGTTAAGATGTGCTGGGGATACTCCGGGGATTTTATAAACAGACCTAACCCTATCACCCCTCCGATCGGCAGTAAAATTGACCAGAACATTAAAAAGGGATCCCGGCTTGCCGATTTGCATGTCAGACTGAAGAATGTTTTCATTTTTTTACCTCCTTGATTACATGTTATCGGTCAACTCAAGATACAGGTCATCAAGAGTTTCTGCATGATACTGCTGTAAAAGAATCTCAGGCCTGCCTTGAGTGACAATTTGTCCGGCGTGTATTAAAATGATGCGGTCTGCTATACGGGATACCTCCTCCATATCATGGGATGAAAAAAGTACGGTCACCTTGTTTTCTGCTAACTGCTGAATCATGGCTCTTATTTCATGGCGGGCACGGGGGTCAAGTCCTGCCGCTGGTTCGTCAAGCACAATTAAATCCGGATTGTGTATGGTCGTAACGGCAATCGCCAGCCTTTTCTGCTGTCCGCCGGACAGACGCGATGCCAGTGTTTTTCCTGCTTCATGTAATTTACATTCTTCCAGCTTGCGGGATATTTGCTCTTTATCAAGTTTTATGTTATAAAGGGCCGCAAATAGCTGCAAATTTTCTTCCACTGTATAACCTTCAAAAAAAGGAGTGGATTGAAGTTGGACGCCTACATGCGCTCGATAATCATCTCTCCAGCGCGTGATTTCCCCGGCATCTGGCTTTAATATCCCTAAAAGCATGGCCAGTGTGGTGGACTTTCCGGCGCCATTGCTTCCAATCAGAGCGAGAATCTCACCTTGTTGAATCTCAATGTCAATTCCTTTTACAACCTCTCGGTGATGAAATTGCTTGCGTAGGCCTTTAGCTTCAATTAAATTCATCCTTTAAACCTCCTAATATTTAATATTGTTTATTCAGCGTTGAGTATACGGACAATTTTTTCTCCCTCCGTTACGAGGGAGAAGTTTTAATTCTCAGTGTCTAAAAGTGCCAAAGCCTTATCAACAAAATCCTGCTGCTGCTTAATGATGGAAAACATGTTATCCATTATCAGCATGACCATGGGAGGAATCTTATGTTCCATGGCTGTGTTTTTAGCTTCTAGACCTCGCTTTACAGCTTCATATTCATCCTTTAGCGTATCGCGCTGCTGCTCCAGCGCTTTTCGGCATTCGTCAGCCGTTAAGCTCTCATAAAATGATAGTCCGGAATACATTGTTGAAGGATAAAGCACGGAAGAAGTTTTCAGTGCATCCTTGATGAGTTCCTGAAGATAGATTTTACCGCTTTCAGTAATTGTGTAAACTGCCTTTTGCCGATGACCTGTCTGCTCTATGCTAGTAACTTCCACATGGCCCTCGTGTTCCATTTTTTTCAGCGCATGATAGATGGAGCCGATCAGTACACCGCCCCAACGCTCCGCATCTGTCAGTTGCAGCGCCTGTTGGACATCGTAACCAGACATTGGCTGCATAGACAGCATTCCCAGTACAAGTAACCGTGTCAATCTTATTCACCTCCCTATACTCAACATTGAATATTATAACGTTGAATAAACTACTTTGTCAAGGTTCTATGATTATTGTGGTTTCTGCCCATCGCCTGCCTGAGGAAAAATTTTATGCAAAAAGATAGCATGGCACCCTGCTGTCACGTTCTATGGTGTATCCTATCCTTAAAGGGCCATTCAGAAAGGGGCAGATCCTATGAATTTTATTACGGTCAATGAGGACAATCTGGCGCAGGAACATATCTGTTGTGCCATAACGGAAAAAAAGGGCGAAACATGTGTGTCGTCCAAAAAGGCGTGGCTGGAGGATCGCTTTAAGGATGGCTTGGTCTTCAGGAAGCTGGATGCCCGGGGTAAGGTATTTATCGAATATATCCCGGCGGAAAAGGCTTGGTGCCCTATCGCGGCAGATGGCTATATGCACATCAACTGTTTTTGGGTGTCGGGACAATTCAAAGGACAGGGCTACGCCAATCAGCTTTTGGAGCAATGCATCGCCGATGCCAAAAACAAAGGAAAATGTGGCCTGACAGTCCTTTCTTCAAGTAAAAAAATGCCTTTTTTATCCGACCCTAAGTACTTGAAGTATAAAGGGTTCCAGGTGGCGGATACGGCAGCTCCCTATTATGAGCTTCTATATCTGCCCTTTGCTGAAAACGCTCTTATCCCCAAGTTCAGAGATTGTGCCAGGCACGGTAATATCAATGAGAAAGGCATGGTGCTCTATTACTCCCATCAATGCCCCCATACGGATAAATACGCTCCGATCATCAAGGAGATCGCGGAACAGCATGGCACCACGCTGACACTCCGTAAGATAGAAACGACGGAGGAAGCGCAGAATGCCCCTTCTCCATTTACGACCTACAGCTTCTTTTATGACGGCATTTTTGTCACTAACGAGATCCTTTCTGAAAAGAAATTTGAAAAGTTTCTGGCATCCATCAATAAAAGCTAATTATTACATTAAAAAATATCGGGATATAGTTAGTTGAGGAGCCTTTATTCCATCCTATTCTATCATCATCTCTGTCCTGTCCAGGCCGATTTTGACTTGCGTGCCCTGGCCGGGCTCTGCTTCGATCGCAATAGTGTGGGATAGCTTGGTCAGAATCCGCCGGCACAGATATAGCCCGATCCCTGTAGACTTTTTATCTGTTCTGCCATTGTAGCCGGTGTATCCTTTTTCAAAGATCCGGGGCAGGTCTTCGGCGGCAATGCCTATCCCAGTGTCGGCGATCACCAGGGTTTTAGCACTGCCCTTCTCCATATAGATGGATATCTTCCCTTCTCTGGTGTATTTCAGGGCATTGGACAGGATCTGCTCAATCACAAATACCAGCCACTTTTCATCGGTCAGCACGTCATAGTTCAGCCCGGAAAACTCTAGGCTGATTTTTTTGCGGATAAACACTCTGGCATATTTGCGCACCGCCTGCCTGACAATGTGATCAAGGGAATAACGTTTCAGCACAAAATCGGAAGAAGGGCTCTCCAGGCGCAGATACTGCAGCACCATTTCCACATACTGCTCGATTTTAAACAATTCCATGGCCAGCTCCGCCCTCTGCCCATCACTCTCTTTCCCGGCCTCCTCGCGGCCCGGGTCCTGGGAGGACTGGAGGAGCAGGCGCATGGCGGCAATGGGCGTTTTGATCTGATGAGCCCACAGGGTATAGTAATCCACCCAGTCGCTCCTCTCACGATCGGCCTGGGAAATAAGCCTGATTTTATCCTCATAAACGGCGGCGATCAGGCTCTGATACGCTTGTTCCCATAAGCCTCTGGGCTCAGGCAGCCCTTCAATGCCGAACATAATCTGTTTATGCAAATCGTGCAGTACCTTATGCCGCTCCGCATAACGGCAGAAATTCATGCCCAGAACGAGGAGTGCCGAGACGGTGCAGAGCAAGGCGGCATAGAGCACCGCTTCCGCCGGAAGGCCATACAGATAGAACACAAGGGCAAATATACCGGCACAGAGGCAGAACAAAAAAATTCCCCCGAGCTTCTCTTTAAGATAGTGCATCCCTAAGTTCCACAGACAGATTTTCTTCATTTCACGTCACCCGGTATCCTATCCCTTTTTGGGTGGCAATAAAGCCGGCCAGCCCTGCCGTCTCCAATTTCCGGCGCAGCCGGGCGATATTCACAGTCAGGGTGTTTTCATCAATATAGCTGTCCGTTTCCCACAGACGGGCCATGATTGCTTCTCGGCTGACCACCCTTCCCTTGTTCTCCATCAGGATTTTGAGAATTTTATAGTCATTTTTGGTCAGTTCAAGCTTTATATCGCGATACGTTAAAGAACATTCATCCTGATTGAGGATGGCTCCCCGGTGCTCCAACAGTTCCGTTTGTCCGGCAAAATCATAGGTGCGGCGCAGCATGGCCTGCACCTTGGCGGTTAGCACACTCAGATCAAAAGGCTTGGCGATGAAATCATCGCCGCCCATGTTGACCGCCATCACGATATTCATATTGTCGGACGCGGAAGAAATAAAGATGATCGGCACTTTGGACACCTTGCGGATTTCACTGCACCAGTGGTATCCGTTATAAAAGGGCAAAGTGATATCGAGGAGTACAAGATGGGGAGTGTAGGAGACAAACAGAGGCATCACATCTGCAAAGTCGGTGGCGCAGAGTGCGTCACAGCCCCAGGTCCCGATATGCTTTTGAATCGCTCTGGCAATGACGGCATCGTCCTCGATGATCAGAATCTTGTACATTGTGTCCCCTCTCTTTCCCAGTCAAAATGGGCGAATCGATTATTCTTAGCCACCCGATGAAAAAAAGAAGGCTGATCAGGCCTTCAATTTCTTGTTGATAAATTTGATGTTAAGACTGTTTTCCGTGAGTTCATTTTGTATCTCCATTACCGCCTGCCAGGTCATCTCCTGCTTCTGGGCCAGAAGATCCACCTTCTGCTCCAAGTGATTCACTTTATGATCCAAATGATCCACCTTGTTGTGCAGTACTTTGTTGTCGGCTCTTAAAGCCAACTCCATGGCATTCAATTTTTCCAGGATCAAATCAGCTTTATCCATGAACTTCTCCCTTAGCTCACGATAACCTGTATTTCTCCATCGAACGGTTAGATTCCTTCCTGTTTACAAATAACATATTTATTAAAACAGCGATACTGCACAATAAACAAGCAGTAGGGCCATAATTAGATTAAGCACCTTCCGATATTTTTTAAATAATTTCTCAAAAACTGTGCCGAATAATGTCCAGCAGAGGCACCCTGAAGTCCCAATCGCTGACAGCAGTAAACTATAGAGGGCAATCGTGGCCGCATCGTGATAATGAGGCAGAACATATGACGACATGGCTGTGATGCCGTAAAGAATGATCTTAACATTGACGAACTGTAACAGCATCCCAGACAAAAAAGAATTCGCTTGTGTGATGCCATTTTTGCCCTTATGAGGCTTATCCCGCCAGACCGTCCATGCGAGGTAAAGAATATAGATCGCCCCAATGCAGAGCATCACAGGCTTTATAGCGGGGATGAATTCATAGAGCAACGAGGTAAGAGCGGCACAGGCAGCCATTACAACAATAAAACCTGTCATGATTCCGGCGAGAAATGGAAGGCTCCGTTTCAGACCATCCTTGCTGGCATTTGTCATGGCCATAATGTTGTTCGGGCCTGGCGTATAAGCCGTCAAAAATGTGTAAGAGAAAAATGCTGAGAAATTCATGCTTAATGTAACCTCCAATGAAATGAATTGCGCTGTGGCGTTACAGTTATTTGTCTTACCGCCTTTTGCATGTTATCATATCATCAGAAATTAGTTCACTCAAATTGAAATTATTTAATCAGTGATTCAAAATAATTGAAGTATTGAAAGGTAATCGTTATGGATCTCAAGAATTTGAATACATTCAAAATCATCGTGCAAGAAGGAAGTTTCGCAAAAGCAGCGGATAAGCTGAATTACACACAGTCCACCATCACATTTCAGATTGGACAGCTGGAGCAGGAATTGTCCGTTCAATTGTTTGAGAAGATTGGCCGGAGGATGGTACTGACCAAAGCAGGAGAGCAGCTCGTCCCCTATGTGGACGACGTCCTTGCTTCAGTCAATAGAATGCGCTACTTTGAAAATGATTTGGCAGAATGCCAAGGGGACTTGCACATTGGCATTGCAGAAACGCAGTTATGCTACCAAATACCCTCTATTCTTAAGCAATTTCATCAGCAGTCTCCGAATGCACGCCTGTTTCTCCGCTCCATGAACTGCTATGACATTCGGGACGAACTGATCAACGGCACTTTGGATTTGGGGATCTTCTATGAAAACGTAGGAGGGTTCGGTTCCAATTTGACAACCTATTCATTGGGTGACTATCCGGTCGTATTGGTGTCCTCTCCTGAAATAAAGAAACTCTATCCTGATTTCATCACACCTGATCAACAGATATCGGTTTCCTTTATCATTAATGAGCAGAATTGTATATTCAGGCAGATTTTTGAACAATACCTGCGTGAGAATTCCATTCTGCTTGATCATACCATTGAGTTATGGAGTATCCCTACGATTAAAAATCTGGTCAAAAGCAATGTTGGAATTTCCTTTCTTCCTAAATTTGCGGTACAGGAAGAACTTGACCATGGAGAACTGGTCGAAATTCCAACTGATCTAACGAATGCGCAGATATCTGCTGTATGCGGTCATCATAAAAACAAGTGGATCAGTCCATTAATGCAGGCATTCATTGATTTGTGCGCAAAAGCAAAGTAAAGTAGTAAAGCAACGAACAAGCAAGGCACTCTACGTCCGAATTTTGTAGAGTGCCTTACTCAACTTTATTTTTATAACTGCTTCTGCACGATCTGAATAAGGTTGCTGCACGTATCATCAAGGACGGCGATTGTGACTTCGCCCATTTTTGAGCAGGCGCCAATGGGGGTATACAGTCTGTATTTACATTTTTTTCTATGCTATAATTAAGGTGCGGTCAATGCACCAACGGGTGGGAGGACAGGCCATGAACAAGGAAGAACAGGTCATAATTAATTTCAGGGACTTATATAATAAGATGATTTGGCTTAATAAGTTTAAGATGGAAGAAAGTCTTAAGGAGTATAAGCCTTCTGAAGTACATTGCATCGAATACATTGGAAGAAATGTAGATTCCAACGTGACAAAACTTGCAGAGTCCTTTTATATGACTAGAAGTGCCATGAGTAAAATAACTAAGAAGCTCATAGAAAAAGGCTATATCGAAAGCTACCAGAAGTTGGATAACAAAAAAGAAATCTATTTTCGCTTGACTCCGCAAGGAAAAGCAATTAACAAAGTCCATGAGGAACTGCACAAAGAGTTTCAAGAGCGGGATAAAGCCGTATTTGAGCAGGTAACCGAGGAACAATTTGACGGTATGCTGAGCTTCATGGAAAAGTATAGCAAGCATTTGGATGCAGAAATAAAGAAACTGGGTGTAGATATTAAGTCAGAATAAATTTGGTCCAAAAATAAAAGCCATGCGAGGGAAATCGACGCATGGCTTTTTATTATAGGTCTTATTAATATTGAAAACTAATTGCTGGGCAGTTGGATGCCACGCCAACCGCCTACATCGCATTGGCCTTCATTATTTTGACCCACAGCTACCACCATCCCGTCCGATTTAAGCCCGATGGTGTGAGCGCAACCTGCCGCCACCGCCACAATATCGAACCAGTCGTTTACATCGCATTGGCCATGCTCATTCCACCCCACAGCCGTTACAGTACCATCCGACCTAAGGCCGATGGTATGGCTACTACCCACTGCTATCGCCACAATACCGCGCCAGCCGCTTACATTGCACTGACCTTGATTATTTCGACCCACAGCCACCACTGTGCCATTCGATGTAAGGCCGATGGTATGAAGGTAACCGGCTGCCAACGCCACAATATCGCGCCAGCTGCTTACATTGCATTGGCCATACCGATTATTACCCACAGCCGTCACGGTGCCCTCCAATTTAAGACCGATGGTATGCCAGTCTCCCGCCGCAACCGCCACAATATCACGCCAGCCGCTTACATTGCATTCGCCTTCATTATTTCGGCCCACAGCTACCACCGTGCCATCCGATTTAAGTCCAATAGTACGACGCCAACCCGCCGCAACGGATACAATATCGCGCCAGTTACTTACATTGCATTGGTCATGCTTATTCCAACCTACAGCCACCACCGTACCGTTCGATTTAAGACCGATGGTATGAGCATTACCCGTGTTCGTCGCCATATGAACATTACCTGCCGCGACCGCCACAATATTGCGCCAGTCACTTACGTCACATTGGCCAGATTTATTGTCACCCACAGCCATCACCGTGCCGTCAGATTTAAGACCAATGGTATGACGACGACCCGCCGCTATGATATCTTTTTGGATGCGCCATTCTGAGTTTTTCCACCTCAACGAAGCTTCTTGCGGTGAAAGGTAATCCATGTTCTACCCTCCTTGAAAACAAGACCTATTTTATTTATATACTTTACAACGAATCATTGCAAGGTGACTTCGCACCCCAACGTCCGTCCTTTTCAATCGGTCGCAGGGTCAGTTAAAGTGAAACCACAGGCAGCCCAACTCTATTGAGAACAGGCTGCATTTTTTATTTTGTTGACAAGGAAACAAAGCTGCTATATGATAAATATGTTTCTGAGGACACAAAACTATAACTTTCGAGGGGAGAATTTAAGTGTTCAAATTTAGATCACACAATGAACAGAACACAGAAGAAACCGTAGATAAAAAGGCTTTAATATTCGGTCTTATGTCTGTGTTTCTTTGCGGAATAGGCTTCAGTATCATAACACCTGTCGTCCCATTCTTAGTGCAGCCTTATACAAGCAATCCGGGAGAGCAAGCTATCGTTGTTACGCTGCTGACCTCTGTTTATGCAGTCTGCGTGTTTTTTGCCGCCCCTGTACTTGGAGCCTTGAGCGACAAATATGGGCGTCGTCCCTTGCTCTTAGTATGCCTTTTGGGTTCCGCCATCGGGTACTTGGTTTTTGGCATCGGAGGAGCTCTATGGGTATTATTCGCCGGGCGCATCATCGAAGGTATAACAGGCGGGAGCATAAGCACGATCTTCGCCTATTTTGCAGACATCATTCCTCCGGACCAGAGAACCAAATACTTTGGCTGGGTGAGTGCGGTTGTAGGTGTCGGTGCCGTCATTGGCCCAACGCTGGGCGGATTACTGGCCAAGTTTGGTTATTCTGTGCCCATGTATTTTGGAGCAATCATAACCTTATTAAATGTTGTTTTTGGATTCTTTTTTATGCCGGAGAGCCTGGACAAGAATAATCGGCTGAAAGAGATTACCTTTGTAAGACTTAATCCATTCACACAGCTTGCAAATATACTTTCCATGAAAAACTTAACAAGGCTGCTTGTCTCAGCGTTCTTACTTTGGATACCTAACGGATCTTTACAGGCAGTTTTTTCCCAATTTACAATGGATACGTTCAGTTGGAAGCCTGCCCTGATCGGACTTGTGTTTTCCATTATGGGCTTCCAAGACATCATTTCCCAAGGTTTCATCATGCCAAAGCTTTTGCAGAAACTTAGTGATAAGCAGATCGCAATGCTTGGCATGGTTGCGGAGATTATCGGCTACAGTTTTATTGCCGCATCGGCTTTGTTCTCCTTCTATCCTCTTTTAATCGCTGGAATGTTTATATTTGGTTTTGGTGATTCGATCTTTGGGCCTTCATTCAATGGGATGCTCTCCAAGTCTGTCGCTTCCAGTGAACAAGGAAGGATTCAAGGAGGCAGCCAATCGATTCAGGCTTTAGCAAGAATGATTGGGCCTATTATTGGAGGTCAAATCTATGTATCACTGAGTCATGCCGCACCCGCTTTTATGGGTATGATCCTGATAGCAGCGGCCATACCGATTTTATATAAGAGACCGCAAGTAAATATGTAAACTGCCTAACAATAGGGTTTCAGAACTCAGGGACAAGTTCTGAAACCCTATTTACATAAATATTACTGGTTTTCCCCAGATTTAAATTGTGTATCATATAGTTCTTTGTAAACCCCGTCTTTTTCAATTAACTCAGAATGCTTTCCATACTCAACGATCATACCATTTTGTACGACAAAGATAATATCAGCGGAGATAATGGTAGAAAGACGATGGGCAATGACAAGGCTGGTCCTTGACTTTAAAAGCGGCTCAACTGCCTGTTGAATTAAAGCTTCCGAATTCGAATCCAACGCGGATGTAGCCTCGTCGAAAATAACGATCGTCGGGTTTTTGAGCAGGGTTCTGGCAATGGAAATCCGCTGCTTTTCTCCACCTGAAAGCTTAATCCCCCGCTCGCCTACCACGGTGTCGTATCCATCCGGCAGAGAAGTGATAAAGCCATGAATATTTGCCATTTTGCAGGCTTGGATGATCTCTGCTTCTGCCGCATCATCACAGGCGAAAAGCAAGTTTTCCCGGATTGAAGTATTAAACAAAAATGTATCCTGGGTTACCATTCCAATATGCTTGCGCAATGAATTTAAAGTCATATCCCGCACATCTACTCCATCGATCCTTACAGTACCTTCGGTGACATCATAAAGGCGGGGAACCAGATAGGTGATCGTTGTTTTACCGGCGCCGCTCGGACCTACAAAAGCCGCCATCTGCCCGGGTTCAATTTTTAAATTTATATTCGTGAGCGTAGGCAATTTCTCATTATAGGAAAAAGATACGTTGTTAAAAACAATATTGCCTTTGATATGATCTTGGGCAATCGCATCCTTCTTTTCGACGATCTCGCTTTTCAGATCGAAATATTGAAATATTCGTTCGAAAAGCGCCATGGAGCGCACGATGTCGACGTGGATGTTGGCAAACGTATTCACCGGGCCGTAGAGCCTGCCGATAAGGGTTACAAACATCACGATCCCACCGATGGTAATCGTATGGTACTTGATGAGAATAAACCCACCGAAAAGATAAATGAGCATCGGACCAAGTGAGGCAAAAGTTTGCAGTGTCATCATAAACCAGCGACCGACCACCTTTTCCCGGATGCCTAGCCTGGTCACTTCATTATTGACGTTTTCAAATTCTTCGCATTTGTCCTTTTCCCTGGTAAAAAGCTTGATCAGCATGGTTCCATTGACATTCAGCGTTTCAGTAATAATCGTCGTTAACTCGGCAAGCTTTGTCTGCGTTTCCGCCGCAATCTGCCATCTTGCTTTTCCCACCTTACGGGTCGGGGCGAGAAAAAGAGGCAAAATCAGCATACTAATGAGGGCAAGCTCCCAATTTATAAAGAAGAGAGTGACTGCGGTTGTGGAAAAAACAAAAATGCCCTGAACGATTTGGATAAAAGTACCGGAAAATATGCTCTCAATCCCACCAATATCATTGTTAATCCTGGAAGAGATTTCTCCCGGTTTAACTTCGGAGAAGAATTTAAGGGACATACTCTGCAGGTGCCAATACATTCCTGCCCGCAAATCCCGGATGATATTTTTAGAGACCAATGTGTTCAAGTAACTCTGCCCTACTCCAATCAAACCATTCACAATCTGAGTGGCGAATATTAGAAGAATTAGAAATATGAGCAGTTGCAGATTTTCTTCAGGCAACGCCACATCAATGATATTTTTAGTGAGCACTGAGGGAACAATTCCCAGCGCCGATGTGGCGATGATCGCAATAAGCATCACTGTGACAAGTTTCCAGTATGGTTTAAAGTGAGATATGATCCGTATCAGCAAGGCTTTGGTGATCTTTGCCCAGAAATATTGGCCAGGCCACGATCAGCTAGTTTTTACTCTCTATGTCTGAATAGAGCAAAGAGTAAACTATTAAATCAACAACACCTATGCCGTTCCAATGCTGGGACTGTCTCATGATACCTTCTTTAACAAACTTGTTTTTCTCCAATACTTTTTGGGATCTTTGATTGGCCGGCATTACAAATGCTTGTATCCGATTGATTC
>JAEWCM010000024.1 GCA_023390635.1 Bacillota bacterium
ATTGATGGGATCCAGGTTCCGAGGTTTATTGTAAACCGAGGTGCAACCACCTGATTTCTATGATTTAGTTACTTTATTAAACTTTAGTTGGAATTGAAAGGGTTGCATTTCGATTTGCAATTAAGGAACTGGCAGAGGGATTTGAAATACAGTCCATTCAGGAAAGATGGTATACTAGGGTTAGCCCAACTGAAATATAAATATAAATTTAAAAGGGAGACTCTGATGAAATATAATACAGACAGACTTTATTTAATTCCTTTAATGTTGGATGATTTACGCAAAGGAATGGTTGATCGCAGAGGAATGGCGGCAGGGCTTGGCTTGGACCCTGAATTAGAGCAGCTTGATGAAACCATGCAGCATATCTACAGTGTTAAAGCCAGAAATATTGAGAGGGACCCGGAGCACTATCTCTTTTACACCTATTGGCAAATGGTGCTTAAAGAAGAGCGTAAAATTGTAGGTGAAATAGGTTTTAAGGGAATAGGCGCTGAAGGGGAGGTAGAAGTAGGCTATGGAACAGAGGAGGGCTTTCGCGGCAAAGGATATATGACCGAAGCACTGAGAGGCCTGCTTAAATGGGCTTTTAGCCAGAAGCAAATTAAACTTAATGCAGTAACAGCTACTACCGATAGATCAAACCTGGCCTCGCAAAAGGTGCTTCTTAAAGCAGGACTGAACCTGGACAGGGAAGATGAGAGCTTTTATTACTGGCGCATCGATAAACGAGGTTAAATGTTGGACAATGAAAATGTGACAAAGAAGATAGGTGAGGAAAGGGGAGAGGATTGTGACGGAGAGTTTTGAGGAGGAATTGAAAAAAGTTTTATATGAGAATGGAGCAGATTTGGTGGGCTTTGCTGATTTAAGAGGGATTAAAGGAAGTGATTTTCCTTATGGAGTATCTGTAGCAATCGCAGTTTCGCCTGAGGTTATTCTCTCGATCGAGGAAGGTCCGAGCAGAAGCTACTTTGACGAGTATCACCACCTCAATGCCAAGTTGAATCACTTGGTGAGGGCGGGTGCCGAATATTTGAAAGACAGGGGATTTAAAGCCAGGGCTCAGACCACAGATACAGTGATAGAATTTGCCGAACACCGGACAGCCTTGCCTCACAAGACGGTAGCCACCCGGGCCGGAATAGGGTGGATCGGTAAATGTGCTGTTCTTGTCACCAAGAAGTACGGATCGGCAGTGAGGCTTTCTTCTTTGATCACAGATGCTCCTTTAACTTATGGAACTCCCGTGGATATTGGACTGTGCGGCCAATGCAGCCTTTGCAAGGATAATTGCCCGGCTCATGCTGTCAGTGGGGAACTGTGGAGTGTGAATAAGGAACGCAAAGATTTATATGATCCTGATTTATGCCGGAAAAAAGCCAGAGAATTGTCTTTTGCCCATATCCAAGAAGAGATCACACTATGCGGAAAATGTATCCAGGTATGTCCGTTTACCCGAAAGTATATTAATTCCGCAATGACATAAATTATGATTGGCCTGTTTTTTCATACCAGTGCTCCTGAGTTGTTAATCCATAAAAGGTGAGATATAATCACAAGGGAAAAGCTAATGACGCTGGCAAGCAAAGGAGGATTACATTGGCTTTTAAGCTGTGGCTCAAGAATTTAAAATGGCATGATGTGCAAAATGTTTTAGGAGTTATCTTCGGAGCGGTGATCGTAGGGGTGAGTATTAATGCCCTAATTATTCCGAATAAGATTGCTGACGGCGGAGTAACCGGTATTGCCATCATCCTTCACTATATGTTTGATTGGCCTGTAAGCTGGATTGTATTAGGTTTAAATATTCCAATGTTCTTGGTGGGCTGGAAAATGGTGGGGCGAAAATTTCTTTTCCTAAGTATAATAGGGGTACTAATACTGTCCCTCACTCTGTCCTTGTCGTCTCACGTAGAAATTGAGATTCATGATGTTTTGCTGGCAGCCATTTTTGGTGGGGTGCTTTCGGGGATCGGAATGGGGATCATTTTTCGTTCCCAAGGTTCTTTAGGGGGAACGGATATTTTAGCGGTGCTATTCAGCCGCAAGACTTCTTTTAGTGTTGGACAAATTTTAATGGGTATCGATGCCATTATCTTTATTTTTACAGCTGTCATCTTTACTCCGGAGATGGCTATGTATGCCATGATCTATATGTTTATCGCTACCAAAATGGTAGATTGGGTACAGGAAGGCATGAGCCATTCCAAGGCTGTGATCGTCATCAGTAATTCTTATCAGGAAATAGCCGATGCGATCATGAGCACTTTGGAGCGGGGAGTCACTCTTTTTTATGCCAAAGGAGCCTATTCGGGAGAGGATAAGCAAGTGGTATACTGTGTGGTAAGCAGGGCAGAGCTGTCCCACATTAAATCGATTGTCCATAAGCTTGATCCACGGGCCTTCCTTTCTATTTCCGAAGTGCCTGAAGTGGTGGGTGAGGGATTTTCTAAATGGCGGGGCCATTGAGAGATAGAGAGGGTGTGTTTTTTTAATGGGGAGGAAACTCAGAAAGAGAAAGAATGGAAGATGGTTCTTCCTTTTTTTTATCATTGTTCTCTTGGGAGTTTTGCTGCTCCCCGCTTTGCGTCACATCAGTGCTCTGGGCGAAGCGGAGCAAAGCTATAATTTGGCGGCGGTTGAGCAGGAGTTGAATTGGTTTAAAAAATTTGGACAATGGGTGGACAATATTCCTGCAGTTAAAGACGGAGAGCTGTGGTATGCGTTGAACAGCGGGCAAACTGAAGGAATGGAAAGCCAGCTGGAAGCATACCAGAGTGATAAATACAGGCTGTGGCTCTTTCAGCTGCAGCTTCAATCTGGTGATCTGGATAAAAGTACGACTACCATGCAAACCATGAAAGGTAATTCTTATCGGGATCTGGCCCAGTCTATGCTTTTACTGGCTCAGGGTGACGGAGGACAGGCAGGGAAGGTTTTAACGACAAACCCATCCGGGCTTAATAAACATGAGCAGGCACTATGGATGTTATGCCGGGCTCAGAGCTTTTTGCAGCAGGGAGACTGGAAAAGTGCTGCAGGAGCAGTGGAGGAAGGGGAGAAGCTAGAGCCTTTAAATCCCAATTTGCAGCTCCTGAAGTTTCGCCTGGCGGTCGTACAGGGAGATTTCTCTGCGGCCCGGCAGTTGCTTGATCGCTTAGATCAATATGGACAAATGAAAAATAATTCTGAGTTCCTGGTCCAGCAGGGGTTGCTCTTTCTGGCAGACAAGCAGGAAGAAGACTACAATTCAGTGATCGAGAAACTCAAACCCTTATCATCAGGCAATGCTTATGTGGCTTACCTGGCGGGCGTAAAATATCTTAGTGAGGAAGAATGGACAAAAGGAAAAGAAAGCCTGAACGATGCGCTGGCAGATGGGTTGAAAGGAGCACTGGCGGCTGATGCTAAACTGGCTGTGGAGCAAACTGAACAGCGGTTACAGGCAGAACCTTTAATTAATAAGATAACGAATCAATGAATACTATGGTTGGGTGGCAGGCACCTTTTCCTGGGCCTGAGGAATGTTGCTTTCTGGGGGCCATGTTCCAGTGGCTGCTTTAAGCAGTTCGCCCACAGGGACAGGAGAATATCCCTTTGCTTTTAACTCTTTGAGGACAATAGGTAAGGCTTTTATGGTATCCGGCGCAGAATCTGAAGCGTGAAAAAGAATAATGGAGCCAGGTTTGGCTTCCTGACCGGGCTTAATTCCTTTTAAAACATTATTGACCACCGCTTCAGGGCCGGGCTTTTTCCAATCTAAAGAATCAACGCTCCATTGAATAACTTTGTAATTCAATTGGGTGGCGACATTAATGACTTTATTATCATATGCTCCATTAGGTGCGCGAATTAAACGGACTTTTTGGCCAGAAATTGTCTCCAGTACTGATTGTGCGGAGGTGATTTCTTTTTCGATTTCAGCAGGAGACAAGGTGTTTAAGTCAATATGACGATTTCCATGTGATCCTATTTCATGGCCATCGGTTACCATACGTTTGACAAGATCAGGGTGTTTTTCTGCCCAAGGGCTGGAAAGGAAAAAGGTGGCGTGGACCCCTTCTTGTTTAAGAATATCTAAAATCGGTTCAGCTGTGGTTTCTCCCCAACTGATATCAAAGGTCAATCCAAGCATGGAGTTGTTGACCTCAGCGGAATAAATCGGCTTCAATTTATTGGAAAATACCGAGGCTACATTTTCCCTATAAGCTACAAACACAAAAAGCATAATGCCCCACAGTACAATATTTCTCCAGGCTGGCCGTTTAAAAATAAATACGCGCATTTTAACACCCTCCTTGACCTAAGAGTATTCCTTATCAGAGAAAATCATGATAGGAAAAGATTTCTTAAACGGTACAAGGCCGGAAGAACAAAAAAACATCTGTGATTCATAGAGAATCTGACAGATGTTAAGATTTTAAGTAAACATATATTCGAAACAGACACAAAAAATTGTTTTAACGGCGATAGTAGGGAAAGATCATGCGAATGAGATCAATGTTAAAAATAAGTTTAAGCAGCAAATGAATTATCAGGAAAGTGACCCCGAGAATGATGACATATTTGATAACAAAGAAAAGAGCTACAAAAAACCATGAAAATATTTTGCTTATAATCAAAGCAGACAAATACAAAGCAAAGATAAAGGCGATAATCTTTAAAGCCAATTTCCAATTATCGGATGGAGCCGGGCGATAAACATTCATACTCATTCCCCCCTTTTTTTTAGATTAACATATTTCTTCCAAAGTGTCTACTTTACAAGCTATATCGACCTGATCTTGTCCAATAACCAAATTTTTGCCTTCCGCATATGCTAATTTTGCGGAGGGGATGGTATGAATGAAGAACTGTTGAAGATTTGGAAACAGGAAATGGAACTAGGAACAAAATGTTTGGCTAATCAACAATATGAGGCGGCAGAAAAATATTTTCTGAGCAGTAGTGAAATGGCCCGGGAGAGCCGTGTCCCCGATGTAATTGCGTTCTCGCTGCGCCTGCTGGCTACCGCCCGTTTGCATCTGGAAAAATATATGATGGCTAAGCAAGGATTTAAAGAAGCATTACGTATTTGTGAAAAGATTAAAAACCGGAAAGGAATGTCTGAAGCTTGGGCGGGATTAGCAAATGTAGCAGTGGCCAAAGGAGATTTTACTACAGCCCGAACAGGCCTGGAAAAAGCCATTAATCTCTATCCTCCTTCTTCTCCTCCTTTGCGATTGGGCATGCTTTTCTCCGATCTGGGGCATGTTTACGGTCAGCTTCAACTTTGGGAAAAAGCAGAGCATGCCTACAAAAAGGCAATTGATTTGTGCCGCACCCATGGTTATCATCGGGGAGAAGCGGAGCTTTGCGTTTTGCTGGGGGAAATGTATTATAAAAAAGCAGATCCCAAAAGAGCAATTGCTCAACTGAAAATTGCCGGTCGAATTTTTGCTCAGTTATGTGAATGGGAAAGTATGGCCAACGCTCTTCAGTATTTGGCGTTTATCAATTTTGAGTCCGGAAAAATGGAAGAAAGCAGAATTGATCAACAAAGAGCTTTGGTGTTAAACCTAAGGCTAAAGAGTAAGGAAGAGAACAGTGAAGGAAGCTATTTTTTAAGCCGCATCATTCAGGACTTGGGAGATTATTGTGAGGCTGAATATTATTTAAAACTTTCTATTGAATTATATCCTTACGAAGATAATGGGCTGGCCGTGCGTTATCAGAATTTGGGCGGAATGGCTTTTGCTAAAACTGATTTCAATGCAGCAGAAAGGCATTTTAATAAAGCGATTCAATATGCTCACGATAAGGAAAAGATGCAGGAGCTTTGTGATGCTTTGGCATATGCCTTGAAAAAGCAAGAGATAATTGAGCCTATGGTTCAGTACCATGATCATTTACAAAAAGAAGGATACTCCAGCGATGCTGTAGCTTTGTCCGGATTTAGAAAGCTCGGTAATATGTATGAGAGAAAACAAGAATCGTTATTGGCTTTGCAATATTATTGGAAAGCTCTGGAACTGGCCCGGATTTGTGATCAATCTCAAATTCCTGTTTTAGAAAAAATTATCCAGAATACATCTCAGAAAGTCAGAGAAAGAAAGAAGATGAGGAAGGAGGTAAGATAAAAATTTTGAAAGGAAAGTGTTGGAATAATTTACTTTGAAAATATGAACGTATAAGGTAAAATAAGGACAGAGTAAACTATAGAATGCGGTGAGAAAAATGCGAGATGATGGATTAATTCTGGAAAGCCTCGAAGAAGTTTATTATTCGTTGCAGAAGGCGATTAAACAAGTAGGAGATTTGCGCTCAATTCATGTTCATCAGTTGGAGAGAATGTCCGATGTCATCCGCAGTCAAAGGCGCATAGTGGAGGAAATTTCTATTCCGGCCCGCCTTGTTTGCGAGCAGATTTTAGATTGCCAGGCCAAAGACGGGCAAATTGCTTTGGAAGCAGAAAATCTGCGCCAGACATATTCCTCAGTAAGTAGTCTTCAAGTTGAAGATTTCTGTCTGATTCGCTTGACTTTAGGAGACTTGGAATTTACTTGGCGGGACGAAAACTATACTTATTATTTTTACCCGGACAAGGTGGAGCTCCGTGCTATTGATGAG
>JAEWCM010000028.1 GCA_023390635.1 Bacillota bacterium
AAATTCCTGAAGGGACTCAGACAGGAACGGTTTTTCGGGTGAAAGGCCACGGAGTTCCCCATCGCAGAGGCTCGGGAAGAGGAGATGAACACGTCAAGGTGACAGTTACTACCCCGACAAAGCTGACGGAGAAGCAGAAGCAGTTACTGAGGGATTTTGGTGAGATCACCACGGAACATCAACAAATGGGCAAAAAGTCTTTATTTGAGAAATTCAAAGAAAACCTCCGCGACGCTATGGGGTGAAGATTAGGAGAATAAAGAATGAATTGGCGCGAAGTGGCGGTAACGGTTTCTTCTCAGGGAGAAGAGGCTGTTGCCGATCTTTTTTATCAACTAGGGTGTACAGGAGTGACGGTGGATAATCCGGCACTTATCCAAGAGTACATTGAATCAGAGGCATGGGATTATTATGAATTCGCTGAATTGCAGATCGACGGAAAAGTAATCGTTAAAGGGTACTTATTTGAAGATAATGAGCTGGATCAAAAACTGACCTTCATTGAAACTGGAATCAAAGAACTCATCAACTGTTTTCCTGAGTGGGTGGTCCAAATTAAAGGACATAGGGTAAAGGAAGAGGATTGGGCCAACGCTTGGAAAGCATATTTCAAGCCCACCCGAATCGGAAAACATTTTCTGATCAAGCCTACTTGGGAAGAAATCATTCCCTTGCCGGATGATGAAGTATTGGAGCTTGATCCGGGGATGGCTTTCGGAACAGGGACTCATGCCACAACCACCCTTTGTTTGGAGGCCTTGGAGGAAATTGTTCGACCGGGTCAAAAGGTTTATGATTTAGGAACTGGCTCAGGTATTTTAGCCATTGCTGCTGCTAAACTAGGAGCTGAAGTGGCAGGCGTGGACTTGGATGAAGTCGCTGTGAGAGTGGCTAGAGCGAATGTGACTCTTAACGATGTGGAATCTCAGGTAACCATTTATAGGGGGGATCTGGGGACGGTATTGCAAGGACAAGCGCAAATTGTGGTGGCCAATATTATTGCTGATGTCATTTTAGATCTGATCCCGGATTTGCCTAGAATTCTCCAACCGGGAGGAGATTTTCTTGCTTCCGGTATTATCTTAGGGAGAAGTAAAGATGTAGAGAAGGGTCTGGAAGAAGCGGGGATGGAAATTATCGCACGAAAAGAAGAAGGATCATGGGTTCTGTTCCACGCAAGGAGGGCAGTCAGTGCATCGGTTTAAAATGACGGAATTGGGAGAACAGGTCTTTTGGCTGCGTGATCAGGAAAGGGATCATTTGGTCCGGGTTCTGCGCCTGGGCGTAGGAGATAAGGTCGTGGGCTATGATAATACCGGAGCAGAGCACTTGGGTGTGGTGGAATGCATTAATGAGAAGAGTGTGACCTGTCGGATTCTTAGTTCCGATTACCCGGAAGTGGAGGCGAAGACAGAAGTTTATCTGGTAGCCGGTCTTTCTAAAGGAGAAAAGATGGAGTGGGTGATACAGAAGGGAACAGAGCTGGGAATGGCAGGACTGGTCCCTTTGAGGACACGGCGTGCTGTCATGAAGCTGGAAGGAGAGAAGGCACGGGAACGGGTGGATCGTTGGCAAAAAATTGCCGTGGAGGCGGCTAAACAGTCTCACAGGGTCCATGAACCTAAGATTTATCCTGTCAGTGCCTGGCAGGAGATGTCTGATCTTCTCCCTCGGGAAACTCAATGGATCATTCCTTACGAGGAGGAAAAGGCGCAAGGGCTTAATCATGTGCTGGCTCAGCTGGATCAGAATAAGCCCATTGCCGTACTGATCGGTCCTGAAGGTGGCTTTGATCCTCAGGAGGTGGAAAAGGCTGTCCATGATT
This sequence comes from Bacillota bacterium, assembly GCA_023390635.1. GTDB lineage: Bacteria > Bacillota > Desulfitobacteriia > Desulfitobacteriales > Desulfitobacteriaceae > JAEWCM01. The sequence continues at coordinate 1,826 of JAEWCM010000028.1, forward strand.
TATCTGCTTTCCCGGTGAGCCTCGGTCCGCGTATTCTCCGGGCCGAAACGGCGGCGTTAGCGGCCTTGACTCTGGTACTCGGCTATTGGGGGGATTTGGGTTAATGGAGAAATGCTATTCGGATGAGCGGACAGTCTGCTTTATGACTTTAGGCTGCAAGGTCAATCAAACAGAAAGCGAGGCGCTTGCCCAGCTTTTCCGGGAAAAGGGCTATATCGTTGTGGATAAGGGAGATGAAGCGGGAATTGTTGTGGTGAACACCTGTACGGTGACCAACACCGGAGATGCTAAATCCCGTCAAATGATCAGGAGAATGATCAAGGTTCATCCTGAAAGCTTTGTGGTGGTGACAGGATGTTATGCCCAGACTTCCTCTCAGGAGATTATGGCAATTGAAGGGGTGGATCTTCTTTTAGGCACTCAGGACAGAAACAGGATTCTGGAATTGATCGATCAGGTGAAGAAAGAACGGTCTCCCCGCAATGCCGTTCATGATATCGAGCAGAAAACTGAATTTGAGGAACTGCCTCAACTTCAGAATGAGCATCGAACCAGGGCTACCTTGAAAATCGAAGAAGGGTGTGACCAATTCTGCACTTACTGCATTATTCCTTACGCCAGAGGGCCGGTAAGAAGTCGTCTGCCCCATAACACCTTAGCAGAGGCGAAGAGTCTGGTCGAAAGCGGTTTTAAGGAAATTGTGCTGACAGGTATTCATTTAGGTGCCTATGGCAAAGACCTTACCCTGACTGATGGAACATGGGACTTGGCCCGTTTGATCCGCCATCTCATTGAGATTCCTGGTTTGGAACGGTTACGCCTTAGCTCGATTGAACCAATGGAGGTAAATGATGATCTGGTGACGGTCTTTCAAATGTCCTCTAAACTTTGCCCCCATCTCCATATTCCTCTGCAAAGCGGGAGTGATGCTGTGCTGGCCAGGATGAACCGCCCTTATACTTTAGATGAATATGCAGTTTTGTTGAAAAAACTCAAAAAGCTTATTCCTGGTCTGGCAGTCACAACTGATGTGATTGTGGGCTTTCCTGGGGAAGAGGAATTAGATCATTATCAGGCTCTGCAGTTTATTGAAAGGTGCGGTTTTGCCGGAATTCATGTCTTTCCTTATTCTAAGCGGAAGGGTACCCCTGCTGCTGAATATCCCGATCAAATACCGAGAAAAATAAAAGAAGAGAGAGTCAGGGAATTGATGGCGATTGGCAAGGCAAGCAAGGAAGCTTATGCCCAGAGGTTTATCGGTCAAACTCTGGACGTTCTGATTGAAAAAGTGGATGATATGGGAAGAGGAATAGGGCACACTCCGAATTACCTGGAAGTGATCTTGCCGGCTGCACTGGCTGAGCGAGGGCAGTGGTTGATAGGTGAACGGATGGCTGTGGAGATAAAGGAGGAATATTTGCTCACTTTAAAGAATCCTTAAATTGGTTGTACTAAATAAAATAAATCAAAAAAACTGGCAGAATGAATTTGATATGAATACAATAAACGAATGGAGGAGAGAAAGTGACAGATTGCCTGTTTTGTAAGATTAATGCCCGCGAGATTCCCAGTGAGATTGTCTATGAAGATGAACAAGTTTTAGTGTTTAAGGATATTAATCCTTTGGCTCCAGTGCATTTGCTGGTAATACCCAAGAAACATATTGATGATTTAAATGGGATTCAGGAAGAAGACGAAAAGTTACTGGCCCATTTAATGATGGTAATCAAAGAAATGGCAAAAGAATATGGAGTGCAAGAATCAGGATACAGAGTGATTACCAATATCGGCGAAGACGGTGGACAAATTATAAAACATTTACATTTCCACATCATTGGTGGCAAAGCATTAGGTTCAAAGTTAGGTTAAGAGACAGAGTAAAGCTATTTCCAGTACATTTGAGAAAAAATTTGATAGGGTATGCATCATATAAAATATACAATGAATTGGTCTAGGAAGTATTGATCTATGCCTGAACTTGACTCACCTAGACACTTCAATTATAATTATTTTATGTGCATGTATTGTTTCATTGACCTGTGGAGGGAGGGATAAAAATGAGTGAAATAAAGGTAGGAAAAAATGAATCCCTGGATAGCGCACTCCGCCGGTTCAAGCGCACTTGTCAGCGTGCAGGCGTTATGTCGGAAGCTCGTAAGCATGAGCACTACGAAAAGCCAAGTGTTAAGAAGAAAAAGAAATCCGAAGCTGCTCGCAAGCGCAAGTTTAAGTAAGGAGTTGGCTTGACGTTGTCCCTGAAAGATCGTCTTATGGAAGATATGAAGGCTGCCATGAAGGCCAAAGAGGAGGGGAAGGTTAGACTTTCCGTTATCCGAATGGTTAGGGCCGCCATTAAGAATGCTGAAATAGATAAGCATACTGAATTTAATGACGAACAGGTTATTGAGGTATTAGCCCGTGAGCTGAAACAGCGTCGGGATGCTTTGGTTGAATTCGAAAAAGCCAATCGCCCGGAGTTGGTCCAAGGATTGGAAGCAGAAATCGCCGTTCTGATGGACTACCTTCCCCAGCAAATGTCTGAAGGGGAGATTCGTCAATTAGCTCAGGAAACGATTGCTGCTGTAGGAGCGAAAGATGCTAAGGATTTAGGCAAGGTAATGGGTGCCATTACAGCCAAAACTAAAGGGCGGGCTGATGGAAAGCTTGTGAACCAAATTGTGCGTTCTCTTTTAGAGAATTCGAATTAAAATTTATATGGATTGCTATTAACCAAGCAAAAATATCTCTCCGGCATCAAGCTGGAGAGATGTTTTTTTGCGATTGAATATATAGAAAAGCATAAGTGCTTAAAATTAATCCCCCATAAACAGCTCAAGCGGCATCTCCTCTATGCCTTCTCCCCGCCAGCCCCGTAGCCTTATCGTAGCCCATCGCCATGCTTTTGCACCTGCTTCCTCTGTGCGTGTGCTTGGGAATACATCGCTAAGCAGTCAATAAATTTCTCGGTCCTGTTGTCGATTGGATAAGCTTTGTTTAGTACATAACCAAAACTTGCTTTGACTTTATCACTAATGGAAATATATACAAATTCTTTATCCCAGGCACGATGTTTGTCTGTGAGACCAACGATATTGTTATTCCGCAAAATCATCTGATCAAACACTAACGGGGAATCAACACTGATGAAGTTGGGCTTACCAAAATGATTGCATACTTTTGTTAAGCCGTGATGCTGTATTTCTTCATTCTTTGCAACGAGTACGATAGGATATCTGAGGATAGCGGATATTGACAGGGATTTGTAACCGGCGAGCGGGTGATGCTGATTGACGCAGATGTAGGGTCTATTGCTTTCAAAGGGCGCGAAACAGAGATTATCTGGGATGTTGTAAAATTTTTTCCCTTCGATTTCGGAAAGGATCACCAGCCCGATCCGGTTTTCATCTTTACTTTCATTTTCTATCCTGGTCAAGACATTTTCCGTATTATCATACTCGACTGCAAGTTTTAATCTCGGGGCGGAATGGTAAAGGCGGGAAATTATCTCGGGCAACGCGCTTACGCCTATCTCCGCCGTCGCCAATACGGGGAGTTCGCCCTGGACGGCGTCGCTTTCGCCTGTTTCCTCGAAATTTTTCATTAGACCTTTCCATTCTCCCACAATGGTTTCCGCTATGTCGGCGGTCTTTTTCCCCGCCTCCGTTAAAGATACCCCCTGCTTGGAACGGTTTAAAAGTCTCACCCCCAATTCCGTTTCCAGACATTTGATGGAATAGCTTAGGGCTTGGACGGAAATGTGGAGTTTAGCACAAGCTGAATTCAGTGATTTACTATTAGATATTTCTAAAATGTATTCCAGCTGCTCAATCCGCAAATTTTATCCCGCCTTTATATAAATATAATAGATACATTGCAACATATTTCTTCAGCATTATTTCGACGGCTGCTTATCATTTCCTTTCATTCTTTGTGTTACCGGTTTCACATATAATTTGAAACACTGCTCTATAAAAAACTATTTGATATCTAAGATTCGACAAATGGTATAAGGTAATTATGAAAGAAA
>JAEWCM010000140.1 GCA_023390635.1 Bacillota bacterium
TGTTAACCGGTAGGTTGCAGGTTCGAGTCCTGCTCGGGGAGCCAGATGGCAGGGTAGCCAAGTGGTCTAAGGCAAGTGGTTCATACCCGCTCATTCGAGGGTTCAAATCCCTCCCCTGCTACCAGATTCCAACACCATGCGGGTGTAGCTCAATGGTAGAGCGCTAGCCTTCCAAGCTAGTTACGTGGGTTCGATTCCCATCACCCGCTCCATAAAAACGATTAACCTGTTTTTAGCACCAGCTAAAAACAGGTTTTTATTTTAATTTGAGATACCTTTAAGTGAATAAGTCATAATGTGGTGATTGAATGATCCTAGGATTTAGATTCAAAAAGATAGCCCCATACATTTAAATGCATGGGGCTATTGCTCTGGAAAATGGCTAATAGATATAGGGGAATTTAATAAATATAAGTCAATTATAGGTGTCAAGATTTCTTGAAAAAATGATCATAAATTATTTGGATTATTTTAAAGGAATTTACAAAAGTATGGATATAATTATAAAAGACAATTAAGCATATAAAAAATTCAGAGGAGAGAACAAATATTTATATGAAAGAGAGAATAAGACGTATCGATCCTTTCCTGGTAGGTATAGCTTTGATTGCCGCTTTCTTAAATATTTACGGCATCTGGAAAGATCAGTATGCTAATGCTTACTATACATCGGCAGTAAGTAGCATGCTACAAAATTTTCATAATTTTTTCTTTGCTTCCTTCGATCCAGGTGGATTTGTTACAGTGGATAAACCTCCGGTTGCCTTTTGGGTACAGACGCTTTTTGCCTCAATATTTGGAATTCACGGATGGAGTGTTATTTTACCTCAGGCATTAGCTGGGGTGGGATCTGTTCTTTTAATCTATTTTTTAATTAGACCTAGCTTCAATCGGACTGCGGCTAGAATAGCAGCCATGGTTATGGCCTGTACTCCAATTGCTGCGGCTGTAAGTCGTACAAACAATGTAGACGGTCTTCTGGTATTTACTCTTCTATTGGCCACTTGGGTTTTATTTAAGGCGATAAAGGCCGGCACGCCGATTCGTTTTGTAGTAGCCTTTGCCATTGTGGGAGTTGCCTTTAATATTAAAATGCTCCAAGCTTATATGATTCTTCCTGCCTTTTATCTTTTTTATTGGCTGGCCTATCAGGAGAAGCTGAGGAAAAAGTTGCTGATTTTGGTAGTATCAACGACAGTTCTGTTAGGCGTATCGTTTTCGTGGGCTTTGGTGGTCGACAGTATTCCCGCGGCAGACCGCCCTTACATTGGTAGCAGCCAGACCAACTCGGTACTGGAGCTGGCCTTTGGGTATAATGGAATCTCTCGACTGACCGGACAAAAGGGGTTGAGCGGAAATATTCCAGGCAGTGGACAGCGGGCTGATGGAAATAAACAAGGACAGGTGCCCAGCGGTGCCGTACCAGATAATACCGGTTCAGTGTCATCCAATGGCAATGGCAATTGGACAGAAGCTACTCATCAAGGACAGATAGACGGGAATTCCAATACTCCGCCTGCTGGACTGAGAGGGGGAGCAAGTGGAGGAAGAGGGCAGGGCGGTGGAGGAATGTTTAATACCGGCACTGCCGGACCTTTGCGTCTGTTTCAATCCGAATTGTCGGGCCAAATCAGTTGGTTGCTTCCTCTGGCAATTTTATCGGTGTTGGCTTTATTAAACGGAATCCGCAGGAGGATACCTCTGCTTAACCGCCAAAAAGAAAGTTTGTTCTGGTTGGCATGGCTACTGCCTATGATGGGGTTCTTCAGCATTGCCGGGTTTTTCCATCAGTATTACCTCATAATGTTGGCCCCAGCGATTGCTGCTCTGGCAGGTGCAGGGTGGATTGCGATGTCAGAGGCCTACCATAAGCGGGAGAGTTGGATAAAATGGCTGTTACCGATAGGAATTTTTATAACGACCTGGTTTCAATTTTATATTCTTTGGCCGTACCGTACTCAGATTGGATCTGTATGGGGAATGGGCATAGGAGTGATTGGTAGTATTCTAGCTTTTTACTTGTTTATTGCTCTTTTAAGAAGACAGCAGCCTAATAAGCAGGAAAGACAGGTAAGGGCAAAAGGGATTCGCTTTATGGCCAGTGGTGGAATAGTAATTTTACTGATTGCTCCTTTGTATTGGGCTGCGACACCAATTCTCTACGGAGGTAACAGCTCACTGCCTGAGGCAGGGCCGATATCAGGTCATGACGGTGGAAACATGTTTACTCAAACAGGGCAAGCTGGCGAAAACAGAACTCAACCGGGTGTTCAGGGAGGGGTAATGCAGGGAACGGTAAATAACCAGTTACTTGACTATTTAGAGACCAATAGCACCGGTGAAAAGTTTTTATTTGCCACAACTAACATTGGGACCGCCGAAGCTTATATTATTGAAACACACAAGGCGGTAATGGCGATGGGAGGTTTTTCTGGCTCAGACCCTATTCTCTCTGTTGATAAGTTGAAGCAGATGGTGGACAATTACGAGATCAAGTATTTTCTGATATCAGGAGAGGGAGCAGGCAGAGGTGATTCTGAAGTGCTGAATTGGATTCGGGAAAATGGAAAAGAAATTTCCCCGTCTCTTTGGCAATCTGGGGCCACAAATAGTACGACAACAGAAAATAATACCGATATAGCTAATAAAATTGGTCAGGGAATGGATCGGGCGGAAACGCTATATGAAGTCAGTCCTTAGAAAGGGATGGAAATATGAATGGTGTACGCTATTCCATTGTAGTTCCGGTTTACAATGAAGAAGCAGTTATTGCGCAAACATATCGGCGCTTAAAGCACGTTATGGATTTGACCGGAGAAGTTTATGAATTGATTTTTGTTAATGATGGCAGTGCAGATAATTCTTCTGAGATAATAAAAAGTTTTTGTGATCAGGATGAGTCAATTATACTGATCTCTTTTTCCCGTAATTTCGGTCACCAGATTGCCATTACGGCTGGAATGGACCATGCATTCGGGGAAGCGGTGGTTGTGATTGATGCAGATTTACAGGATCCTCCTGAGCTTATTATGAAAATGATTGAGAAGTGGCAGGAGGGTTATGAGGTTGTATATGCCAAACGGAAAACCCGTAAAGGAGAGACATTTCTTAAAAAGCAGACAGCTTATTTATTTTATCGATTGCTGCGTGCCAGCACAGATATAGAGATACCGGTAGATACAGGTGATTTTCGCCTCATTGATCGTAAGGTATGTAATGCTCTGAAGCAAGTTCCGGAAAAGAATCGCTATGTCCGGGGATTGGTAAGCTGGGTGGGTTTTAAGCAGACTGCTGTTGAATATGATAGAGATGCACGTTTTTCTGGAGAGACTAAGTATTCTCTCCGGAAAATGCTTAAGCTGTGCCTTGATGGTCTTACCTCATTCTCTTTTAAGCCGATTAAACTGGCAGACTATGTTGGAGCCGCTTTAATCGGTGTAGGATTAATCTGTTTGATTTCGTTTTTAATTTTCAAATCGGGTGGAAGTAATGAAGGCGCAGGGTGGAATCTTGTGTTGGATTTTCAATTCATCTTAACCGGTATTTTACTTGTAATGATGGGAATTATGGGAGAGTATATCGGGCGGATATACGATGAAGCCAGAAACAGGCCGCTTTATATTGTCAAAGAGTGCTATCCAAATACTAAAGAGAACGGAAAATGAAGACTATGTTAGAGATGATTAAACGACAAAAAGAGTTTTTGCGGTTTTGTGTTGTAGGAGCACTCAATACAGGAATCGACTTTTCGATTTTCGCACTACTTTATCATTGGGGAGTGCCGTTGCTTCCGGCCCATGCTTTTTCTTATAGCTGTGGCATAGCCAATAGCTTTTTGCTTAATAGAAAATGGACGTTTAAGGTTGAGATGAACGAACAGATGCTAAATATAGAGCCTGCACAACAGTCAATTAAACAATTGCTTAAATTTGTAACCTTGAATTTTTTTAGCTTGGCTACGACTTATTTATTATTATTGTGGTTCCATTATGATTTAGGCTGGTCTATGCTCTTAAGTAAATTTTCAACAATGGTATTAAGCTTAGGAATAAATTTTATCGGTAGTCGGCTATGGGTCTTTCGTTCTCAAAGATTAAATAATAAGTTGGTATAGAATATACAAAAAGTTTTAGATTTCTTAAAATTGCAGTTGACAAAGGAATGCGAAAAGTGATATTCTAACAAAGCGTCACGAAACAAGGTAGTTGAGCCAAACAAAGTTAAGAATATAACTAGATTTTAAAAAATACTTCTTGACATGAATGACGCCAGATAGTAAAATATATACCTGTGGCCGGTAAAAAACGAACTAAATTAAATCTTGATTTAAGAGTAATTTGGGGAGTTTCGGAACGGCAACACCAAGATTAACCTTGATCTTTGAAAACTAAACAACAAGAGAGAAACGACCAATGGAAACTCGTCAAGAGTAAAAAAGAATGAGCAAGTCAGCTCATCCAAAAAAGCGAGTTCACTTTCTGAAAAGGAAGAGAGCATAAAACTTTAATGGAGAGTTTGATCCTGGCTCAGGACGAACGCTGGCGGCGTGCCTAACACATGCAAGT
>JAEWCM010000163.1 GCA_023390635.1 Bacillota bacterium
CATCAGGATATGGTGGCCACGGCCATCTTTATTCTGGCTGCCGCAACTGACGGTCTGGACGGTTATATTGCCAGAAAGAGAAATTTGGTCACTTCTTTAGGAAAATTTATGGATCCACTGGCTGATAAACTGTTGGTCTCAGCAGCTTTGATTTCCCTGGTTGAGTTGGGGAGTGTTCCGGCATGGATTGTTTGGGTGATTTTAGGCCGGGAATTTGCTGTCACTGGTCTTAGAGCTATTGCTGCCAATGAGGGTGTGGTAATTGCCGCCAGTAAAATGGGAAAAATCAAAACGGTAACCCAGATTGTGGCCATCACGGTGCTGCTTTTGAATGATTGGCCGTTTTCCCTCTGGGGCGTGTATCCGGGGCAGGTGCTTTTATATATCGCTTTGATATTTACTATTATTTCCGGTGTTGATTACATGGTGAAAGCCAGGGTTTTATTGCGAAAGTAAATAGGTGAGACGGTGACTTATCAGTGGAAAAGAGCAGGATAGCATAGAAAGGCTGTCCTGCTCTTTTCCATTTTACGGCTTCCATATTTTTCGATTGGAGAAATTTGCATGGCAATCGGCAAACGCTATCATGCTATAATAATCTTATAGAAATCGGGCGTTTGTTATATATATCAGCTGTATATGCTTTTTGAGCCAATACGATAGATGTTTTGATAACAGGCAATGCTTTACAGCACATTGCAGGTTATATAGAAACGGAGGATACAAATGAGTAAAAAGGAAATTATCAGGACTGCGGTCACAGCTTTGATAGTTTTAGGTTTGTTGATTGGCGGCAATTTTTTATATAAAAAGTTCTGGCTGGAAAAGAATCTGGCAGAACAGGTGAGTAATATTCCAGGCATTACTGCTGCGCAGATTGTGGAGCAGCGTGGGCAGCGTGAACTGGATATTCAGACTGGAGAGGTAGAAAACTTGCCGAAGATTTGTGAACAATTGGACGACATGGTGGATGGTACTCCTATCCGCTTTACGGATAACCGCTCTGATGAATTGAATAATCTCTACCGGCAAATGGAGTTTGCTCTTCAGGAAGGAATAGTTCAAGGGAATTTTACAAAAATGCTGGAGGTCATTCAGGAGCAGAGCGCAAAGGCGGGAGTGAAAGTCACCTTGGATATGGACAGCGATAGGATCTATCTTTTACTCACGAAAGATGGAAAACAGCTGATCAGTGTGTTGGAAAGAAAAGAAAAAGGTCTTTATTTGCCCAGCCGGGCTGAGGACATTTAAGACGTCTATTTAATGCTATAAGAATGGACAGCAGAGGACAAGGAGGACTGGGCATGGTGAATATCGCTCTGGGAGCAGGAATTGGAGTTTTGCTATTTTTGCTGGTGCAAGGATATAATGTATTGCCTCTTGTTTTGTTGGCAGGCTTTGTCTACATGACTTGGACAGTACTTGTGCAAAAAAAGGTGATTTCCGGCGGGGAAAAAGGGGTTCTGGTAGGGAACAGCCATGGGGTGGCTTTTGAAGATATTGGCGGCCAGAATACAGGTAAGAAAGAGTTGCAGGAAGCACTTGATTTTATGGTGGATTCTGAACGATTGCGCAAGTTGGGAATTCGCCCTATTAAGGGAATTCTTCTTTCCGGACCACCTGGAACGGGGAAAACATTATTGGCCAAAGCAGCGGCACAATATACCGACTCGGCTTTTCTCAGTATGGCCGGCAGTGAATTTGTTCAGATGTATGCCGGAGTTGGTGCAGAACGTGTGCGTGGGCTCTTTAACAAAGCCCGCCTACTAGCTAAGAAAGAAAAGAAAAAAAGTTCCATCATTTTTATTGATGAATTGGATATTTTGGGGGCTAAAAGGGGTGGAAATGTGAGCCACCATGAATATGATCAGACCCTCAATCAGCTTTTAGTGGAAATGGACGGTATGGGTACAGAGGAAGGACCACAGGTTTTAGTCATCGGAGCGACTAACCGGGCTGAAGCTCTGGATCCGGCTTTGCTCAGACCGGGGCGTTTTGACCGACAGGTAAGAGTTGATCTGCCTGATAAGGAAGGACGATTGGCTATTCTCAAAATCCACACAGTAAAAAAACCACTGGCCGATGATGTGGATTTGGAAAAATTGGCCCAGGAAACATTTGGATTTTCCGGTGCTCATTTGGAAAGCGTGGCCAATGAAGCGGCGGTCTTTGCTTGGCGGGAGAATCAGGAGAAGATTACACAGAAGCATTTGAGCGAAGCGGTGGAAAAGGTGATGATGGGAGAAAAGCTGGACCGGCGGCCTTGCCGGGAAGAGTTAAAGAGGGTAGCGGTTCATGAAGGTGGCCATGCCTTAATGGCGGAGATACTTAAACCGAATTCTGTGTCTCAAGTATCCATTCGCCCGCGTGGTGCAGCGTTGGGTTATGTGCGCCATTATCCGCAGGATGATATTTACCTCTATACCCAAAACATGCTGGAAGATCAGATCATGATTGCTTTAGCAGGAGCAGGAGCGGAAGAACTGATTTATGCTGACCGCAGCACCGGAAATGCCGGGGATTATGATATGGCGTTGAATTTGGTGGAAAAAATGATTCAATCCGGGATGTCCCCGTTGGGGATTGTAGATCTTGAGCACTTAGGGGAGGAAAAACGTCAGGAAGGGACCCACGCTATCTTAAGCGGTTTGGAAAAAAGAATGCAGACGATACTGGAAGAACGGAAAAATGTGCTGATGATGTTGGCTGAGTGCCTGGAACAGGAAGAAAATATTGAAGGAGATGCTTTAAGGGATTTGCTGAGACAGGAAGATGCTACAAAGCGGAACTAATAACAGAGCTAATATAGAAGAAGCAAAGCAATGAATGACGGCAGAATCTTTGTCATCCGTGACAGATTCTGCACTTCTGACATCCTGTAGTCGCTCCGCTGTCGCAACCTGGCGTTATTCGCTCATCTCCGGTCATTCATTGCTTTGCTTTTATCCTAGAAACTAGAATGTCACATTGCCCTTACGTACTTAAAAGCCTCAAAAACGTATTTTCGCTTTTTCGTTGGATAACTTCGCTTAAGATGAGAAATAATTTAAACAAAAGAGCAAAACCTTTAAAATCCTGCACAGGGAGTTTGGCAAGAAGGTGAGGAGATGGTACAATAATGAAAGCTGAAATTATTGCTACCGGTACGGAGTTACTTTTAGGTGAAACCCTTAATACTAGTGTTTATTATTTGACAGGACAGTTGTCGGCTCTGGGAATTGAAGTCGATTATCATATAACCGTAGGGGATAATCCGGAACGTTTAGAAGCGGTACTTAGAGAAGGGTTAAAACGTTCTGATTTAATAATTACCACTGGGGGAACGGGGCAGACGGCTGATGATTTGACCAAAGATATTGTAGCTAAAATCTTTGGCGTGAAATTGGTGCCGGATCAAGAAAGTTTGAAACGCATTCGGGATTTTTTTACCTGCCGTCAGGCTATGCTGCCGGAGCGGGATAAGAAGCAGGCCTACATACCGGAAGGTTCTCTGGTTTTGCTCAATGATTGGGGAACGGCCCCCGGTGCCTTGATTAAAAAGGACGGGAGGACTGTGGTTATTCTGCCTGGACCGCCTGGGGAAATGCAGGGAATGTTTGAACGCTATGTTTATCCGGAGCTCGTTAAGATGGTCGATAGTGATGCTGAGCGGATGCATGTGCGTGTACTCAAAGTGATTGGCTTAGAGGAAAAAGCAGTAGAAGAGACTCTGCAATCCTTATGTCTTCAGGAGAACTTTTCTGTAACGTTATTAGCAAAAAAGGCGGAGATCCATGTGCGCCTGATTGTACGTAAAAATGATCAGGAGGCACAGCATATTTTGGATTTGGCCGAGCATGAGGTGAAAAAGCGTTTGGAAGACAGAGTATTTGCCTGTGATGATCAGACTATGATCAGCGTTGTTGCAGAATCCCTGAAAAAGCAAGGGTTAACAATTGCTACGGCCGAATCCTGTACCGGAGGATTAGTGGGCGGAGCATTGACGGAAGTGGCTGGAAGTTCTGTTTTTTACCTGGGAGGAGTGGTTAGCTATGCCAACCAGGTCAAGGAAAGTTTGTTGGGTGTTAAAAAACAGACTTTAGATTCAGTAGGAGCAGTCAGTTCTGAAGTAGCGGTGCAAATGGCCGAAGGAATCCGCAATCGTTTAGGAGTGGATTTAGGGTTAGCTACAACAGGAATCGCCGGCCCTGACGGAGGTAGTGCGGAGAAGCCAGTGGGATTGGTCTATATTGCTTTAGCGACTCCAAGCGGATGTGTTGCAAATAAATTTCAGTTTTTGGGAGACCGTTCAACTGTGCGTCAGTTGACGGTTCAAGCCGCTTTAAATATGGTGCGGATCTATTTGGAAAAATAATACAGAATTAAAGAAGAACAATTTGAAAGGGGAAAAAATTAAATAATGGTTGAACGTTTAGGAAATTTTGGTGATCTGGTCTTAAGTAAACAGACCTTACAGGCATTAACTGAAATGGGTTTTGAAGAACCATCTCCAATTCAAAGAGAGGCCGTTCCACTTGCTCTGGAAGGAGCGGATATGATCGGACAGGCCCAGACCGGAACAGGAAAGACAGCGGCCTTTGGGATTCCCATTGTGGAGAAGGTGAATCCGAAGTTTCAGGCGGTGCAAGCTATCATTGTGACACCCACCAGAGAATTGGCTGTTCAGGTGTCAGAGGAAATCGGTAAGATTGGAAAGTATCGCCATGTTAAGACACTGGCTATTTATGGCGGTCAGTCTATCGACCGGCAGATCAGGGCCCTTCGGTATGGATGTCAGGTGGTGGTAGGAACCCCGGGCAGAGTATTAGATCATTTAAACCGGGGAACCCTCCGCCTTCAGTACGTTAAACATGTCGTTCTGGATGAAGCCGATGAAATGCTGGATATGGGCTTTATTGATGATATTGAAAGCATCTTGAAGCAAGTGCCAAGTGAGCAGAGGCAGGTGATGTTGTTCTCAGCTACTATGCCGATCGAAATCCGCAAACTGGCTAATACCTATATGCAGAATCCTAAATCAGTGGCTGTAAGCAGAGATGAGCTGACAGTGCCTCAGATTGAACAGGTTTTTTATGAGACAAGAGAAAACATTAAGGTTGATGCACTGTCCCGTATTATTGATACGGAAGAAATCGGTCAGGGTATTATTTTCTGCCGCACCAAAAGAGGGGTAGACGAGCTGGTAGCTGCTTTGGAAGCAAGAGGGTATTTTGCCGATGCACTCCATGGTGACTTGAGTCAGCAGCAAAGAGACCGGGTAATGAAGCGTTTCCGGGACGGCAAAACCGAATTGCTGATTGCCACTGACGTGGCTGCGCGTGGTCTGGATATTGATAATGTTACCCATGTGATAAATTTTGATATTCCGCAAGACCCAGAAAGTTATGTGCACCGGATTGGGCGTACAGGCCGGGCAGGCCGCAAAGGTATTGCCATTACCTTGATTTCTCCCCGCGAATACCGGCAGCTCCGTTCGATTGAAAGACTGGTAAAGGCCCGGATTGTGCGCAGGGAACTTCCTTCACTGGCGGATATCAGCGAACGTCAGGCGGAGAATCTTAAAAAGCATATTATGAAAGTGCTGAAAACCAATTTAGGAACTTATCGTCCGATTGTGATCAGTTTGCTGGAAGAGTATGATTCGATTGACTTGGCTGCGGCGGCGTTGAAATATGCCGTGGAAGGGGTCGATACGGAGGATCATGCCGCCGAAGATCAAATTATCGGTAATACTGGTGGATCTCCGGGCATGGTGCGGTTATTTATGAATATTGGCAGAAGCCAGCAAATCAGGCCTCAGGATATTGTGCGCTGGATTGCCGATGAATCAGGGATTCCCGGCAACATTATCGGGCTGATCAATATCTATGACCGATTTACCTTTGTAGAGGTGCCGGAAGAATACGCCAACAGAGTATTGAGCTGTATGCATCAAAACATGATAAAAGGCCGCAAAGTTAGTGTAGAGCCGGCGAAGGCCCGTTAGAACCTTTGACCTAACTTTGACAAAACATGTCGAATGGAGGAATCTTGATTGACAGGAATCCTCCATTCCTTATATAATGTAAGCGAACAGATGTTCTTAACTATATTTTAAAAATGCTGAAATATTAAGGGGGAAATTGGGGATGGCGGCATCAGATAAATTAAAAGCGCTCGATAATGCTTTGAGCCAAATTGAAAAGCAGTTTGGCAAGGGTTCCATCATGAGACTGGGTGAAGCTTCTGCGCAAATGGCAGTAGAAGTGATTCCGACCGGGGCGTTGGCTTTGGATATTGCCTTGGGGGTAGGTGGCGTGCCCAGAGGCAGAGTCATCGAAGTTTATGGACCGGAATCTTCCGGTAAAACTACCGTAGCCTTGCATATTATCGCCCAGGCTCAGAAAGCGGGAGGCGTGGGAGCTTTTATTGATGCCGAGCATGCCCTTGATCCTGTTTATGCCCAGGCATTAGGGGTAAATATTGATGACTTATTGGTGTCCCAGCCTGATACGGGAGAACAGGGATTGGAAATCTGTGAAGCACTGGTGCGGAGCAGCGCTGTCGATGTGATTGTTGTCGACTCGGTGGCTGCCTTGGTGCCGCGGGCGGAAATTGACGGAGAGATGGGTGATTCTCATGTGGGTCTGCATGCCCGCTTGATGTCACAGGCTTTGCGTAAGCTGACAGGAGCGATTAGTAAAAGCCGCACTTGCGTCGTATTTATTAATCAGATTCGAGAAAAAGTGGGCGTGATGTTCGGTAATCCGGAAACGACAACAGGAGGTCGGGCTTTAAAATTTTACTCCTCAGTAAGATTGGAAGTGCGTAAACAGGAGAGCCTGAAACAAGGTCAAGAAATCGTTGGTACCCGTACTCGTGTTAAAGTAGTTAAGAATAAGGTTGCTCCTCCTTTCAAGCAGGCTGATTTTGATATTATGTACGGTGAGGGTATTTCCCAGGAAGGCAGTGTGGTGGATGTAGGGACGGAAATGAACATTATCCAGAAGTCAGGCGCCTGGTATTCTTATGAAGGAGAAAGGCTGGGTCAGGGACGGGAAAATGTGAAAGAGTTCCTTAAACAGCATCCGGAAATGATGGCAGAAATGGAAAATCGGATCAGAGCGGGACTGAATACAGCTCAAGTACCTACAGAGGAAACTGAGGATTTGCCGGAAGATGAATGAGCAAAGAGAAAATAAATAAGGGTAGAGCAGAATGAAACGAGCGATGGATGTGGCACTTGACTGCCTTGGGCGGAGGGCCATGACAGAATATGAAATCAAGACACGTTTGCTGCGCAAGGGCTTCACTGAAGATGAAATCGGAGAAGTCCTTGAGCGCCTTCGCGAATGGAATTATGTGAATGATTACAACTATGCTGTATCATATTGTCAGTCCAGGGGGGAGCGCCATCCCCGCAGGCGGATCAGGGAAGAACTGCGACAAAAAGGTATTGCCGGAGAAACGTTGGCAAAGGTTATGACAGCCTATTATCCTGAAGAGCAGGAAGGGGCTCAGTGCATCAAGTTGGCAAAAATCCTCTGGGATCAGGAGCAAAGCAAGCAATTAAGAAAAGCAGCCCGCGAAGATCATGAAGAGGATGGGACAAAGGCTGGTGAGCAAAACGTTTATGCGCTGAAACAAAGAATCGGACAAAAACTGGCGGCTCGTGGCTATACAGGAGATTCAATTTGTTATGCACTGGAAAGGCTGGCAACACCCGATTTATTGGACTAACCGGAAAAATCAAGTGTGAATGAGCCTTAAACTGAATTAAAATGATCTATAACAATCGAAGATAAAAGGTTGCATCTTGAGGATAAAAGGTTAAGTTAAAAAGGGCTGGCAACGGGCTTCCTTGCAGGGAAGAGTGATATATCTTGACATTATTTAGAAATGCCGTTAGAATTTATTCGAGGCAGTCTGCTTATAAGCCTTTATGGCTTTCTTATATAATTCATCGTTGTTAGCTGAAATATGGGGGTTTTTGGACTAGCGGGCGTGAGTTTGTAGGAAAGGGGGATTTTATCCCTTTAATAAAGGTGAGATTTGGAGACTGGCTATATGCCGGTTTTTTTATTAAGTTGGAATTTTAATAATATTCGTAATGACAGGAGGTGAAAATATTTGGACCTTACAAGTGGAATTATTGCAGGAGTAGTAGCTGTTGGTGGATTGGTCGTTGGAAGTTTTGCCGGCTGGGTTTTGCGCAAAGGAACAGCGGAGAAGTTAATCGGCTCGGCCGAAGATGAATCTAAGCGTCTGGTTCAGAATGCGGAAAGCGCTGCAGAGGCTAAGAAAAGGGAAGCTGTTGTGGCGGCCAAAGAAGAAGTAATGCAGATCCGCAATGACGTTGACAAAGAGATTCGGGAGCGACGGAACGAAATCTTGAGGCAGGAAAGGCGTCTTCTGCAGAAGGAAGAGACTTTTGACCGCAAAACAGAAACCTTGGAGCGGAAAGAGGAGAATCTGCATAAGAAAGAAACAGAGGTAGAACTGCAGAAAGAGGAGCTCAACCAACTAGTCGCCAAAGAAATGGCCGAGTTGGAGAGGCTTTCCGGCCTTACTTCGGAAGAAGCTAAACAGCTGCTTTTGCAAAGTGTTGAAGAAGAAGTGCGTTATGAATCGGCGATCATGATTAAGGATATTGAGACCAGGGCTAAAGAAGAAGCTGATAAGAAGGCGAAGAATATTATTGCCTTGGCTATCCAGCGTTGTGCTGCCGATCATGTGGCTGAAACCACTGTTTCAGTGGTAGCTTTGCCTAGTGATGAAATGAAGGGGCGGATTATTGGCCGGGAAGGACGCAATATCCGAACTCTAGAAACGTTGACAGGTATTGATCTTATTATTGATGATACACCTGAAGCGGTGATCTTGTCAGGATTTGATCCGATTCGCCGTGAAGTGGCCCGTATTGCTTTGGAAAAATTAATTCTCGATGGGCGGATTCACCCGGCTCGAATTGAAGAAATGGTGGAAAAAGCTCAGAAAGAAGTGGATCAGAAGATCCGTGATGAGGGCGAGCAGGCTACATTTGAAACTGGAGTGCATGGTCTCCATCCTGAATTGATCCGTTTATTGGGTAGGCTGCGTTTCCGTACCAGTTATGGACAGAATGTGCTTAAACACTCGGTGGAGGTTTCTCATCTGGCTGGTTTAATGGCTTCTGAACTGGGAGCAGATGTTCAATTGGCCAAGAGGGCCGGATTGCTGCATGATATTGGGAAGTCTGTGGATCATGATACAGAGGGAACCCATGTGGAAATTGGTGTGGATATTGCCAAGAAATACAAGGAATCATGGGATGTCATACATGCGATTGAAGCTCATCATGGTGATGTAGAACCTAAGACTTTGGTAGCTGTTCTGGTAGCTGCTGCTGATGCCGTTTCTGCTGCACGTCCGGGAGCCCGGAGAGAAACTCTGGAAGCTTACATTAAGCGGCTGCAGAAATTGGAAGAAATTGCTGATACGTTTGATGGTGTGGAAAAATCCTATGCTATTCAGGCAGGAAGAGAAATCCGCATCATTGTAAAACCGGATAAAATTGATGATGTTCTGGCTCCGCGGATGGCTCATGAAATTAGTAAGCGAATTGAGCAGGAACTGGAGTATCCAGGTCAGATTAAGGTTGTTGTGATCAGGGAAACTCGGGCCGTTGATTATGCCAAGTAATTAAGCGGTCTTAAATGATAAGAAGCAGGGGTTGCCGCACTATTCCTTCAGTGTGACAACCCCTTTAAAATTTTTTATGATTTGTTTTATTACATAATTCAGAACAAGTATATTTTCTTAGTACTTTTTTACCAAGTAATTATGAGCAGGACTTTGTCTGACTGTGCCGAATAATTTATATGGTCAGCATGGGTATGTAGAGAGGATTGAAATTAATGGGGTTAGCGCAATACAATAATGAAGGAGAAGTACATCAAGGAGGTCTCCTCATTTCTATTTTGCTTAGATATTCTGAGCTAGGAACGGTGCGATATTTTCAGGAGCGGCATGCTATGCAATTTACATTTCTAACCACAAAACCTTATGATGGTAAACAATTGGAAAATTCTTTGATCGAGGCACTGGAAGTATTTCATTCTTTGGAAAAGCAAAAGATGCTGCTTTGCCAGATTAACTGCGAATGGGCAGATCCGGTAGGAGAAATCACCGTATTGCGGGATATGAAGACGATCAGCCAGAGTGAGATTGGTTTGATTGTAGAATTGGTCAGAAGATCTTGCGGAGAAGGACTATATTATGAAGATCTGCCTTTGGGTGAAGATGAGATGATCTTTCAAGAAGAAATTATTTCCCATATGCTAGCCAATATGCCCTCTAATGCCATCGACAATAACGTCATGGCTGTTCGGGAAGAAGGAAGAGTCATGCTTTTTAATCGTTGAGTGGTGACCCCGTTTTAGTAGAAGATGTTTGAGTGAAGGCGGTTCGGGAGAAACTAGAATAAAATTTATACGCAACTTAATTGAAGAAAGAACGTAAGGAGGGAAGAGTGTGCGTATCCTCTTTATCGGAGATATCGTGGGAAAGCCGGGGCGCAGGGGAATTAAAGAACTGCTTCCTGCTCTCGTTAAAGATCACAGTATTGATATCATCATCGCTAATGCAGAAAATGCGGCAGCCGGGAAAGGGCTGACAAGAGAGATTGCTCATGAACTGTTTGATCAGGGCATTGCTTTTTTGACTATGGGCAATCACGTATGGGCCCAGAGAGAAATCATGGATTTTATTGGTCAGGAAAGCCGACTGATTCGACCGGCTAACTATCCGCCCGGTGCACCGGGCAAGGGCAGTGGCTTTATTCGCCATGCGGGGAAAAAAATTGGGGTGATCAATCTTTCGGGAAGGGTTTATATGAATCCTTTAGATGATCCTTTTGCCGAGGCGAGTAAAATCGTGGCACAAATGAGCCAGGAAACTTCAATCATCTTAGTGGATTTTCATGCCGAGGCTACTTCTGAGAAGGTAGCGATGGGGTGGTTCTTGGATGGCCGGGTGAGTGCGGTACTGGGTACTCATACCCATGTGCAAACGGCAGATGGAAGGATTTTGCCTCAAGGGACTGCTTATATCACTGATGTTGGCATGACCGGTCCTCAGGATTCGGTGTTAGGGGTGAAAAAAGAGATCATTATTAATCGTTTTCTAACCCAATTGCCGGCTAAATTCGAACTGGCAGGAGGAGCAATTCAGCTTAATGCTGTGGTCATGGATATTGATGAACAGACAGGTAAGGCTCGCAGCATTGAAGGTGTACAGAGATTTTTGGCAAGCTAAAAAATTATTATAATTTTATTTGTCGAATAATTTGTCAATGAAGAAACATAGAGCGAAGCACCTGTAAAAAACAATGATTTTGCTGGATATAACAGTAAAAAAATTCTAATTTTGATTTGAGAAAAAAGGGTTTTATCCTTTCCTCCTAGAATAGATCACTTTAGAGTGTGGAAATACATGTAAAAGAAGTCGGACAGGAGGAGTCATTAATGGATGTGTTAAAGGTTTCAGCAAAATCAAGTCCAAATTCTGTTGCAGGTGCTCTAGCAGGTGTTTTACGTGAAAGAGGAGGCGCTGAATTGCAGGCTATTGGTGCCGGTGCACTGAACCAGGCAGTTAAAGCAGTGGCTATTGCCAGGGGCTTTGTGGCGCCGAGCGGAGTTGACCTTGTTTGCATTCCGGCATTTACTGACATCCAAATTGATGGTGAAGAACGAACAGCCATTAAACTAATTGTTGAGCCACGCTGATTATAAAAGGTCTAAAAATCATTTCTACGCTTTGGTAGCATGTCTTAATTTGATGACAGAATTTTTAGGTGCACCTGTTTGGCAGCAAGCAGGTGTTTTATTATAGAAAGAAGTTTCTAGCAATAAATTTTGAAGTAAAGGAGAAGGAAACATGGAAGAGGTTTCTTACTGGATCGGAGATGCCCATACCGATGCAGTGCTTTATTTGGACAAAAACCAGGCTGACTTGGTAACTTGGGGCAAGAGTCAATGGGATCTTGCTAAGTGCAGTCAGGCAGGGGTTAAGTTTCAGGTCATGGCCCTCTACATTGAAAGCGAATATAAGCCGGAACGGGCTCTTCAGCAAGGGCTTCATCTGCTGGAATTAACCCGGCAGTTTGCAGAGCGGCAGAAAGAGCAGATCTTTTTGATTGAATCAAGACAGGATCTATCCCTTATACCTGAAGAAAAACGGCTGGGCCTGATGCTCAGTGTGGAGGGTGGGGAGATCCTGGCAGGTAAGGTCTGGATGGTGGATGTGCTCTATCGTTTGGGAATCCGGGCAATCGGACTGACCTGGAATCAGCGTAATGACTTGGCAGATGGGGCGGGAGAAGCTGAGGCGAACGGCGGACTTACCCGTTTAGGGAAAGAAGTGGTGAAGAGGATGAATGAACGGGGAATGGCCGTTGATCTTTCTCACCTTTCGGAGCAGAGTTTTTGGGATGTATTGAAAGTTGCGGACCAGCCTCCTTATGCCTCTCACTCCTGTGTCGCCTCTCTGTGTTCCCATCCCCGCAATCTGAGTGATAAACAGATCATAGAGTTAGCCCGTTCCGGAGGTATAGTGGGAATCAATTTTTATTCCGGTTTTCTCCGGGCGGAGGGAGAAGCAAAGCGGGCCGATGTGGTTAAACATATACAATACATTGCCGATTTGGTTGGGCCCGATTATGTAGCCTTAGGTTCGGACTTTGACGGTGTGGAAGAGCAGCTGCCTGGGTTGGAGGATGTGACTATGTTTCCTGCTTTATTGGACGATCTGGAGAGGGCAGGTTTTTCCCGCAAGGAAATCCAGGGCATTGGAGGAGAAAATCTGCTTAATTATTTTAAAAAAGTTATAAAATGATCGGGAATAAAATGTGTGACAACAGATAGGGAAAGTAACTTAATAGGGCGAATAAGAATGAGCATAATATTATGAGCAATGGGAAGATCCAAAAAACGGTCAGAATTTGCAGCTGAAGAAGGTGATCGGATGAGCAATCAATCGGAATACGATGTAAGAAAATACTTGAAAGGAAGAATTACCGCAGATCTGCACTGTCATACTAAATATTCGGATGGAAGCTATTCCCCCAAGGAAGTCGTATTTATGGCTAAGACTTTAAACTTGAAAGCGGTGGGTATCACGGACCATGATACGATCGGTGGCTGGCTGGAGGCAGAACAGGCCGGTCAAAATTATGGAATTGAGATTATCCGGGGCGTAGAATTGAATACGGACTGGATGGGAAAAGAGGTTCATATTCTGGGTTATGAAATGGATAAGCAAAATGTGATTATTGCCGAAAAGTTAATTGAATTGGGAGAGGCAAGGGAGGAGCGGTTGAAGGAGATCCTCATCCGCCTGCGCGCTTTGGGCATCATCATCAGTGAGGAAGAAGTGAAAGAGTTTGCCAGAGGAGACAGTGTGGGCCGTCCTCATATCGCTCAGGCGCTAATCGCAAAGGGGTATGTAAAATCTGTGGAAGAAGCTTTTGTCCGCTATCTGGAGATCGGAGCACCTGCTTATGTTCCCCGCTTGAAGCTTACTCCGGAGGGGGCAATCAGACTGATCAGGCAGGCCGGCGGAGTGGCGGTTCTGGCACATCCCGGCCTTTACAGGGTAGAGGCCGGCATTAAGCATTGGGTGGAAGAGGGCCTGCAGGGAATTGAGGCTATTCACTCTGAGCACAGTGAGGAAGATGTGGCCCGTTATCTGAAGATAGGTCAGAACTATCATCTGATCATTACAGGCGGTTCAGATTTTCATGGCGAAAAGATTAAACCTAATGCCCGGATGGGGAAATGGGGCGTGGATATGACGGCTGTGGAACAAATTCGGGCGTTGGTAAAAAAATAGGCAGACCACGAGCTGGCAGGATTAAAATTCCCTTGTTAAGCATAGAATAGAGATAAGATGAGCACCAAGGGGGTTACCAATTTGGATCCTAATCAGGAGGTTAAAGTTTTACGTACCCGGGTTGCAGAATTAGAACAGAGAATCGAGCATTTGCGTGTCAGCAGACGGGTGCTGATGAATCTTCTGGAGAAAGTGGAGCGGGAAAAAATTACGTTGGTCAATAGGCTGGAGAAAGAAAACTGCCGGCTGCAAAAAGATAATATGCGGTTTGCTAAATGGATATTTGCCAAGAACAGAGAAATTGTTCAACTTCAAGAACAGATCAGTATGGAAAAGAAAGCATGAAGGTTTACTAAGCCTCCATGCTTTCTTTCTTGATGATATGGCATTAATGGCGGGAATCTGCTTCATGGAGCAAATTCCCAAGCCGGCAGTCCGGATGGTGATGAGTGGCAATCAGATGACATACTTCAGAAGAAAGGTGGGAATGGCGGGCTAGCATTTCTCCCTGATGAGGATGAGCGGCAGCCAAACTCAGGGTTTCAGATAACTGTGGGCTGAGTTCTGCCATTTTGTACAAGAGCGGTATATGGGCGGATAGTACAATATATGCTCTTTGCCAAAGATGGAGCGGGTTAAGTGATTTGCCACAGTCATGAAGCAAAGCTGCGGTAAGAAGAGTTTTATGGTCATCAATTTGCAAAACCTTAGTCTTTCCATTGTCTGGACAAACGAGGATATTTTTTTGAATATCAAGGGCCACATCAAGACCATGACGCTGTTCTACCAGGGATTGACTGTAAAAAAGAGTCAAAGCTTCGTCGGGCAGAATAGTCTTAATCCATGTTTTTTCAGCCCCGGATAGAGAAGGAAAAAGCGCTCGGGCAAACTGCCTGATGCGATAAAACATAAATTCACCTCAGTAGTAAATAAGAGATGTCTGGAAGTGGTAAACTAATTTAAATGAAAATCTAAAATATAGTCTACCACGATAAGTCATAATTTGATATACTAATTAGAAACGTTGAGGAAGGGAGTTAATCATGGATCGTTTTGGAAAAGAAGGTCTAACCTTCGATGATGTTCTGCTAGTTCCGGCAAAATCTTCAGTCTTACCGAGGGATGTCAATGTCAGTACTTATTTGACACGCAAAATAAAGCTGAATATTCCCTTGATGAGTGCGGGCATGGATACGGTGACCGATTCTCGGATGGCTATCGCTATGGCCCGTGAAGGTGGCATTGGGATCATTCATAAAAATATGAGTATTGAAGCTCAGGCTTTGGAAGTTGACAAAGTTAAGCGTTCCGAGCACGGTGTTATTACCGATCCGATATTTCTTCATCCGGATCACAGTGTACAGGATGCTCTTAATTTAATGTCCCGCTACCGCATATCCGGTGTTCCTATTACGGTGGATATGAAGCTGGTGGGAATACTCACCAATCGGGATTTGCGTTTTGAAAAAAACTATCAGCGCCATATCAGTGAAGTGATGACAAAGGATGGTCTGATTACGGCTCCAGTGGGTACCAATCTGGAAGACGCGAAGGAAATTCTCAGCCATCACCGGATTGAGAAGCTGCCGCTCGTTGATCAGGAAGGGAACTTAAAGGGCCTGATTACCATTAAAGATATTGAAAAAGCCCGCCAGTATCCTAATTCAGCCAAGGATGAAAGAGGCAGACTGAGAGTCGGGGCTGCAATAGGAGTGACTGCCGATACTGTGTTGAGAGCTGAGGCCTTGGTGAAGGCGGGAGTAGACGTTCTTGTGATTGATACGGCTCACGGCCATTCGCAAGGGGTTCTGAATGCAGTGAAGAATTTGCGCGAGGATTTCCCCGATACTCAGTTGATTGTCGGTAATGTGGCTACCGCAGAGGCTACCAGAGATTTAATTGAAGCAGGTGCCGACGCCATTAAAGTCGGAATCGGGCCAGGTTCCATTTGTACTACCCGTGTAGTAGCAGGAATTGGAGTACCCCAGGTGACGGCTATTTACGATTGTGCCCAGGAAGCGGATAAATATGATATCCCTGTAATTGCTGACGGCGGTGTGAAGTTTTCCGGTGATGTGGTTAAAGCTTTAGCTGCGGGGGCGAAGGTGGTTATGATTGGCAGCTTGTTTGCTGGCACGGAAGAAAGTCCTGGCGAGATGGAAATCTATCAAGGCCGCAGCTTTAAAGTATATCGGGGGATGGGTTCTATTGGTGCCATGAAGGAAGGCAGTAAAGATCGTTATTTCCAGGAAAACGAACAGAAATTAGTACCGGAAGGCATTGAAGGACGGGTGCCTTATAAAGGTTCTTTGGCTGAGACTGTATTTCAGTTGATCGGCGGTCTGAGATCCGGCATGGGATATTGCGGCACACCAACGATTGAGGTGTTGCGGACGGAAAGTCAATTCATCCGCATCACTGCTGCCGGCTTGCGGGAAAGTCATCCCCATGATGTGACCATCACTAAAGAAGCTCCAAATTACAGCTTGTAAATGATTAAACATGGCTCTTTTTGGCTCTATCTGTTGATTCTGCTTTTGCTCTATATTATCTGGGGTGATTTGTTCAACAGCTATGAGCTGATCAACGATGAAAGTTTAATCAGTCAGATTGTATTTAATTTTGCCGTCTTTTATCCGGTAGGTTTGCTGGCCGGTGTCAGCCGACGCCCTGTGAGATGGGGAGTTGCTTTAGGTGCAGGATTATTTTTCAACATTTGGACCTATTTAATGGTGCTGATTTATCAAGTATCGGTGAGTATAGGAACCGTAGCCGTAGATTTTATTAGTATGTTTGCAATTTTGTTTATCGGGATTTATGTAGGAACCCGAGGCAAAAAACAAAAAGGTGTCCAACAGCCCTAAGTTTGTTAAAGCCGCCCTCTCTGCCGGGAAAGCAGAAGGGCGGCTTTTATAGTTCCAAAAACGCAACACTTTGTTCCAAATATGACAACAATCATCCATAATCCAAAGTAAGGTGTTTTTGCAAAGGGCTTATCCTGCGGGTTTGCGCTTATCAGATTTTTGGCATGATTTTTGCATTATTATATATTGCCTGGACAATTTGGTTGTGACATTCTAATTGTCCATTCTCTTTTCCTTTTGTGCTCCTGTCTCAGACAGGGGCATTTTTTTTTCATATTGAATCGTTTGTCTCAAAAAAATATTATGGTAAGTATTTCCTGTGAGAGAAAAGCCTGATGTGCAGGGGAATTTATTATATCTATCCACATGGCACACAAGTTGCATTAAGAGGAGGTAAGACAAAATAAGAGTAAAATGCCTGTAAGTCATATGAGCAGAGGAATTGAACGGTGAGACAAAAAGTCAAAACTTTAAGCCGGGAGGGAAGGTTGTTATGAATTATGAGATACGGTCTGTGACGGTTAAGATGCAGCAGGCGATGTTTGCTCAAATTAAAACTATGGCTGAGAAAAGGGGGGAGAGCTTATCGGAAATGATTCGTTTCTTGATCAGGCGGGGAATGGAAGAACGCATCTATGA
>JAEWCM010000007.1 GCA_023390635.1 Bacillota bacterium
ACATAGAGTAGATTATAGCCCCGTCTTCCTCCTTCAGGCCAATAAAGATGAATAAGGGTATTGAGGGGAACAAAGACAAAGGAAACAGCAAAGCCGAAAAGGATCAGGCAAGGAGCATATATTTCCCAAATAGGGAATAAACCGATTAGACCAATTGAAAGAAAGGAGCAGATTAAGCCGATGAGCATTAACCTTCTGGCACCAAAACGATCAGCCAGAATACCGCTGAAAAACTGGCCGACTAAAGAGGCTCCTGACTGGAGAGCGATTATTAGACCTGCTTCGGTCAAAGAGCGTCCCAGTTGATTATGCATAAACAGTGAATTAAGTGGCCACATCAGGGAGTGACCGGTGGACTGGATGAATCCTCCAACCACTAGAAATGAAATAACTTTTGGGACAGAGCGTAATTCTTTAATAATGATATGTCCTCCTCCCATCTGTAAATTTTAAAGAAACTAATAAAATAAACAATTATATTAGGTATAAAAACTATGCAAAAAATAGATGTTATAATATTAGAAAGGTAATTAAGGTAATTAATGAGAAAAGCAATAGGAAAATTACACTAAATATTAAGGGGGCTACATCATGAATTTTCTTGAATCTCAAACATTCAAAAATTTAGCCGATGCATTTGCGGGAGAATCGCAGGCGCGCAACCGCTATACTTTTTTTGCCGGTGAAGCAGGTAAAGAAGGACTAAAACATATTCAAGCAATTTTTGAGGAAACTGCGGATAATGAAAGAGCACATGCCAAGACCTTCTATAAACTGATGGTTACCCATAGCGGAGACAGCACCGATAAAATTCATGTGGATGCAGATTATCCTTTAGTTTTAAAAGATACTTTGACGAATCTAAAGGCGGCAGCTGCCGGCGAACATGAGGAATGGGCCGAATTATACAATCATTTTGGCGATGTCGCGGAAAAGGAAGGGTATCCGGATGTAGCTGTGGTATTCCACAATGTGGCTACGGTAGAAAAACACCATGAAGAACGTTTCAATCACTTGGCAAAGGAATTGGAAGAAGGCACCACATTTAAAAAAGGATCGTCAATTCGTTGGAAATGCAGAAATTGTGGATTTATCTATGAAGGTACCTGTCCACCGCAAATTTGTCCGGCCTGTGCCCATCCGCAAGGCTTTTTTGAAGAGTTGGTTGCCAATATCTAACTTATCGGTTAGCTCATAAAATTTTTATAAAACTGGCAATCGCGGGTCCTTGAAGCAGGATAAAAGGCAAATAGAGAGAATCTATACTTTAGATAAAATGAATAACCCCCAGAGGATTTTACCATAGATTCATATAAAGAGAGGAGTAATAAGAGTATGTTTAAAAAAATTTTAGTACCTACAGATGCTTCCGAATATTCTCGCCGTGCTTTCAAAAAGGCAGTTGAGCTGGCCAAGACATTTGGTGCAGAAATTGAATTAATTCATGTCGTTTATACTCCGCAGGATTTTTGGGGCTATACCCTGACTTATGGTATTACCATTAATCAGGAGGAACTTTTACAAAATGGTGAAGTGGCACTTCAATCTACCTTGGAAGGAATTGATACGGAAGGGATTACTATTACTAAGAAAGTAGAAGCAGGTCATCCGGCAACGATTGTAGCTGACGAGGCCAAAAAAGGAAATGTTGATTTAATTATCATGGGAAGCCATGGCTACGGTCCAATCAGTGGGCCGGTATTAGGCAGCGTGAGCCAAAGGGTGCTCCATCGCGTGGAATGCCCGGTCATGATTGTTAAATAAGCGTGTGAAGATAACTTTATTTTAGCCTCCCTGCTTCGGCAGGGATTTTTTCTGAACCTATATGAAAGTACGAGGGTCAAGGGATTTGAGGAGGGAAGCAGGATGAGCAAGGAAAAGGAAATTATCATGGATGAAAAAGAACTGGAAAAAATGCTGAAAGGTTCTTTGCATTGGAATGATATTTCTGATCGGTTGGATGGATCTCAACGGCGATCGGGGATCCGTCAGCTCAAAGATCCCTTGCTTTCCCACGTTTCTGAACAAAAAGAAGTTGAACGGGAGCAGGCGAAGCAAGACCAGAACTTAAAGGAAAAGCTTCCGTTAAATGAAATAGATAAACGGACTGCAGCGAAGGCGGCAATTGAGCAGGATTTGGCTTTGCCCTGCGACAGAGAACGACCGCAGCTGCAGTGGAAGAATCTTAACAGCCAGGAACTTACCTATCACAGCATCAAGTGGGAGCCTGATCGGGGTAAACTTCTGGACGAAATGTTTAATGGAGAACCAGATGAGGATGAAGCGGATGTGGCTGTCGCCCATTCTCAAAAGAGGATGGAAGGTCGCAGTGTTATTTTTGCTGTAACTTCTATATGCTTGATCACCATCGTTTTGTGGGTCTATTATCTTTCAATTTAAGATTTTAAATTACAAAAGGCAATGATCTTTCTTTAACCAAAGAAAAGATTATTGCCTTTCTATTTACCTTAAAATTTCTATTTAACTTTTGACTGCCAGGATTCTGATAATTTTTTTACCAGAAGATAAAGGGGAACAGAGGCAAATAAAATCACTAAGGGCATGACGGGATAGGCGTACCGGGCAAAAGTGTAATATGGCAAATATATTAAATTAAAATATAAAATAACGAGGAAAAGAAAAAATGGATAATAATGATGGGAAGAACTGTGATTCGAATTTCCCATGAAATTTACTTGGAGATTCGGTTGCTTTTGTTTTTTTCTAAAGTAAAAAACATACAGTATCAACCCTAATGTTCCCAGAGCAAGAATCACTCGATGCATAAAAAGCATGTCCGGGTAAGGAACATTGAAGATGGCATGCCAGTAGAAAGGCTTTTTCCAGAGCATAATCGATTTGCCAATGGTGTACCAATAAAGATAATGCCAAGGTTCTTGCGGTACATAGGTATTTAAACGCTGCCACCCGATTTGGGTTTCCAGCTCATTTGTGGCGATTTCGGTGGTCTGGGCTTTATAGGGAATATGTCCCTTTTTTTGGTCATAGTCGATGTAAGTTCCTTGGAGAAAAGGATTTCCGCTGGATAAGGTGAGGGGGATAAAGCGATCAAAGGTAACATAATTTCTGATCCACCATGGGGCCATCAAGAGAAAAAACATGCCTAAAACCACAGCGGTATACTTAAGCATCTCCTGCCAAGAATACTTTTCCTTAAGCCATAAGAACAGAATAAGCAAGGGATAGAGACCAATTGTAG
>JAEWCM010000141.1 GCA_023390635.1 Bacillota bacterium
GAATTATTGACACCCTCCACCTTAGCGGAGTTATAGCAATCGGAAAAGATGATTGTTGATCCGGAACCATAGTCAATCCAACCTACCAAGCCTCCGACATATGAGATATTAGTCTCTTTTCCTTCTACATTAACCTTATTGCTTACATGCTCCAATCTCAGGGAACCTTCCACATGTCCGGCAACTCCGCCCACAAATTGCTTTCCGACGATCTTGCCGCCGTCAATGGTCAAGTTCTTGATTACCGCATTTTTGAGATATCCGAATAAACCCGTATTGTTGACCGTTATCTGATCGATATTCAGATTTTTAATGGAATACCCCTGCCCGTCAAAAGTACCCTGGAAGCTGTAGTCTGATCCATAACCAATGGGTGTCCAACTCTCCACATTCTGGAGATCAATATCCCCATCCAGATAAACTGTCTTTCCTTTAAAAGTTACTTTATTGATATTAAGAAGATTCTTCAGATAGTTCAGCTGCCCGGCCGTGCGGATATGAAACTCCGTTCCATTGGGATTGGCATCGTACCATCCTTGGGTATCGGCCGGATCAAAGCCTTCTATCAACTTATAAGTGATGATCACATCCTGTCCAGGCATATTGAAAGTTTTAATGAAACCGCTCTTATTTTCTTCCGGGAAAAGACCTGCCGGAGAAACGTCGGTGATCTCCATGATATGGTCTCTGATTCCCTGGTTCAGCTTCACCTGCAAAGTAACAGGGTATCCTGCTTCCGCATAGGCGCTCTCCAGGCATTCCACCTTACCGTAAGCCTGACTGTAGGGATCGGCGTTCAGGGTCACCTTATAGACAGCCGGATGGGCAGCATCAGCAAACACCGGCGCATATTGAATGCCGCTAAAAAGAATGGGAGCTTTTCCCCAAATTCCACCGTTTGCCTCTTCTCCTCCCTGGGTATTCAAAAGCCATGATACTTCACCGTCATTAAAGGCTTCCGCCGTTTTTTCCGTTCCCTTAATCCCTGGATCAGCGGTACCGGCAGACAGATAATAGGCATGGGTAACCGTACCGTCTCCCCCAGCAATCGGATAGACTAACGATGTAAGACTATAGGCATTCTCCACCGTTCCCTCTGCTTCCAGTATGCCGACAATCCCGGCTGCTGCACCATTTTCCGCATCTGCTGCCGTTACAGTAGCCGTGTTATAGCAGTTTGATAAAGACGTATTTCCAGCCGCATATCCGGCATCTTAAGGGTCGCCTTATGTGGGCTGCTTCTCCTAGCGGTTGGCGGGTGTGCAAATTCTGCCTCCCATCCTGTTACTAATAATCAGAGCATCAGCGATGATACAAAAATTGAATGGAAGGATAAAGCCCTCGAATCCCTGATTCGCGAATATCTGAACAAACCTTCCGGGACCATCTATGCCGCCGATGTATCCGGCATTAAAAACCTCCTTATTGAAGGTACTGAGATTCAGCATCCCGAAGAAAGCGATTCTGACTTTGCTGCAAGAATAAATCAGAAAAAAGAATCTGATACCCAGGAAAAACGTTTGGTTTACAGCATAGATGACTTGGTCTACTTCAAAAATCTCACTCAGCTCGTTATAACTAAAGGTCGTTTTGAAGACATCAACGTCCTCTCCTCACTCCCAGATTTATCTGTCTTGAAGTTGGAAAGCTGCCCCATTTCCGATATAACACCCCTTACTAAGCTGACAAAACTTACTGAGGTAAGCTTTGCCGAAGATTTAAAGACGCTTGACTCTCTGAAACCGCTCACAGCCTCACCTGATTTAGTGTCATTAAATCTGAACAAATGTGTTATCGCTGCTTCCGACCCTCTAAATCCTCTGGTTTCCCTTACAAAACTAAGCAGGCTTAACCTTTCTTCCTGCAAGCTCAAGGATCTGACCTCTCTGGAAAAATTAGTTCATGTACAGGAACTTAATTTGAGTGACACTGTTTCTGACGGCAATCTTGCTTTTCTGGAAAAGCTTCCCCAGTTAACTACACTTTCCCTTGCCGGTAACAGTATTACCAAACTGGATGCCCTCACCCACATGCCGAATTTGACTTCCCTTACTGTGAGCTACACCCGTGTCAGTAATCTTACACCTCTCTCCGGGCTTACAGAATTGAACTATCTGGATCTAAGCCATACCCAAATTCGTGATGTCCGTCCCCTTGCCAACCTGAGCAAGCTAAATACCCTGATTCTGGACAACAACACGATCTGGGACTTTTCACCTCTGGAGAAGCTCACCAACCCTTCCCTTACCATTCATGCGGCAGAGAATCCAAGTCAGCCTGAATAGTCCAACTTTTAAGAAATATTACCTATTCTAATTGGAGGAGTTTTAAATCATGAGAAAACAGTATGGCAAAAAGCTAATAATTTTATTTATAACTTTAGGTTTCATTTTTCCCTTTACTGCCGGCTGCACTCTGCTTGGGAACGGTGTTCATTGGAAAGATGAGGGGTTTGAACGCCTTATCCGTGATTATCTCAACAAGCCCTCCGGAAGCATCACTGCAACAGAATTATCTGAGATTAAAAGCCTCCGTATCGTTAACTCCCTCATCCAATATCCGTGGGAAAATGATCAGGCCTTTGCACTTCGAATCGATAAGGATAAAAACTCTGCAAGTGAGGATAAAGACCGAATAATAAAATCCCTTGACGATCTGGTCAGCTTCGACCAGCTTACCCAGCTCAGCATAAGCGGTCAAAAGAAGCTGGGGGATATCAGCGGCGTAACTAAGGCTTCCCAGCTCACCTCTCTGGCATTAGAAAGCTGCAATTTCAAATCCCTTGAGCCCCTTGCTCAGTTAACTAATTTAACGCAACTCAGCCTCAAGGGCAGCGGCAGCATGGATAATCCTCCAAAATTCCCGAATTTTGATCCTTTAGCGTCCCTGACTCAGCTCAAGGATTTAAATCTAGAGGAAGTCACCGTCAAATCCGAGGACCCGCTTAGTCCACTAAAAGCTCTGACGAACTTAACAAGACTAAGCCTTGCCGGGAACTTGCGTGCAAATGACACCACCTTTTTTAATCAATTCCCCAGCCTGTCTGACTTGGCTTTGAGTGGCTCCATCCCCGAGGAATTTCCTGCTCAACTGGCGAAACTAAGTAATCTCACCGCTTTATCCATAAGGGGTACACTTAGCAACATCACTTTTCTGACCAGTTTAGCCCATTTAAAATCCCTGGCACTTGAATCCACCTCCGTAAGTGACCTAAGCCCTCTCTTAACCTTGACTGAGCTGGAAAACCTGGAACTTTCAAAAAACACTCAGATCAGTAATATTGATGGCTTAGGACAATTGAACCATCTGAAAGTTTTCTCACTCTCTCTCTGCAATATCAGTGACTTTACTGCCTTAGCCAATCTGACCGATTTAACCTCTCTTACTATTGACAACAATAGAGCAAAAACCTTTTCCCTTCCTTTTCTTTCCTCTTTAAATTCACTAACTCATCTCAGTTTATCTGGAAACGAAATCAAGGACATTTCTTTCCTCTCTCATATGAATCAGTTGGAATATCTTGATCTCAGTTCTAATGCTATTCAAACATTCTCTCCTATAAGCAGTCTAACTCATCTACAAACCCTTTTAGTGGACTATAACAATGTAGGCTCCTCAGATAATCCCTCTCTCCTCCCTTCTCTGGCGGGATTGAAGGAATTGAAAGTTCTGTCCTGTGTCAAAAACGGTATCAGTGATCTCACGCCTTTATCCGAACTGAATAAATTGGAATTTATAATACTGGATAGCAATCAAATCAATGATTTGACCCCTCTTTCCGGCCTGAGTAGCCTGCAGACTTTATCAGTTAAATTAAATAAATTGAAAGATATTGCGCCGCTTGCCCAGTTATCCAGTTTAAAAATATTAATGACTAGCGAAATAAGCAATCTCTCTCCTTTAAGCAATCTGCAAAATCTTACTTTGCTACAAATAGTGGGTAATCAGTTAAAAGATTTATCACCCGTAAAACATGTAGGCAGAGTTTGGACTCCCTAACATCAGAGCGTATAAAAAACGTGACCTTATCAAGTAAGGTCACGTTTTTTATATTCTTCATTTACTCTTTTTGTTCTTCTCTCCTTTACTTTGCCCTCTCTCCTGCCCTGTTTAGTTTATCTCCTCGTGCTTATCCTTTTTTCCCATTTCCTCGTTTATCTTCTTTCCAGAAGTCGGAATATCCCCTTCCCTCTCCCCACTTCCGTCAATCATTTCATTCAGCTTAGCAAAAGCTTCCTTCAATCCTCCCACTTGCCCGATCAGGCCTGCATCCACTGCCTGCTGTCCAATCAGCACCGTTCCTATATCCTGAGCCAATTCTCCCGTAGCAAACATCAGGCGGTTAAATTCCTGCTCCTGTATCACGGTACGGGAGGTTACAAAGCGCACCACCCGCTCCTGCATTTTCTGCAGATATTCAAATTGCTGATGCCCGTTGATCACAAGCCCGGTATAGCGAATAGGATGTACGGTCATGGTTGCAGTGGGCGCGATAAAGCTCTCCTGACAGCTTACCGCCACCGGAATCCCGATGCTGTGCCCTCCACCCAGTACCAGGGAAACCGTGGGTTTGCACATACTGGATAACAACTCGGCCAAAGCCAACCCGGCCTCCACATCTCCACCCGTGGTGTTGAGAATCACCAATAACCCTTCAATTTTGGGATTTTGCTCAATAGCCACTAACTGGGGAATCATATGTTCATATTTTGTAGCCTTAGTTTGAGGAGGAAGCACTTGGTGCCCCTCTATTTGTCCTACCACCGTCAGACAGTGAATCCGACCTTCCGGTTCGGGAAATTCGAGAGTCCCCACTTCTCTAAGGTTTGTTACTTTATCCTGCTTTTCTTCTTCCTGAGTTTCTTCTTCCCGTTCATCTTCTTTTAATTCTCTGTTTTTGACCATTATGAACGCTCCTTCCCTCGGCATAAGAACTGAAAATCACGCTTGACCCATTTCAGTTTTTTAGCTGCCACAATCTTTCTTAGTATAGGAATTATTGATTAAAATCATACGAATCTTATAATCAAATCCTTACATAAAAAATAGCCTGCCTGCAGATCTTATTCTGACAGGCAAGCTGAACTTTGGAATACCGGTCAGCCTTTAAGCCGGATCAAACAAGTCTTCCGTTTGGGTATTGATGATCTTTGCATCCTTTTTTCCGACTAAAGCTCCTCCATCAGTGATGAAAACATCCTTAGCGATGATCTCATCCATCACTGACTCAATCTGTGCTCCGCTCAAGCCTTCTTTCGGGCTAGCCAGAGAAATACTCACATTAGTTCCCGCCGCGGTGACAAAAGTCATCCGCAAAGTCTTTTGACTCTCTGCCAATACAAACTGCCTCCTTTTTAATCCCATTACTCTGTCAGTTCAAAGCAATTGTCCCGCCGTACTGAGACCAAGGGATAGTCTTGCAGGGAAAACATCTGTTGAGCAACGTCATACACATTTTGGTCTGAAGCCGTGGCCCGGATATTGGAGAAACTCTTTTTTCTCAACTTAGGTGCCCCCTCGTCATTCAAGCCTATCTGATATACGGCTGTCAGAATGGAATTTTTCACGACCTGTGTTACTGGCATCTTATCACCTCCCGGAAAGCTTGGAACATCTTTTCTGATGTTCTTCTTCACTTTATGCTTGTCTTATCCATTCTGTAACCGGGTTCTTTTATCTCGGTCTTATTCCATGACTCGAGTCATGCAACACTTGCCAGTCACACCCAAGGACCTTACCAAGCTTTATCGCCCAGGTTGGATTCAGTTTTCTTTTGCCCCTTTCCAAATCACTGATAATAGATGGATGAATCCCCGACAAACTGCTCAATTCCCGCTGTGTAGCTATGCCGGCCTGCAAACGGGCCAGCCGGAGATGATTTATCTCTTGCACGCTACTCTCTCCTCTTTATCCTTTTTCTTATCAGAATATGTTTGTCCCTTTTCTGATGCCTGTCCTTTACCCCTAAAGACAACAAAAAACCATATGCGTCTTTCATAACACACATGGCTTCTTGGAGTTTAAACTGAAACTTTATGCAACTATTCACGGAACAAAATTTCTGTATAACCATTTTCAACAGCCTCTTTAAACCAGCAAGAGCGGTCTGCCTCTATTTTTAAAATACTATCCAGCTCATCGTTAGCTTCATTTCTGCCGATCTGCTCTGATTGGTGAAAAAGCTCCCAGGCCCTTTCCTCGTCTTTTGTCACACCCCAGCCCAACGCATACATCACTGCCAGCTTAAACTGAGAAAGCCCATGCCCCTGTTCCGCTGCTTTGGCAAACCATTGAGCTCCTATCGCAGCATCCTTAGCATGACCCTTGCCGATTGAATAACGTACACCCAAATTATGCTGCGCCCGAGGATAACCTTGATCTGCCGACAAATGGAACCAGTGCAATGCCTGCTCCGAATCCTGACCAATCCCCCTGCCTGCACAGTAGCACACTCCCAATTCATACTGTCCTGCAGCATAACCCTGTTCGGCCGCCTTAGCAAACCATTGGGCCGCTAACACAACATCTCCCTGATTACCACTGCTAAGGTAAAAACACGCCAAATCATATTGAGCTGTCGGATCACCTGCTTCAGCCCGTTCCAACAGTCCTTCCTGTTCTCCCATCAAAACTCCGCCTTTCATACGAAAATCTTACGAATCCCTTGATATATCAATTTAAACCCCTAAATTACTTTCCGAAGATGATTGACGTTCCACAGCAGCATCCCTACGGTATACCGCCAGTGTTGCTGTATTTTACCGTCCACCATCCTTGACTCTAAAAATTGATCGATGCGATCTTCCAGATTCTCTTTTTCCAGCTTCATCGGTGACCACTTAATTAAACTGGATAATTCTGCTGTAAATTCGTCCCGGCCCGCCCATTTTTCTGAATCCACATGGTAATAAGAAACGTAAGGACTATATCCCATCATATAAAGGGAATTGAAAGCAAAGACCATATCGAAACGATGATTACTGAGCGGAGCAGCAAATACCTCCTGCCAAAATTCATCAAACAGAGGACTATAGCGTGGGCCGGCAAAATTACTCAAAAAGCACCATCCTTTGGAGCAGGCGTTCATTTGCTCCAGCATTTGCTGATTGAAAATTCCCGGACTCATAGAGGCAAATACCAGGTCAAACTGTTCAGTCCATCCCTTTTCCTCCGGGTCAAGCTCTTCCCATGCCCCTAACACCGGAATAATCTTTCCCGGCAAATCGGCAGGCAGATTAGCCGTCATTTGTTTCAGCATCTGATCGGCAGGATCTAATGCCGTTACCTCCAAGCCCATCTGGGCAAGAGGAATAGCAAAGGTACCCGGTCCGCACCCAATGTCCAATACTTTCATTTTCGGACGCAAAGCCATAGTTTGTGTAATAAATGACAAAGTTTGCTGACAGCGTTTGCTTCCACTCTTCCCTAAATTGTCGGCAGCAAACTTTTTAGCTTTTTTATTCCAGATCTCTCCTTGTTCTTTTCCCACCTCACCTTCCGAAGCACGGTGGGACTGATCATGTTCTTGCCAAATTAAATTCCAATATTGCGGATCAAAGATAGATCCCATCATATTCACCCCTAATTAAGACCTTCATAATCAGTAAACTCAAAATAGTACAGTCTAATTATAAAACAAAACATAACAATTTCAAACTAAAATATATGATTCGATCCATGATACATCACAAGATAACAAATATAGTTTGCAGTTATTTGTTATGATTCATAAATATTTGCTTTTATATTAGAATATCAACCGCTCAACTTAAGGCTCAATCCGTTTCCTGATCAATGGCTATCCTTCTCTAACACCGCCCTGATCGTAAACCACTCTATCGTTTCCGGCAGGCAATCTTTGATAGGGCGCAGCTTCTCTCCGCCCACCTGCCGGACTGCCTCAAGAATCAGCTCTTCTTCTCCTTCAGGAATAAAATCATCCCAGTTCACAGGATGCCCTTCCCGGTTGGAACGGACCAGATGCTCTTGTAACGTTATCAAAGTAATCCCCCGCTCCCGGGCAATCTGCTCCAGAGAGAGATTCTCCCGGTAAAGGGCATAAGTCTGAAGGTGGCTGGGAACCTTTTTTCCGGCCTCCTTTTCAGTCGCTCTAAGTGTGTTTGCAGTTGCAGGGGCAGGACCGCCCTTTTCAAGCATAAATCCCCTGATCACAGAGAGAAACTCAGTACCGTACTTTGCCAGCTTGTGCTCCCCGACCCCGCCGATTTTAATCAGCTCAGAAGGCTGAGTAGGACAAGACTGGGCCATTTCCCGGAGGGTGGCGTCGGAAAAGATCATGTATGGGGGCAGATTCTCCTGCAAAGCCAGATTCCGGCGCAGCAATTTGAGATGATCCAGCAAGCCCGGTTCCTCCTTCCGGGCAACCGTCCGCCTGGCAAGCCTCTGGGTCACCGTTTCCTCGCCCTTTAGAACTGCTCCTGCCTTGGCCTGAAGCCGAACCACCGGATATTCTCCGTCGGAAAGGCGAAGATACCCTTCCGCTACCAGATAGTTGATCCGGTCCTTAATTTCCTGCAAAGGTATCCCGCTCATAATACCGTGAGTGGAAAGACGGTCAAATCCCAGGGACAGAATTTTCTTATTGCGGGATCCCTTCAGCACATCCGCTACCATGCTGATTCCAAACCGTTCCTTCATCCGATAAATGCAGGAAAAAATTTTTTGCGCATCCACGGTAATGTCCGATTCTTCCCGCTCATCATTGCAGCTGCTGCAATTGGCACAGCGCTCCGATACATTTTCCTCTCCGAAGTATTCCAGGATAACCTGACGGAGGCAGCGGGCAGTATGGCAATAATCCACCATATCCTTGATTTTTTTCAGTTCGCTGCGCTTCCGTCCCGGGTCCCCTACGCTCTGCTCAATTAAATACCTTTGCAGGACCACATCCTGAGGGGCATAAAGGAGGACACATTCTCCCGGCTCCCCATCCCGGCCGGCCCGGCCTGCTTCCTGATAATAGGCTTCCATGGTTTTAGGCATATTATAATGAATGACATAACGTACATTCGATTTGTCAATTCCCATTCCGAAGGCATTGGTGGCAACCATCACACTCTCTTCATCAAACAAGAAACGCTCCTGGCTTTTGGCCCGTTCCTTATCATTCATCCCTGCATGATACTTTCCCACCTTAATTCCCTTGTCCGTCAATAATTTATGAACATTGTCGGTCTCCTTGCGCGGAGCGCAATAAATAATTCCTGACTGATCAGGATGAGCGCGAACGTAGTCCAAGGTAAAAATCTGCTTGTTCTCTCCTCTATAAACACGAAATGCCAAATTGGGACGATCAAAGCCGGTGACAAAGACTTGAGGATTACAAAGCCCCAGCAATTTGATAATGTCTTCCTTCACTTCAGGGGTTGCAGTCGCGGTAAACGCACCAATTAAAGGCTTCTCTGCCAGAGACTTCAGCCACTGTCCTAATTGCAAGTAGCTGGGCCGGAAATCATGTCCCCATTGGGAAACACAGTGGGCCTCATCTATGGCCAAGAAAGAAACCTTTAAACTCTGCAAAAGTTGATGAAAGCTCTCCGTTTCCAGGCGTTCAGGGGCAATATATAACAGCTTGTAAGCACCATTTCTGGCCTTTTCCAGCCTCGTCCATGCTTCCCTGGAGGAGAGGGAGCTGTTGATATAGGTGGCTTGAATGCCATAATCCTGCAAAGCATCGACCTGATCTTTCATCAGGGAAATCAAAGGAGAAACGACAAGAGTCACCCCTTCCATCAGCAACGCGGGAATCTGATAAGTCAGGGATTTACCTGCTCCCGTGGGCATGATCGCCAGCGTATCCTGCCCGGACAGCAGACTCTTTATCACACCTTCCTGTCCTTTGCGGAAATGGTTATAACCGAAATATTTATGTAAAAGTCCAAGAGCCTCTGAAATTTTTTCTTTATCTTCCATTAAACGTCCATCACCATACATTCCGTCCATATATTAATAATCTCCTTATTTTAAAGCATTCCTGAATTGCTGTTGTGAACCATCCTCAATGATCCTGCTGTTTATACTATAGCACAGATAGAAAAGGAATATTAAAAATACAACATCCGTTTTTGTTCATAAAAGTCCTATTTTCGCCTAAAATCATTAAAAATGTAATTTGCTATAAAAAACCTTTGTTTTTCACACTGTTAACATGTTATGCTTATGTTAGCATTCCTCATCTCGATCAAACAACCTACCGACTTT
Organism: Bacillota bacterium; assembly: GCA_023390635.1. GTDB lineage: Bacteria > Bacillota > Desulfitobacteriia > Desulfitobacteriales > Desulfitobacteriaceae > JAEWCM01. The sequence continues at coordinate 10,222 of JAEWCM010000141.1, forward strand.
TTGAATACGCCGGACAAGGAGGGATGCCCATCACTTAAATCAATCCAGGTTTTACTCTTATTACAAGAAATTTGGAGGCTATTTAAAATGAACATTCGCGAATCGGATTTACCTGGTATCGGTAAGAAATTCCAAGTTAATGCACGCAGCGGTGACAAGCTGGTCATTATCGTGCATGATGACGGTCGGCGGGAGCTTTACCATTTTGACTATGATGATCCGGACGACAGTATCTCCAATGTGACCTTGGAAGATGACGAAGCACGTCAGGTAGCCGCCATCGTTGGAGGAATGGTTTACAACCCGAAGGCTTTGGAAACCATTGACATGGTACTCGATGACTTGTTAATCGAGTGGTACAAAATCGACCCCCAATCTGCCGTAGTAGGCAAATCCATCGGCGAATTAAATGTTCGTCAAACAACCGGAGCGACCATTATTGCAGCCGTGGAAAAAAACCGCGACAAGCACATTAATCCCGGAGCGGATTATGTGATTACGGCGGATACTACACTGGTTGTGCTAGGTGAACGTAACCACCAAAAGTTGATCCGGAAAACTCTAACTATGAATGGAAGTGGTTAATGAATGGATCATCTTATCTGGGAACTGGGTCTGGCGATCGGCCTGATCGCTGTCGTCGGACTCTTATCGAATAAGCTGCGTTTCTCTGTCATCCCCTTTTATATTCTGGTCGGTATGGCTGTCGGCCCCCATGCACCCCATATTGGTCCTTTTGATTTTCGCTTTATTGAAAGCACTTCCCTGATCGAGCTGATGGGGCGGATCGGGGTACTCTTCCTCCTCTTTTACCTTGGTCTGGAATTTTCCGTCTCCCGCCTGATCCATTCGGGCCGTTCCATCGTCAAAGGCGGCAGCATATATATCCTGATCAACCTGACTCTGGGGCTGCTCTTGGGCTGGGTTTCCGGTTTTCCCCTGGCAGAAATTCTTGTCATTGCCGGGATCACCACCACTTCATCCAGTGCGATTGTGGCAAAGGTTCTGGTGGATCTGAAAAGAACGGCCAATGCGGAAACGGAAATGATCCTGGGAATCATCATGTTCGAAGATGTTTTTCTTGCCTTATATATTTCTATTCTCTCCGGACTTGTACTCAGCGGCTCTTCCACAATAGGCGGTGTACTCCTTTCCGCCGGCATAGCTCTCGGTTTCATGCTGGGACTCTTGTTTATCGGACGAAAGGCCGTACCTCTCCTGAATAAGGTTTTAAACATCCGCTCCAACGAGGTTTTTGCCCTGGTTATCTTCGCCTTGCTTTTCCTCGTTGCCGGCTTCTCCGAAACGATTCATGTAGCTGAAGCCATCGGAGCCCTGCTCATAGGCTTGATTCTGGCTGAGACAGAACACTCGGAACGCATCGAGCATCTGGTCATTCCTTTTCGCGACTTTTTCGGAGCCTTGTTTTTCTTCAGTTTCGGTTTGACCATTGATCCCCTGACTTTAGGCGGTTCAACAATCTGGCTCTCTTTAGCCGCTGTTGTGATAACCATTCTGGGTAATTATATTGCCGGCCTGCTGGCCGGACGCAGTGCCGGTCTTTCTCCTAAGGCATCCTCAAATATCGGTTTAACCATTGTCTCCCGCGGTGAATTTTCAATTATTATGGCAAATCTCGGGAAAGCAGGCGGATTACTGCCCCAACTGCAGCCTTTTGCCGCTTTGTACGTATTGATATTAGCCACTCTGGGACCAATTCTGACTAAGGAATCCAAGCACATCTATAAATTTCTGGATAAATACCTTAAACTCAGCCGCTTGAAAAAAGAAGAAGTGAAAAAGGAACCAACACTTTAAAATCTTTTTAGACACCAAAAAGCGAAGACTGCCGAAAGACAGTCTTCGCTTTTTTATATCCTCTTTTTTACAGCGGCTTGTTCAACGAAGGGCCTACTTGTCGAACATTCCTCCGCCCTTTTTCCTTTGTTTTTTCCCCTTTTGGGCACTGCCCAGATTCTCCGGACTGCGCTTCAGTCCGCTTTGGGCCGCACTCTTGGCCTTTTTCTCCTCGATGATTTTCAGCATCTGCTCTTTAGCATACTCTTTGCCTGCCACGCCAATGTTCCCCCTCAATAAAGTTCAAGCTACAGTATACCATCTTTTCCGGTTCTTAATCATATTTATTTCGAGAAGCTGAATCTTCTCATATCCATCATTTTCCTACCCGGAAACGCAGTACGGTTTTCAGCTTGTCCGGCGCCGTTTTGCGCGGATCGTTTAAATAAATCTCCCGGTGCACATATTCAATGCGCCGATAACCGTTTTGAGCGCAAAAATCCTCCATCCGGGCAAAGCTGGCCGGTTCGTCATCATAGCTGCCGATATGCATCATCTGTACCGCCAACCCGTCTGTCATAGCGCCAAAGCGCACCCGCTCCAACGCCGGATTCGGTTTTTTCTTCCTGGTTTGAAAAAGGATTTCCTCCGCCAAGCTTTCCGTCACAAAATCCGGCTGGCGGATCATCACCGTATATACCAGTTTGCTTTTATCCAAAACGGTAAAATCACGGGCATCACTTTCCAAATCCCATACCCCTTCCAGAGGAAACACCGTATATTCATAATACCCTTCCGGTGTCACTCCGCTTTTCGGCATCATTCTGATTCCATAGCTCAGGGAATAAAGGGCCTGCATCGTTTCACCAAATTCGGGTGCATTGGGATCCCCTTTACCATCGATCATAAAAAAGTTCATGGTCGGAACCTCCAGCACTGTTGGCGTCTGGGGCGGTAGGTACAGTTCCTTATAATCCTTCTTATACTCAATTTTTCTCAAACAAATCCCCCTCTTTCACAGGTTTTTATTCCATTTCCCCGGAACTCATCTATTCCCCTACCATCTTGCTTGCCAACCTAAAAAAATCTGGAAAGCCCAAGAAAGGAAGCTTTACGCATAAAAGCTCAGGGTTTGGCAGAGGGGCGTTAAGCTGAACGCAGCTTCCGTGGTATGCGGAGCCAATGGTTTACTTGCAGAACACAGCGGGGTTTTGGCGCAGCTCCACGGATGCAAGGGAAGCAGCCCCGGCGCCATCCGGAGCGTTATGCGTAAAGCTTCCCTATGAACTTAACTATTATCCACCTTTACTTCCATATGCTCAGGATACAAGGGGATCTCCACCGTCACCTTGAACAAATCCCCGTCAATTTCGATATTAAACGCTCCACCCTGCAGGGATATCAGGCTTTGAGCAATGGACAGCCCTAACCCGGAACCTTCCGTGGTTCTGGACACATCACCCCGGACAAATCTCTCAGTCAATTGGTCCGGAGAAATATCCAGCGGGAAGGCGGAGATATTTTTGATTACCAGGACACCAAGCCCTTCATAACGGCTGACATTAACATAAACCCTGGAATGGGGCATTGAATATTTTGCCACATTGGAAAGAAGATTTTCCACAATGCGCCACATATGCTTGCCATCAGCAAGCACCATGGTTTTCTTGTCGGCAGCGGTGATACGCACATCCAGATGAGCCTGCTCAATTTTCTCTTCAAATTCTCCCACGGCCTGCATCACCAGTTCATGCAAATCCACTTTTTCCGCTTTCACAGCCAGGTTGCCGCTCGATGCTTTGCTGGCCTCCACCAGATCTTCAATCAGTTGTTTTAATCTGGCTGATTTTTCTTCTAAAATTTCCACATAGTTTTTAGCTATCTCATTTTGCAAATCCTGCTTCTTTAAGAGGTCTACATAATTAACGATGGATGTCAGAGGAGTTTTAAGATCATGAGACACATTGGTGATCAGGTCAGTCTTCATCCTCTCCCCCCTGACCGCCTCAGCTACCGCTTTCTTCAATCCGCCCTGAATGCTTTGAATATCCGAAGCAAAATCGGCAAAGGTCAAAGATAATTTAGAATCATCCAGATTATAATCCAAATCACCGGAAGAGATTTCCCGGGCAGCTTCCATGATCTGAGACAGGGAGATCAGAGATTTGATCACAAAATAGAAGAATCCCATATTGAAAATCATAAGCACGGAAATCAATACTGGAAAGGCCGGCGATTCAAAATGCTCCGTCAGAAAAGCACACAGTACTCCGTTAATGATCGTATATAAAACTAAAACAAATAAGATGGAAATCTTAAAGATTTTTCCGTTAAAGCAAAGATGAATGAGTGTTTTTAGGACTTTTAGCATCCGGAAGGCCAGGGTATTCCGCCAAAGCTGTCGCTTCTTAATCAATCGTACCACGGAGAAAGCAAGAGCCATCGTGATAAAGAAGTCAATACTCCATGTCACCGCATCAGCAATGAACATTTCCACCACATTATTGGAATTAAAGGTTTCAAAAACGGCAGCATTAAAAAATACCATTCCTGTCAAGACGATCAAGAACAAGGCATCGGTATAAACCCGGTCGATGCCTGCCAGAATGACGCCCCCTCCTTCTTCCCTTTTCCCCGCTACTGCCACAAGGTAGACCAATAACAGCACCATGACCGTGACAGAAACAGAGAACAGAGCAATAATCTGAGGGGTTAAACTTTTTATATGATTGAAATTTGTATATCCGTCATAAAATACGTCGCCGGAAACCAACGGTTCGCTGACGGCAGCATAAATCTCATAGGAGGTGTTGTCCAGCATGGCCATAATGTCCTTTGTGAGAGGAAGATTCTGATCCCCTTTCCACTGGTTGTAATAAACAGCCGTTGGCTGCTGCTGCACTACATTCCAGGGATTCAAAGAGACTACATTAGTAATGTTTTCACCGGTGCGGGTGTCCCTGATGCAGAACACAAAATTAGTCATTCTGCTCAGACGGTCCTTAATCGTATAGTAGCGGTTCAAATTCTCAGTGATCACCGCTTCCGGCGCTCCCGTAGATTTTATGGCCTTTTCACTTTTCAATTTCACATTATATTCCACTACATTATGAATCAGCCGGGAAAAATCATCTTTGTACTGCTGTGTCTCAAAATAGGTTTTATGGGTCAGCGCTTCTTCATTTTCTATCAGATACCAGCCGCTTCCCATGGTGGAAAGGAGGCATAACCAGATCATGACAATGGCAATCCCTTTTGTCCCTGTGGAATATTTAATGTTTCTCCATTTTATAGCCAATGCCCCACACCACTTTCAGATATTTTGGTTCTTTCGGATTGATCTCGATTTTTTCCCTGATGCGCCGGATGTGCACTGAGACCGTATTCTCTGTAGAAAGGGAAGGCTCGTTCCAAACCTTTTCATAAATTTGCTCGATAGAAAAGACCCTGCCCATGTTCTCCATCAGAAACAATACAATTCCATATTCGGTAGCCGTCAGCTTAACCGCTTCCCCGTCTACCCGGACCTCCTTGGCTTCCTTATCCAGCTCCAGGCTTCCTGTCTTTAAAATATGATTTTTGGGATTGATACTGCCCAATGAAGTATAGCGCCGCATCTGAGAACGGACCCTGGCCATCAACTCCATGGGGTTAAAAGGTTTTGTGACATAATCATCCGCTCCGAAGTTGAGACCGATAATTTTATCCGTATCTTCTGATTTAGCCGATAAAATTATAATAGGAATATTTTTCTCCTCACGAATTTTAATCGTGGTAAGCAAGCCATCCATTTCCGGCATCATCACATCCAACAGGATCAGATGAATTTTCTGTTCATTGACCACACTCAGTGCCTGCTTACCGTTATATGCTTTTATCACACTGTAGTTTTCGTTCTTTAAGTAAATCTCCAGAGCATCGACAATCGCCGTATCATCGTCACATACCAAAACATTGAATCTCTCCACGAATGCTTTCACCACAGCTTTCATTTTCAACATTTAAAGAAATCTAGAACTCTGCATTTTCATTTTAACAACTCAGTTTTACAAACTTTTGATAAAATAATTAAAAATTTATTAATCTTGTCATAATTATAACCTATTTAACGTCCCACGTAACATGGTAAATACAACAAAACGCCAAACATCCGGCAAGACCTGAATATTTAGGTCTTGCCGGACATTAGACGTTTGATTCTCACTTGGAAAGGAACTGATGATACTGCCCGAATCGGGATCATACCTGCACCGACAACTGTGGTGGAGCAATCACCTGCGAGGTTCCTTGCGGGGTGTAGATTTTGATCTCACTTACCGTCTCGGGTACGGGAGCAACGGCAATAGCTGGAGCCGTTGCTGTTTGACCTGTGATCTCCTGAGCTGTTTCCGTTCTCCGCGCAGCCTCCTGACGACGTCTCTTCTCCAAAGCCTTTTCATCTTCCGCTTTGGCTTTTGCTTTTGCTGTCTCCTGAGCCTCCCCCAGGGCTTCCTCCGCCGCATCTCCGGCTTGATCGGCCTGGTTCAGGGCTGTGGTGGCATAACCCAGCGAGCGTTTCATTACGCCTTCATCCCCCTTGGGCTTCTTGGCCTCCTGCTGGTAGATTACCATTGAGACATCTGACGATTTCAGGTAGAACGAGGCCCCTACCAAACCCTGTGTCACTCCGGCTGTCAAAAGGTTCATGATTTTCACCTCCTCTATATTCATTTTCGTCCATTGATGGAGCTGACTAAACCATCTTGTCATAAACGGACGGTTATGCGTCATGACAGGCATTTTTTCTGAGGTTCTTAATGGGCTGTAATGGGAAACATGATGGAAAGGCAAAAGGTATAGCTTTCAGCCGTAAGCTCCATCACTCCCTGATACTTTTCCACGGCGGCTTCAAGATTGGCCAACCCGATTCCGTGCCATTGCCTGGTCTGCTTCGTGGATTTTAATGATTGGGTGATTACGCTCTGTTGCCCCATACTGTTTTTCACTTCTAAAACAAAATAGCGATTGATAATTGCAGACTGAATATAGACGTACTTGTGGCGTCCGGGAGTTTCAATCGCCCGGCAGGCTTCCAGCGCATTATCCACCGCATTGCCCAGAATAATGCACAGATCGAAATCATTAATCCGGTGCCCCTCCGGCAATTTCAGGTTGCATTGAAAATCTATACCCCACAGCATGGCCTCCTGATATTTGGCGTCCAAGATAGCATCGGCTACCTGGTTGCCTGTCCTGATCTTCC
>JAEWCM010000210.1 GCA_023390635.1 Bacillota bacterium
CCTGATTTAACGTATCTGAATTATTTTCTGTTTTTCCTTCTTCTGACAAGGTATTCTGGAAAGCTGCCTTTAATTCATTTTGCTTATGAATCCGGGATCCTTCCGTATATACCCCATTAAAGATAAAACATAATCCCGCTAAGGTTAAGACAATCCCTATAATCTTTTTTTTCTTCATAACTTTTCAACCCTCAGCTTTTCTATCATCATCTAAGTTTTCTGGCAACAATGTCCTCCGCCTCTGTCTCATTAATATATCTATGCCTTAAACCTTGGAAACCAGAACCTTAGGATTACATAAATCAAACCCCAGTTATTAAGCAACCAGGTTTACACCCTGCATCATCAAAGTGTAAACCTGGTTGTCAGGTGCAAGTTCTTTTTTCCCTTAAACTTGCTTAAGGAGTGGCTTAGCGTTGTTTCTTTCTGGAAGCGAGCAAAGCAGCTCCAGGAATTAACAGACCTGCGCCTGCTAAGTAGTTGAGGTAGATACCTTCTGCACCAGTTTGTGGCAATGCAGTGGTAGCCTTGTCACCAGTAGTAGCAGGAGTGGTGCTAGCAGAACCACTGTTATCAGCAGGTGTACTGCTGCTGTTATCTGCCGGTGCGCTAGTTGTAGCATAAGGATCAGTAGAGTGACAGGACTTACAGGTATCATCATAAGGATGTTGATCCTTTGTGTAACCAGGCATAGCATTTGCTTGAGTAGCTGCACCCAAAGCTAAGCCTAAGCCCATAACGCCAATAACTGCGCCTTTCATCAGCTTTTTCATAATAGAATTCACCTCCTTTCAAAGGTTGCATAAACCTTCTTTGAGGAAAACAAAAACCTATCTAATCGTATGATTTAGATATTATTCGCCGTATAAATTGATTTTCCTCTAATATCGAAGAAAACTTTTTCGTTCTTTCGTACTTTTTCGATATTTAATTAGAAAAATTAATTTTTTCACTTACCGAAACCCCTATGTATCGGAGTACGAAAAGACCATATTGAATCGGATTGATGAATCTTCCCCTTCTTTATTGGCAAAGAGGCTGACATCAACATTGATTATAACACAAAATTTTTAAATGACCATAGGGAGAATAAAATTCCTGGTCTAAATCTTTTTTTCTTTATTCATCTTGGCTGTCACATAATCGATAAACTGGCGGGCAGTCCGGCCGCTTCGCCCATTATGACTCATCTCCCAGCGCAAAGCCATCTGCCGCAATTCTGCCTGATCCATATGCAAACCCGCCTGATCGGCAAGTCCCTCAACAATACTCAGATAACGCTTTTGATCTGTGGCCGGAAAGGTTACCGTTAAGCCAAACCGATCGGCCAATGACAATTTTTCATTCATATTGTCTTGGACATGAACGTCTTCCCCTTGCCGCTCGGCAAAATTCTCCCGTACCAAATGGCGTCGATTGGATGTAGCATAAATAAGGACATTTTCCGGGCGCACTGATAGACGGCCGTCCAATGAGGCTTTTAACGCCTTATACTCTGTTTCCATATCTTCAAAGGATAAATCATCAATAAACAGAATGAACTTCTGATGATAATCCCCCAACTGCTCAATAATTTCTTGAAAATCTTGCAGATCCGCTTTAGTCAGCTCTACCATCCGCAATCCCTGCTCAGCATACTTGCTGAGTAAAGATTTTACAGCAGAGGACTTGCCTGTACCCCGGCTTCCATACAGCAGCATATTATGGGCCGTCCTTCCTGCCAACAGATGCTCGGTATTTTCATAGATTATACCCATCTCCCGTTCCAAACCAATTAACTGGCTGGGATCCACAATATCCGGTTGTTCAATGCCGATCAGACCGCCGCCGAGTCCTTCCCCAGGCCGATGCCAGCGAAAAGCTACATATCTTCCGCAAATGCCTGTTCCAGCCTGTTGATAATAATCTGACAGCAGTTTAATATGAAAATCCTCATCAGCAAAAGCAGGGACTTCTTTGAATAGGCCCGCTCTCACTAATTGACGTTTATTCTTCAACCAGAGATTCCCTTTATGTTCTACTTTAAAATCTCCTTTGTTCAGCGTTACTTTTTCCGAATCCCAACTTCCCCACATTAAGGATAGCCCCTCAGGGTAAGGAAGCTCTTCCGCCAAAGCAATCAGTTCCGCGGATTTTATCCTTCCTAATTTCCCTAAAACCGCCAGCTCTCTCTCGATCATTCGTTGTACTTCGGAGGTAAGGGGGTCCTTTCCGCTCTGCTTAGCATATCGGCTGAAATAATTATCATCCTCTAATATAAGATTCAGTAAATAATCGGGCCACCCTTTATCGATGGCTAGAGCGCAGAAATCATGATAAGCTCTGTAGATATCAGCCAATTTTTTCTCTCCGTCTGTTAATTTGCAAAGCACTTTGTGCAAAGCGTTGACCAAAAGATCTTTACGTAGATTTCTGTATACCGTCAGCCCATCAATCGCCCAGGAAAGATCAGCCAGCTGTACTAACTTACTTTGATTTTGTTGCATGTCCACTTTTTCCAAATTCATCACCTCATTTTGTCAGGCGCCGATTTCCATCTGGAGCGACCTTAACGGGATTTCACCTTCTCCCGTTCTATACTAATTTAACTAAGAAATAATTTTTCTTACCCCTTCTGATCACGATGTACTTTTCGGCCAAAGGAGTTATTTGAGACACTTTACTTTCCAATTCTGTATGTCTTACATCATTAATATAGATCGACCCGCTTTGAATTCCCTCTCTGGCCTGACGCTTTGAGGATACCGCCCCTATCTGAACTAAAAGCTCTACAAGTCCCAAATCCCGATCAGCTACGGTGAGTGAAGGCACATCCTTTAATCCTTCTTCAATTTCTTCACCGGAAAGCTGCTCTAAGCCACCGCTGAATAACAAGGCGGAAATGCGTTCCGCTCTTTCCATCGCTAACTCTCCATGAACCAGGGCAGTCATTTCCTTGGCCAGTACCCGCTGCGCTTCACGCTTTTCCGGAGCGGCACTCACTTTCTCCTCTAAGCTCCTGATCTCTTCAATGGAAATAAAGGTAAAGAATTTCAAATATTTTATGACATCCCTATCATCGGTGTTTAACCAAAATTGATAAAACTGGTAAGGAGAGGTCTTGTCCGGATCAAGCCATACTGCTCCTCCTTCTGTTTTTCCAAATTTAGTGCCGTCAGCCTTGGTAACAAGGGGCATGGTCAGGCAATGCACCTTGTTTTCTTCCTGAGCAGACATGCGCCGGATCAGGTCCATTCCTGCTGTAATATTGCCCCACTGATCGCTGCCTCCGATCTGCAGTTCACAGTGATACCGCTTATTAAGCTGCAAATAATCATAAGCCTGCATAATTACATAACTGAACTCTGTATAAGATATTCCTTTGCTTAAGCGGGATTCTACGGCATCTCTGGCCAGCATGGCAGCTACGGAAAAATGTTTGCCAATATCGCGCATAAATTCTATCATGCTCAAAGAGCCCAACCACTCAAAATTGTTGGCTAAAATCGCCTTGTTATCCGAACTAAAGTCAATAAATCTTCCTATCTGTTCTCCCAATTGTTTGGACCAGGATTGGACCGTTTCTTGAGGATTTAAAGTCCGCTCACTTTTCTTGCCGCTGGGATCTCCGATAAGTCCTGTTCCTCCACCTACCAGAGCAATAGGAGAATGTCCGGCTTGCTGAAAACGCTTCAGAGTGAGAATCGGCAGCAAATGGCCGATATGCAGGCTGTCTGCAGTAGGATCAAAACCACAATAAAGAGTGATCGGACCCTGTTCCAGCCTTTTACGCAGTTCATCTTCATCGGTAGTTTGATAAATTAAATCCCGCGCTTTCAAATCTTCTAAAATATCCATCATTTACCTCCTAAATAATTAGTCACCGGTATACAGCAAAAAATCCCTCAACTTATCGTTGAGGGACGAAAAAATTCCGTGGTACCACCCGCATTAATCCCCAACACGTAGGGATTCACTTCATTACAAGGATAACGGCTTAACCCGGAAGTTTTACTTCAGTCTTAAGGTGTATACCTCAGCCTAGGCACTGGTTCGCACCCACCACCAGTTCTCTTTAACCTATCTTGCCAAGTTTCTTCTTAATCATACTTTTCCAATGTTTGGTTGCAAGTCCTGTCCCAGAAGAGCCTGGGCTATCTTACATCATTATGGCATATATTTTATCATAGCCCAAATGATCCGAATTGGCAAGTAAAGTAATTCTAATTGTCAGCCAAAGTATGATATAATTTTATACGGATGTACGGTCGCACCCTAGTCCCTTTTTTATTTTTATTTTAGGAGGTACATTAACTATGAATCCCTCCCGGAAAAATACGGGTGGTCCCAAAAAGAAGAAGAAAAAAATGAATCGCAAATTGCGCATTACATTAATAAGCATTGGGTCTGTCCTCGGTGCTCTTTTCCTCAGTCTATTTGTCTATGTCGTCGTTGTTGTCGCTCAAACTCCATCTTGGCATCCAGATGAACTCTATAATCAAAAAGCAACCTCCATCGTGTTGGACAAGGACGGTAAGGAAATCGCCCAGCTTCACGCCGGAGAGAACAGGATCGTAGCTACATCGGATGAAATTCCCAAGCTAGTCAAGGATTCTTTTGTGGCGGTAGAAGATAAACGCTTTTACTCTCATATCGGCATTGACCCCATTCGTATCATCGGGGCACTTGTTGTCGATTTGAAACAGGGAAATATGCGCCAGGGCGGAAGTACTATCACTCAACAATTGGCTCGTAATGCCTTTATTGCCGATCCGATGGAGAAATCTCTAAGCCGCAAACTGCAGGAGGCTGCTTTAGCCCTCCAATTAGAGCGGGAGTATACCAAAGATGAAATTCTGACTTTTTACTTAAATACCATCCCATTCGGACAGCATGCTTTTGGCATTAAGACCGCCGCCCAAACTTATTTCGGTAAGGACTTAAAAGATCTGACTCCCGGAGAAATTTCCCTCTTAGTTGGACTCCCTCAGGCCAACACGGCCTATAACCCTTATCTTCATCCAGAAGCGGCAAAAACCAGACGCAACGTTGTTCTCAGCGTCATGAAAGATGCAAACTTAATTACGGAAGCAGAATACAATCAATACAAAGAAGAAGGCTTTCCCTATGTTGAGCAGCAGCTGGCCCAGGGAGGAACAGGATCGACTGCATCGACCAGCACCGTCAGCTATCAATTTCCCTATTTTGTAGACTATGTGATCGACGAACTGGTGAATACTTATGGCCTAAGTGAAGAACAGATTTTTAACAGCGGCTTGACCATTAAAACCACCGTTGACGCCAAGATCCAAACCGAAGCGGAAAAGGCTTTTGCCGACCCTGCCAATTTTCCTTCTGATATTAATGGGGTTAAAGTACAGGGAGCTATGACCATGCTGGACCAATCCAGCGGGGGTATCGTCGCCATGGTAGGCGGAAGGGAGTATACGCCCCGGGGTCTTAACCGGGCTTCCTCCAGTACCCGCCAACCCGGTTCCACAATTAAGCCGCTGGCCGTCTATGCTCCGGCCTTGGAAAAGGGAGGATATTTCCCCGGCACTGTTTTCGATGACATGCCGGTCCAATATGACGCAGGGAACGGAACCGTCTGGGCTCCGGTGGACTTCGATACAGAGACGTCAGGCTGGAAAGGCCTTATTACTATGCGGGAGGCCCTGCGTAACTCAGTCAACGTCTATGCTGTTCGTCTCATGCATGATATGGGTGTTAATTATGGCTGGAATTTTGCCAAAAACAAGCTGGGTCTTCCTCTAAAAGACTCGGATAAGAATCTGACTCTAGCCCTGGGAACTGCCAATGTCTCCACCCTTGATATGGCTTCGGCTTATGGAACCTTTCCCAATGGCGGAGTGCGCGTCACCCCTCATGCAGTTACCGAGGTCACGGATGCTTCAGGCAAAACGGTTGTCCAGCCTAAGATCGAGAGCACACGAGTAATGAAGGAAACTACCGCTTTCCTGATGAATGACATGCTGCGTACCGTTGTCACCAGCGGAACGGGTGTCAGTGCACAAATAGGCAATTGGGCTGTCTGCGGTAAAACTGGGACAACTTCTCTCGACCCTGACAAATACGGCAATAAATCTGGCAACCCTGACGCTTGGTTCGCCGGTTACACGCCTAAATATACCGGTGTCGTCTGGATGGGCTTTGATACCGATCCGGACGCAACTTATTATCTCCACAAAGTATACGGGGGAAGCTACCCCGCAAAAATCTGGAAACAGGTGATGACTGTAGCCCTAGACGGCCTGGAAGTGCAGACCTCTTATCCGCAGCCGACAGGCATCATCAGCGGAGCTTATGACATGAAATCGGGTCTGCTGCCGAGCAGCCTGACTCCCAAGGAATTCGTGGGAACTGAAATCGCCGCTCAAGGTGATTTTCCCACAAAAGTCAGCGACGTGTGGGTAGAGAAAGAGGTGGATGGAGACCACCCCGCTTACCTTGCCGCTTCTAATACCAAAAATAAAATTAAAAAGGTATTCTTAATGATTACCGGGCGGGATGGTTCTATCCCCTGGCCCGGCAGCGAAGCTTCTTATAAACCTCCTACGGAGGTGACTCCGGCATCTGCCTCACCTTCCACCTCTTCTGCCTCAGGCTCCGTTTCTCCCCCATCAGGCAATAAAAATCTTCCTGCCTACTCCTTAGATAACGTAATTTTTGACTCTCCCCAGAACACGATTACCGTCCAAATCACTGCACCCCCAGGCAGCGAACAGTATGGGTTAGTCGTTTACATTAAACGGCCCAATCAGAAAAAAATTGATACTTTCCATTATAGTGGAACCATCGGAGATTCTACATCTTTTTCCTTCCCCATAGATAGGAATGGAAAAAACAATTCGCAGGAAGATTACCAGATCTGGGTAGCAAGCACGGACCCTTCCACCCAGGAAGCAGGACCTCCTTCCACTGCTTTTAAACTTAAGCTTTCTGAATGATAAAAATAGACAGGGATTTTTCGCTTAATGCTGAATTCCCTGTCTATTTTACTTTCTTCTCCAAATAGAACTGCTTTCAGCTCTATTTCAACTCTGCCACCGTCACTCCAAAATCACCTTCCCCATGCTGCCCAAGTCTGAAGGTACGTACATGGGGATGCCCCCGCAGAAAATCCTGAATGCCGCTCCGCAGTGCTCCCGTTCCTTTGCCGTGAATGATATAGACCTGGCTGACTCCGGAAAGAGCCGCATCATCTAAATATTTATCCAAAGTATAGGTCGCTTCTTCTACCATCATTCCCCGCAAGTCAATTTCACTGCGCAAACTTTCCGATTTATCCAGCCCTAATTTACCCCTGCCAATACTTTCTTTATTTCTTGAAGGCTTGGAAGGTTGCTCTTCTATAAGCTGCAATTCGGATAAAGGTACGGTCACCTTCATCACTCCGGCCTGTACCAAGACTTCCCCTGAGCCGTTAGGAAGCTGGAGAATATGCCCCTTTTGCTTCAGCTTGATCATATAAACACTCTGGCCCGGCTTTAATTTTTTCCCAGCCAGAGTTTCTCCCTGCAAGGCTCCAGTTTGCGGAACCTGTACCTTTTCAGCCAGTTTACGCATCCCCAGCCGGGCCTTTTCAATCGTCTGCTGATCTTCCCGTCCGGCTTTGATCGCTTCTTTCATCTCGTCAATCAAAGCATCGGCCTCTCTTCTGGCCTGCCGAACCAATTCGGCAGCCTCTTCCTTGGCCTTTAAAATTAAAAGCTGATGCTCATTAGTCATCTTCATACTACGCTGTTCTAAATCCTGCGCAGCCCTGGCGATAGCCTCACGCTCAGTAAGTGTTTTCTGCCGCTCCGACTCAATCTCCCGCTGAGTATCTTCCAGGTTCTCCAGCAGGTCGGTCACCTGCATTTCCCGCTCCGACAAATACGTCTTAGCCCTCTCCAAAACCTGCTCTCCCAATCCTAACCGCCCGGCAATATTAAAGGCATTGCTCCGGCCCGGAATCCCCACCAACAGCCGGTATGTGGGGCGAAGGGTTTCAAGGTCGAATTCCACCGAAGCATTTTCCACCCGTTCCGTTTGATAAGCAAAGTTCTTCAAAGCCCCATAGTGGGTAGTAGCGATCATCGTGCAGCCCCGTTCATGCAGCACTGCCAAAATGGCCATAGCCAAAGCCGCTCCCTCTGTCGGATCGGTTCCTGCTCCCACTTCGTCGAGAAGAATTAAAGAATGGTGGTCCGCATGATCCATTACATACACAATATTTTTTAAATGACCGGAAAAGGTACTTAAGCTTTGCTCGACGCTCTGTTCGTCTCCAATATCCACAAAGACCTGAGTAAATAGTCCTAGTGAGGAGTGGGCTTCGGCCGGTATGTGAAGCCCTGCCTGATTCATAAAGACACAGAGGCCGATGGTCTTCAGCGCCACCGTTTTCCCTCCTGTATTGGGTCCAGTCACCACTAAAGTATGAAAACGCCTGCCCATTTCCAGCGTCAGCGGCACTACCTTTCCTTTCAGCAGAGGATGCCTGGCCTGGCGCAAGTCAATCTCCTGATGTTCTGCCAGATGAGCACGCCCTGCGTTCATTTCATTGCTTAAATGAGCTTTGGCCAGGATAAAATCAATTTTAGCCAGACCCTCATACAGAGCTTCAATCGGCTCCGCCAGTGTGCCAATATTTCCGGACAGCTGCTGCAAAATCCGCTGGACCTCCCGCTCCTCTTTAAGGACCGTCTCCTTTAATTCATTTCCCATCTGCACTACAGCCGTTGGCTCAATGAAGAGAGTGGCTCCACTGGCAGACTGATCATGTACGATACCGGAAAAGGCACCCCGGTATTCCTGTTTCACCGGAACGACATAGCGCTCCGAACGTTGGGTGATCAGCAGCTCCTGGAGCATTTTCTGGGCGTTGGGATTGCGCAGGATGCCTTCCATCGTTTCTCTGATCCTCTTCTGCAGGCGGGTCTTGCTTTTACGCAGTTGAGCCAGATCGGCAGAAGCTCCATCCACCACGAGGCCGTCTTCCCCGATTGCTCCGGCAATTTCATCTTCCAATTCCTTCTGCGGCTGAACAAACTCCAATACTGACCATAACGCTGAACACTCTTCCTTGCGTTCTGTCAGGAAATTCCGCATTTGTCTGCCGGTCCGAAGCGTATCCCGCACATCCAGCAGTTCTTCCGGTGCTAATACTCCGCCCCTCCGGCAGCGCTCCAAATGATTTCTGATTTCCTTCGCTCCCCGTACCGTCCATGTAGGATGAGTGCGCAGTAAATATTTACCCTGATCGGTCTGATCCAGCGCTCCAGAAATTAAATCCCGCTCCCGATAGGGAACCAGAGCTTCTGCCAATTCCTGACCCAGCGGTAAAAGACAGTACTTCTTTAATTTCTCCAAAACCTTATTGAATTCTAATTTTTCCAGACTACGATTGTCCATAACTACTCCTTTGATTATCTTATTTCAAAACGCCACGAAAAAAATGCCCTTTGGTAAACCCTTCCGGAAATAGGCTTTCCAGCCGGCTTTTTCCCCGTTCAAACTCGCTGTCTCCATTTCTGCCGGAACCCCCATCTCCTTTCAAGCGAATCAACCGGTCATGAAAAATAGATGTCACCTGATAAATCTGATCCTCCGTCGCTCTTACCATCTGAAGGCGGAGCGACCCCAGGCCCAAGTCTGTCAAGGCATCTAACTCCTGGTACAAGTTCAATTGTTTCACATTATAAAGATGCATTCTGCACTCCATATCTGTTTCCATCGGAAAAGAAAAGTTCATTCGGTCTTTCAGAAAATAAGATTGTCCCACACAAGGCCGAGTACAATGCTTGCCCTTTTTCTCTCCGAGGGTAGCTCCAACCGGACAATACTCACTCACCATCATTTCCAAATCGCCAAATATCATAAGCTCTGCTTTTTGCCTGCCCCTAAAGAGCTTAAGCTGCTCATAATTAAGTTCAGGTGAAAGAGTAACGCTTTGTGCCCCCTCTGTCAGGAAGTGATCAAACCCGGCTTGATTGAAAACATTGAAAGAGTAGTCTATTTCGAAAGGCCATGTACAGTCAATCTCCTGTACCATCGCCAGTTCGGCCAGATTTGAAACCATAATCTTCGGCCGATTCTCTGTCTCAGAAACTTTCTGCAACCGCTTAAAAAGAGCCTCACTCTGCCCCTCGTTTAAAATCCGGGGCAACCGCCACACCAGTTCACAGTGATTTTTCCTGCACACCTCAAAAGCTTTATACAACTCTTCTTCCTTGAAGCCCTGCTGCGAGCGCCAATGCTCTCCATCTAAGATAACCCGGTCTGCACCGCCCCTTGTCGCCCCCTCCAGCCCGGACAGATTTCTCACTGCTACGGTAAGGCGCGGGATATGATTGGTCTTCTCTTCCCTAAGTTTCTCCTGTCCCTTCATCCATGCCCCAGTCCTTTGTTCATAAGCCTTCCGGGTTACCTGGGGTACAAATCTCTCTCCGGTCAGGAATTCATCAACCCACTCCCGGCGCATGTCATTGAGTTCGCGCACAGGCAGCATCGCCTCTCCACTGACATCAAATATAAACTTATCTAACACAAATGGAGTATTCCCCAATCTGGCCAGATGCTCTTTCGCATAATCTTCAGTTAAAGGTCGCTTCAATGCCTGCTGTGCATCCATTGCCGACCATACAGTAAGTCTCTTTCCCTCGCATTCTCCCTCTAAGCCCAGCTTCTCCCCTACTGCTCCAAAAAGGCGAAGAGCAATAGGGCGTTTCTTTTGTTCTTTCCCCTCCTGAAAACTCTGTCCGGCCTTTTCCATCAGTACTGCATCATTGGTCTTAAAAATCCGATCGCCTAAGCCTACCCGTCCCGGAATAAAAAGACTAACGGTCTCTCCTGCCAGCCCTTCCTCTGTGGGCCTGCCCTCTTTCCAAATCCGGTCAACGGTAATCCCTTCCCGACCCCTTTTCGTCCAAACCTCAATCCCGTCCCCGGGATGCAGACGGTTTTCCAGTTTAACTTCCGCCCGCTCGCCTTCTGTCTTCACCACTCTGCCTAAGCGGGTTCCCCGGTTATTGGGCCGGGTAAAGCTCATCAGATCCGCACCCGGATGTTCATACATATATCCAGGGGTAAACTCCCGATTAAAAATCTGGGTCAGCTCATAACGTTCATCTTCAGATATGGCAGCCTTTAGTGCCTGCCGGTAAACCCGGGTCACTGTGGCTACATATTCGGGGCGCTTCATTCTCCCCTCAATCTTCAGGGAATTAACGCCTGCTTCCCGCAAATCCTCCAGGTAATCAACTAAATTCAGATCCCGGGGACTAAGCAAATGCTCTCCCACTCCTCTTCCTTCCAAAACATCCTCTTTACTCCGGTTTACCAGCTGATAAGCCATCCGGCAAGGCTGGGCACAAGTACCCCGGTTGCCGCTGCGCCCGCCGATAAAGCTGGACATAAGGCATTGTCCCGAATAACAGATGCAGAGGGCGCCATGAACAAAGACTTCCATCTCCAAGGCGCTCTTTTTCCTGATCTCCCCCATCTCCTTCAATGATGTCTCCCTGGCCAGCACAACCCTGGAAAAGCCTAATTTCTCCAGGCTTTTAACCCCCCAGGATGTGTTAACCGTCATCTGAGTGCTGGCATGGATCTCCATCTCGGGCAATACATCCCTGATAAATTGAGCCGCTCCAATATCCTGGAGAATGAGCCCGTCCACCCCCATACCATATAGGTCATAAACATAGTCAATCAGTTGAGAAAACTCCTGATCTGCCACAAGAATGTTGACGGCCACGTAAACCTTTACTTTTCTTTCATGGGCATAGTTTACCGTTCTGACCAGCTCTTCCTGATCAAAGTTGGCGGCACTTGAACGGGCACTGAAGCTCTTCCCGCCCAGGTAAACAGCATCAGCCCCATTCTCCACTGCTGCTTTGAACGCATCCCAGCTTCCCGCCGGAGCCAGCAGTTCCATCCTGCCAAAATCAGCCTTCTTGTTCTCCTTCTTTATCTCAATGATACGTTTACCCTCTGAATTCACAAACGATCTCTCCTTATTCCAGACACAGACATTCCGGCACCTAAGTAGGAGCCTTTCCTTCATAGTGTATCCAATCTTGACAAAAAAGGCTAGGAGATGTTCTCTTCTCCCAACCTTTTATTTGACTATTATTTGTACAATATCTAAAGACTTCCATAGACATCAAACAAATACACGATCCCTGGAGTAATATCCTCCAGCTTAGTCCACTTAGGCCAATCAAGAGGGAAATTTGACCACCCCAATGCAGGTACCGGATTGAGAGTATGTCCCGGCGTCTGAAAATCTTCAATATTTCCATGGTCACTGGTCAGAAGGACCGCCATCTTTTTTGAGCTTTCTTCTAACCTGCTCATCAGGCCGCCGATCATCTCGTCAATCCGCCCGATGAATTCCACCGATTCATCCCATAACCTTTTATGCCCCTTCGTATCCGTGAGGTAGATCTCAAACAAAGTAAAGTCATATGCTTCTGCGATACTGGCCAAATTTATTCCGCTTTTAAAGGGTGTATATAAAGGGACTTCCTTCCCCGCCTCCCTCAGTTTTTGATTGGTTAAATCATGATAAACGGCTGATCCGGCAATTAGCTCTTTTATTCCGAATAAGCGGGCTGACCCGGCTAAAGCGCAGAGGGTGGAAGCAGAATGTTTACTTTGTCCTTCAGCTATCCTTTGCAAATATTCATCGGAAAAAGCATTTGCGAAAGCCACTTTCTTTCCCTTGGTATATAACTGCTTAAAAATGCTGTGCTGATTAATAATCTCCGTTAAAATTTTATTCGGGTAGGCCTTAAGATGATAGCCCAACGCCTTGGCTCCGTTCACCCCGGTCCACAAGGTGGTCTGTCCGGTGGCACTTTGAGGAGTTCCCTCCACTCCCAATGTGGCATCGACAGGACGCAGCTTTACCGATTCCCGATCGGCGATTCCTTTTCCCCATAAGAGGTGACCACCCAATAACCGGTCAATATTAGGAGTTGCCGCAGCAACAATAGGATTATCTTCTTCCTGTCCCAGGCCAAAACCATCCACAAAGATCATCAGCAAGTGCATTCCCCATTCCCCCTCTTTAGAATTATATCAAAGTCAGGCAGACTGTGCCGCATTAAATAACGGCTTGTCCGAGATTCGTACGCGCGTACGAATCCCGGACAAGCCGTTATTTAACAATGCCAGGGAAACGCCATCAAGCGATTCCCTGGCATTAAAATGGGATCAGCCATCACTCTTCAACACTCCGGCCACATAGGCAAGGATTTTCTCCAAGTCTGGCATTGACCCGCCAATGATCCTGCCCTCAGCTGCCACGCGGCTTTCTTCAAGAACAAAATAGCCGTCTGCCTTCAATTGTGCAATATTCCGCTGCACCGCCGGCTTTCCATACATCCTGGGATTCATTTGCGGAACAAAGATAACCGGCGCATCCGTTGACAAAATCGTGGTGAGGAGCAGATTATCGGCAATACCATTGGCAGCTTTGCCGATTGTGTTGGCTGTCGCTGGAGCAATCAGCAGAACATCAAGGTCTTCGCTGATTTTCTCCTTTCTCACTTCCGCCGACGGAGGGGTGCCAAAAGAATCATAAACCACCGGATTTTTGGTAATATTCCGTAACGTCAGTGGTCCAATAAATTGAGTGGCATTTTCAGTCATGATGACTTTAACATCAGCTCCTTTTTTCACCAGTTGAGATGCTAACTCTGCCGCCTTATAGGCATTACTGCAAGAAGTAATCCCCAGTGCTATCGTCTTATCCTTAAACATATTCTCATCTGCCTTCTAAATTAGTGATCTATCAGCGGCAACTTTTTGTTTGCCCTTACGCCGGGAAATCAGATACCCACCGGCGGAATTTCTTGTTATACCGATAATTTCTGCTTCAGGCAATGCTTGTTGTCCATCAGAAGAGAGCAATTCGCTGAATGCCCGATCAGAAGCACCTGCCTCTTTACGGAAAGGCCCGTAACTTTTACGCCGTTGTTTGGCAGCGGTAAAAATGGCCTGGGCCGTTTCCAGTAAAAATTCGACCTCCAGGCTTCGGGTCAATTCATGGGGATTCTCTGCCGACAGCCTTGTATCCCAGCGCAGTTGAGCCAGCAATTCCAAAGCGTTATCCAACTTCACATCGGTATGAGGGGACGTACCAAAGGTCACTGCAATCTGTTGGATTGCTTTCTTTATATCCTGCCATCGATCCCCTTCCTTTTCCTCATAAATGGCGGTCACCCGTTTTAGAACTCTGCTGATCTGCTCCTCATCCGGCTTGTCCGGCGCCGGAATACTTTGCGCTCTCCTGGCTGCATTAATCCCGGCCTCATGCCCAAAGACAATAGCTTTAGGGCCTCCTCCTACTCCGGCTCCTGCATTTTCATCCCCCGCAGCAAAAAGGTTTTCTACCGTAGTCTCCAGATTTGTATCCACATAAACTCCTGCCACGGCAAAAGAACCGGCAATAAAGGCAATATTAGAGGCCAGCCGCAAGGGTATTCTTACTTTAAAAAAGTCAATCTGTTTTTCCTCAAAAAATTGCAGCAGCAGCCATTCCTTGCCTTCGTTAAACATGCTCCATTTAATGCGCTCAATCTCTTCCGGTTTCGCTTCTCCGAAATCCAGGTAGACCTGCTTGCCTTCCTCCAAATATTTCGTCATCAGAGTCCGCTGTCTTGCATACTTCTCCACCTGTTTTCGGTGTTTTTCCAGATAATCGGGATCATCCAGACTGTAGTTCCACATTCTGTCTACAATCACATTATCTGCTTCATCCACGACGCGGGTCGCCGGCCAGAAGGTTCCGCCCGGAGCTCCGGCTGAGAAAGCCCAGTGCAGCCATCCTGCCCCCTTGCCTCCAAAAAGAAATTCAAGGTTGATGACCTCAGCTCCCGCATTAAGGGCCAGCACTTTTCCCGCCCCGAAATTGGCCGATCCCGGTGAAGCCTTTTCACTGTCGTCGTTTCCGGGCGATAAATGCTGCACATTCCCGCCGGTAGCTAAAATCGTCGTTTTTGCCGAAACTACATACAAAATATCTTCTCTTGTACCCACGGCAATGGCTCCGGTAACTTTCCCTTCATGTTTGATCAACTCCACCACAAAAGCCCGGTTAATGATTTGCACCTTCCGTTCAATCATCGCTCTTGTCAGTTTAACTTTAATGTCCCGGCCATCATAATGTAGGGTCGTTGGAATCGAGTGAAACTGAGTAACGACCCGGAAATTCCCCGGGATCTGACTGTCTTCAAAACGGAAATTCACCCCATACCTTTCCAGGTCCAAAATGTGGTCATATGATTTTCTGATAAATAACTCAGCCAGTTCAGGAATACCAAGCCCGATGCCATTAAGCAAAGTACGCTTCTGCTCCTCAATCATTTGTTCAATCGTATATCCCACCTTTTCATGAACAGGTGGGATATAGCTGAAGATATGGTCATTACCGGCGCCTCCGTTACCACTTCGATACGTGTTGGATTTTTCCAGCACAATCACACTGGCTCCTTCATCACGGGCTTTAATGGCAGCAATAGCTCCGGCCATTCCTCCCCCGACTACCAAAACATCGGTCTCCAGGTCTACTCTTTTATAAGCCATACTGCCTCAACCTTCCTTCTTAATAAAAACCGGTCCTACATTAGCATTCAGTCTGATCTTCAAAGCCCCTGTCGGGCAATCCATTTGGCATGAGCCGCACCACCAGCATTCATCGGGATACTTAACTGTCACTTGCCGATCGGAAAAAGCATACACATCTTCAGGACAGATATCATAGCATTTTCCACATCCAGTGCATAGTGCCTTGTCAATAGCTATCGCCATTTTCCCTTCCCCTCTTTTCATTCGTTCTTAAGTACCAGACTCCAAAAGCTTAATCGCACTATTCATATATGTTATATCATATTTGATATATTACGCTTCCCTTTGATAAAGTCAAGCAATAAAACAATGAATCGTTATGTTCAACCGGACAAAAAAATATTCCTTTAAGTGATTGCTGAAACCAGCAATCACTTAAAGGAATAGAACAGATACTTCCCTGAGCATTTTCAAAGGTTAATTGCACACTGGCTGCTTTTTTAGTCGGATCATACGAGCCTTCAAAAAATCTTACTGCCATAATTGTCAAATTCCAAGTTCCGCGGTGCACCTGATTGGGTTCAACCTGCAATACGGTTGAGTCTGAAATTAAAGCAGCGCTGGGGGAAGAGTCTGCCAAAGCCGTATGATCAAAAACAAGCTAGCTCTGTCAATTTTCAGAGCCAGCCTGTTTTTAATCTTCCATATATGACCACTGTAGAAATTTTTTATTCCTTTTCTTCTCCGATCAGCTCCAGTAAGGTCTCCTGCTCCTCACGAAGTTTAGCCAATTCATCAGCCAGATTCAAGGCAGTCAACACAGCCAGCTGTTCGACGGAAATACGGGGAAGACGTTGAGCCAGCAAGCGCATTTTTTTATCCACTTCATGAGCCAGCCCCTGAATATACTCAGGAGCCCCTTCTCCCCGGACCACATGCTTAGTACCGTAAATATCCACTGTAATTTTCTGCACTTCCTGCACCGCCTTGCTCCTCCCGTCCCTTCTTTAAAGTGTGCTTCAAACCTTTTTTATATTTAGCTATTTTCTCCACTCTGCGGCAAAATCCTGCTGAATTCCGTCTAATATTCGCGAATTAAGCAGATTTACCTCGTCATCAGTCAGGGTCCGTTCGAAAGACTGATATTTCAGTGAAAAAGCCAGACTCTTCCGGTCCTCCGGGATAGGTTTCCCGGTGTACACGTCAAACAGATCGACGGCTTGAAGAAGCTCACCGCCTAATGCTTTGATTTGCCGCAGCACAGCTTCGGCCGGTACGCCCTTGCCCACGACGATGGCCAGATCACGGGTCAGAGCGGGAAAACGAGGAATGCTTTTTACCGGGGAAGGAGGTACCACTTGTTCAAACAACAAGTCCAGATCGAGTTCAAAGACAACGGCCCGTTCCAAATCCTCTTCCTTTTGCAATACGGGATGAAGTTCCCCCATTATTCCCAGATAAGAGGTTCCGGCCCAGATCTCGGCTGAACGGCCGGGATGAAGAAGCCCTTTTTCCCGCTCTCCGCTCAGAGGCCGATACTCGAACACAACCCCCAGTTCCTCAGCTAATGCCTCGATGATCCCTTTGATATAATAGAAATCATAATGAACGGTTTGCTGCAGCCAGTGTTTGGCGCTCTTTCCTACTGCCACACCTGCCAGATGACTTACTTCTTTGGGCAGGGATTTTAAAGGCAGGGATTCGGGATGATAGACATGCCCGATCTCAAATAAGACCAAATCGGAGTTGCGCCGGGCCAGGTTGCGCTGTGCCACCTCTAAGAGACTGGGCAGCAGCACCGTGCGCATCACACCCAGCTCTTCCCGCAGAGGGTTCAGCAGCGGAACAGGTGTCAGGCTGCTCCATTTGCCGTCTTTTGCTGCAGAGGTAAATGAGTAGGTGATGGTTTCGTTCATCCCTGCTCCTATCAGCACCTGGCGGACCCGGCGCCGCAGCTTCTGCTCCCTTGAGCGCTCTCCCTGGGTAGTATCTCCTTGGGGAAGGGTGGTGGGAATCCGTTCATATCCCATCAAACGGGCTACTTCCTCAATTAAGTCTTCCTCGCAATGAAGATCGGACCGATAAGTAGGAATGCGCACTGAAAAACTCTGGCCATCTTCTCCCGCCTGATAAGCAAATCCCAATCTGACCAAAATCTCTTTAATCTGATGGACTTCCACCTCGACTCCTAAGACGGAAGAGGCCCGGGAAGCAGAAAGAGAAATTACGCGGACCGCCGGCAAGCTTCCCTTCCTATCCACATAACCTACCGCTTTTCCTGCTCCCAGTTGAGAGATCAGCTCTCCTGCCCGTCCTAATACAGCTAGAGCTACATATGGATTAACCCCCTTTTCAAAGCGGTTGGAGGCTTCAGAACGCAACCCCAGGCGACGGCTGGTGCGCCGAACGCTCACACCGTGAAAATGGGCTGATTCAATAAACAACCGCTTCGTCTGGCCGGTCACCTCACTGTCCAGTCCCCCCATCACACCGGCAACTGCCAGGGGATTCTCCTCATCGGCGATGATCAGCATCCCTTCATCCAGAGTTCGCTTTGTTTTATCCAAAGTAGTCAGTACTTCATCCGCCTTGGCCCGTCTTACGTGTATTGTTCCGTGAATTTTATCCAGATCAAAAGCGTGAAGAGGCTGCCCCATCTCCATCATGCAATAATTAGTAATGTCTACAATGTTATTAATTGGTCTGACCCCTGCCGCCAACAGCCGCGCCTGCATCCACTGGGGAGAAGGGGCAATGCTTACATCCTCCACCAAGAGGCCCGCATATCTCTGGCAAAGATCCTCCGCATCAATGACAACGGAAAAATCCCTGCAAAGGGGAACCGGTAAATCTTCACGGGGCAACCCTTCTGCTTCAACGGCCCATGCCGGGAGATGGAGCGCCCCTTCTGTCAGAGAGGCAACTTCCCTGGCCACATTGACCATCGCCAGACAATCAGGCCGGTTGGGGTACAATTCCAGATCCAACACCTGATCTTCTCTCCCCAAACCCTTGGCCAGCGTTTCCCCCACAGGAGCTTTCTCATCCAGAATAAAGATTCCTCCGCGGCTCCTCTCTCCTCCCAGACTTTCATCAAGGAGAAGCTCTTCTGTAGAGCATAGCATTCCAGCAGATTCAATGCCCCGCAGATTCCCTACCTCTATCTTCAGTCCATTGGGCAAATGCGCTCCGGGCAGGGCCACCGGCACCCGGTCCCCGACCTGCAAATTCGTCGCTCCGGTGACTATGCACCGCACTTCCGCTCCCACATCAACCTGGCAGATCCAAAGCTTTGTCGCATTGGGATGTTTCTCCATGCCCAGAATTTTCCCCACTACCACATGAGCGAGGCCTGCACTTAAATCCTCCACACCTTCAACCTCGATGCCGCCATGCGTCAGCTTCTCCGCCAATTGAGGTCCGTCCTCATGGACATCGACCAATTCTTTCAACCACGCCATACTAACCTTCATGTCAAACCCTCCTAAAACTGCTGCAGAAAACGCAGGTCATTGTCAAATAAAAGCCGCATATCTTCAATACCGTACTTAAGCATGGCTATCCGTTCCACACCCATGCCAAAGGCAAAACCCGTCACTTCTTTAGGGTCATATCCGCCCATTTCCAGCACCTTGGGATGAACCATGCCGGATCCCAGGATTTCAATCCATCCTGTCCCTTTACATAAGCGGCAGCCAGCACCGCTGCACAGCATGCAGGTAACATCCACCTCTGCGCTTGGCTCTGTAAAGGGAAAAAAGCTGGGGCGCAGGCGGATTTCCCGGTTGGGACCAAACATCTGCCGGGCAAAGCTAAGCAGCACCCCTTTAAGG
>JAEWCM010000005.1 GCA_023390635.1 Bacillota bacterium
GGTGAAGGGATTGAATAGTGCTAATAACAGTATTCAGTCTGCATCTAATGGAGCGGACAAAGTGAATGAAGGTGCCCAGCAGGCATCAACCGGTATTCAGTCTTTAACCGGAGTTCTGCACCAATTGAACGGTGGTGCGGGACAAGTGGCCAAGGGAGCTACCGATCTGAAGAACGGGTTGACGCAGATGCAGACGAATTTAAGTTCTGCCGATGGCCTTCCGGCACTTAATAAAGGAATTTCCAACTTGAATACAGGCATTAGCGGTGTTCAGGCCCAGGTGAATGCGGCAAACGGCACCCTGAGTAAAGCTCAGTCTGAGTTGGCGGCTCTCTTATCTGATCCTGGTTTAAGTGAATCTCAAAAAGCTGCTTTGAAAGATTCTTTGCAGAATATCGGAATGACGCAAAGGATTCTAAGCGGCGATGGGGAAATTTCTCCAGGTGTATATAGTATTGCCACCAATCTGAGCAGCTTGAATGCCGGAGGAAAGCAAATTGCTCAGGGCATTAACAGTATGTCCGACAGCATGACTACCGGCATGACTGCCTTGTTAAACGGAGCGGATCAGTTGGCAAGCGGTGCTGCTGCCTTGAATGACGGTTTGGGGCAGACTGAGACCGGATCAACTCAATTGGGAGACGGTTTAAAAACTTTAGCCGGCGGAACACAGGATTTGGCCTCAGGATTAAAGTCAGGAGCCGCTTCCTTTACTCAATTAGTTGATGGCGGAAAATCTTTGGAACAAGGTTCAGGTCAGTTGGCAAACGGACTGGGGCAATTCACCCCGATGATCGGTAAATTAGGTGATCTCTCGGGAGGAGTAAATCAACTGTTGGAAGGGGCTGAAAAGCTCAATGCCGGTGCGACTGCGGCCAGTGATGGCAGTTCGGTCCTTGCTTCAGGCGTAAAGGCCCTCTATGATGGCAGCCTTCAGCTGGTCGACGGTTTGACTCAATTGAACGACGGCGCTGGTACGCTTACCAGCGGTCTAAAAGATGGAGCCGAAAAGTTGTCAGCCCAGACTCCCAGTGACCCAACATCGATGGGAACAACCATGGGTGAGCCGGTGGAAGTAGAAGCGAATCAAATCCATCCTGTTAAAAACTACGGCACAGGGTTTACTCCTTATTTTGTTCCACTAGCTCTGTGGGTTGGCGCGTTGATTCTCTTCTTTGTTGTTAATCCTAAAGAAAACCGTCTGGTCACGGCTGGCGTTTCTCCGTTCAATATTGTTTTAGGTAAGTACTGGACGGTAGGAATCCTCAGTTCTATCCAAGCTGTGATTGCGTCCTTTGTTGTTATCACCGTACTCAAATTGCAGCCAGATAGTATACCGGGATTCTTCCTGATCAATATCCTCTTGTCGTTATGCTTCGTAGCGATTATTCAGCTTTTGGTAACAACCCTTGGCACTCCGGGCCGCTTTATTGCCCTTGTGTTGTTAATGCTGCAATTGACTTCCTGCCAGGGAACATTCCCAATCAAGTTAACTCCGGAATTTTTCCAGAAAATAAGTCCGTATCTTCCGATGACGTATGGTACAGCAGCCCTAAGACACATTATTTCAGGAAGTGCCGACATCAGCTTGGGAGCCAGTCTCTTGGCAATTTGCCTCTTCGGTTTGGGTGCACTCGCACTGAACGTATTGTTTACTTCGAAATGGGTAAAGGTTCGTGATATTCACCCTCATACTGATTTGGCTGCATAATTGAAATTGGAATTCCCAAGTTTTCATTAAGGATGAAAGGACCGTATCAAACGGTCCTTTCAATAATTTCAAAGTAAATATAAAAAAGAAGGGGATACTAAAAAGTATCCCCTTCCTGCCACATTAGATGCGGCTGCCACCCTTCAGATTCTGTTCAGCGAACTGAATCATCCGTTTGGTCATTTCGCCACCAACAGAGCCATTCTCACGGCTGGTGCGATCTCCACCGAGCTGAACGCCTAATTCGTTGGCAATTTCATACTTGAATTGATCCAATGCTTGGGATGCTCCTTGTACTGCTGGTGTATTAGTGTTTCTTTCTCCTGCCATGTTTAGGTTCCCTCCTTAAAAAATTAAATGTAATGTAATGGACACGATCATATTATTTGCTAAAAGTTTTTGATTACTCAGGTAATTGTTGTTTGGTATTTTATGATTATCCAATTTTGGAGATATTAACCTAAAACGTACATAGAGATCATACTAACATATTCTCTGTTAAACATGAATTAGCAGCTTCTTCAGGAGTGAAATTATTATAAATCATTTTCATAAGTCCGGAAAAATAAGTATCGAAACATTGAGGCCCGTTCCAGATCAAATTCAATATCTGTTCCTTGGACGGCGCTGTGTCGCTTAAATCAAGAAATGTACGATATCTTATCTCACCATCATCCATATCCATTTCTAAATTTCCGTTGTCCAGTTCGTAATTTACCCGGTTCATAAACTCACATACGTCGGCTCGTTTGTTTTTGGATATTTTTTGAGTAATATAAGTATTGCATAGCAAGGATTCCTGTTCTTCATCTACAATTAAAAATACATTGAAGTCAGTATTAACCCCGTGTACTCTAAAGCGGATTAATTCATTTTTTTCGTCATATTCATAATCCCATCCCTCATCATCAAGGGTATGGCATAAAGTATGAAAAAGGACCATATACTTTTCCACCCTTTCTGTAAATTTCCAACTAGTATCCATCTTCACCATTTAATAGAGATTTTCCTGCTCCCTGAACAAAATTAGCAAAAATCTGTTACAATGAAGATAAAACATAGAAAGGAGGAAACCATGTCTGAGCAAACGGATCAATGGGCATGTGTCACAGAATACAAGCCATATAAGAAGGAAGATCAAGGGTCTTCCAATCGGCGCTTAAAATCACTGGGATCGAAAAAAGTTCGTAATAATGTATTAGCTTTGGCTTTCATTGCCATGTTAGTAATATTGATCATTTTAGTAAGTATTTTTCTCTGGAAGGGCTCATGGATTATTCCATTTCTCCAATGATTTTTTCGTAAAAATAAAGGGTCTGTCCAAAATAGGAAGATTACAGGAATGCTAAGTAATAAATGACGCTCCGCTGTCGCAAACTGGCGTTAAACGCTCATCTCCGGTCCTTTATTACTTAGCCTTTATCCTGAAAATTCTTGTGATGGACAGACCCTTCATTTTTGTGCTTATTCTTTTATGATACTTAAGTGGGCGAATGCTGATCACCTTTTTCCTGCTGAGGAGTTTGCATTGACTTTTTTGTCATGTAGCAGAGGGCATACCCCAGAGAAAGGAAAAAACCAACCAGCAAAAACGTGTCAACTATGTTCATGAGAAGCCCTCCTTTGAAAATTTCTGGTTCTATCTATATAGACGAAGAAAAGAGCAAAAAGTTACACTTATAAATATTAAATATTTATTAAGAATTTCAATATTTT
>JAEWCM010000015.1 GCA_023390635.1 Bacillota bacterium
GCAGTGGATGCCAAAAAGCAAGGAGCTAAGCGAACATAGGCCGCTTAGCTCCTTGCTTTATTCCGAATGCCATTCCCAATTGTGCAATTTTACAGCTGTGGCTGTTCAAAACCTTACTTTTGGGACAGCCTCTAATTATTTTACAATGGAATGCTTAACGTAATAACATTGCTACTCCGTAACAAGGGCATAGGCAGAAATCCTTCGAATCCGCCAGGTAACCAGCAGCGATAACAGGTAGGAAAACAAAATGGTTGCCGCGCCAAACCCAATTACCCAATAGGGGGCGACAATGAATCCGGCTTTCATCACCCCCATGCCGCGCATGGTGACAGACAGCAGCGGGTTGGTATAAAACGCGCCTAAAAGGCTGCCCCCAACCGCTCCCAGAATGATTGGCACCATAAAACCGATGGCCAGCTGGTTCATTAATTGAAACGTGGTAAAGCCGATGGCTTTCTGAATCCCCAATTCCCGCTTTTTGCGCACCACGGAGGAACTGATCACAAAATATAACACCAGCACTACCACTAGCAAGGTAATTACCAGCATGGCAATCCCCATCGCGGCAACGATATTCTGATAGGAGGCCATTCCCTCGGCCATTTCCTTATCGAAATTTACCGTTCCCAGCAGCAGGTCCTTATCAAACTGGCTTTCTAATTTTTTAACGAACGCGGCGGCATCGGTTCCTTTGTCCAGATAAATATTCAGCGACTGCTGTTTAAAGTCCGGATTGAGCCGTTTAAAGTCTGCCGTTAGGATGGAGGCATTCAGCCCGCCCATCGAGGAGCCGTTCGATAACCCCACGACCTTAAAAATCTCTTCCCGCTCGCCAAAGCTGACGGTAACCGTGTCCCCAATTGTTTTATGCAGCCTTTCCGCCAAGATGCCGGCCAGGGTGATTTCATTGGGGGACTTCGGATAATGGCCCTCATATACCAGCATGGATTCTTTTTGTGAGTAATCGTCCATCACATAGGCGGAAGCTTCACTGCCCTCAACCTTTACCTTCACCTCATCCAGATATTGCACTTTCCGGACCGCATCTATGCTTTCGATGGTTTTTACGGCCTGTGCCTGATCCTTTTCCGGGTTGAGCACGGCGATGGCATTGCAGATTTCCATCCCCGGCACCTCGGCGAAAGCTTTGGTATCGATGGATGTATTATAAAACATAATCACGCCGAAGGCTCCGGCAAAGGTGACCGCAATCAGGATAAGCCCGATCATGATGTTTTGCTTCATGCTTTGCAAAACAGACTTAAAAGCCAAAACAACCAGCAAGCTGCCCTTTGACTTTTCCAGGGGCAGGTGGCTTCTTTTATACTTATGGGCACTGGTTTCGCCGCGCAGGGCGTTGATTGGGCTCAGCCTGCTCAGGTGACGGGCGGCTATCCAGGCTACCAGAACCACAATCAGCAAGAGGATAAAGAAGGCGGATGAACTGACTATACCGTCAAAACCCTGCACCCATTTCAGCCCGGACTGTTGTTCAAAAACCGCTGCAACTGCGGGCAGAGCTGGGTAAGAGAGGGCGATTCCAACCAGGCTGCCGATGCCGGCGAGCAGAGAAAACTGTAAAATCACGGAAAGAATAATCTGCCGGCTGGTATAACCGACAGCTTTTAATGAGCCAATTTTCATCACGTCTTCTTCGATGCTGTTGACGATTCTGAAGTGTACTACCAGCAAGCAGACGATGATAATAATCATCGAAAATACCACCATCATGACCGAGACCATAGTGGCCATCATGCAACGGGACATTTCTACCAATCCGAGATCAATCGTCACAAACAGGGAGGACACATCCCCGGATACCAGAGAAGCGGAATTCAAATGGAGAATATCTCGGATGCCGCTTTCCACGGTCTTGTTGTTATCCAAATTATCCAAATTGGCAAACACCACATGCATGTGATAATTGGGATTATTGAGTGTGTCCGCTACTTTTTGATAGGTATCCGCCGGCAGATAAAATCCCATAAATCCGGTGTCGGTGGAACTGAAAAAGATGTCCTCCGTATAGCCTTTGATCGTAAAGGACAGGGTTTTTTCCGTGCCTGTTTTTTCATCGCTATATTTAAGCTTTATTTGATCGTTCAGCTGATACCCGCTGACAGCCTTAAAAATATCCGGGACATAAACCGACATGTCTTCCGCCGGCAAATGTTCGCCGACAAATTTCCATTTGGATATTTCCCGTGGTTCATCCATATTGTTAAATAAGATATTATAGGACTGTTCTTTGCCTTGGGAAGAAATTTTGGCGTCGAGCAGCAGCATGTCATTGGTCTGCATTTTTTGGATGTGCTCATTTCCGTCCAGATAGGATTTTACGTCGCCGGTGTAAAGGGCGTCGGGCAGCATGTAATAAACATCCGCCGGAGCAAGCTCCTCTTTCAGGGTGTTAAAAAAGCCGCCGTAATTGATCACCACCAAAAGTCCGGCATTGAGCAGAAAGGCCGCGATAATGAACATCCCAACCAGTGTGGCGGAAGCTGATTTGGTTTTGCGGATATTGGCACGGGCGTGCAGCCATAATTTATTCACATTACCACCCCATCTCGGCCAGAAAATCCTGCAGCATCCGGTGGCGCTGTTGATCACCGCTTACATACTTGCCCAAGTTGCATTCGCCGCTGATTACACCGTCTTTTATGTATAAAATCCGGTTCCCTCTCCTGGCCGAACGCAGGTCATGGGTGACCATAATGATACTTTGTCCGTTGTTGTTGACCTCGGTCAGGACATCCAGCACCGCTTTCCCCGCCCCAGAGTTCAGAGCACCGGTCGGTTCGTCGGCAAAAACGACTTTTGGCTTGTTAATTAAGGCGCGAACAATGGCGGCGCGTTGATTTTCACCACCCGAAAGCTGGGCCGGAAACTTGTTCCAAATAGTTTCAGTTAAGCCGACCTTGGTGAGCAGCTCTTTAGCCTCAGCGACGATCCCTTTCCGGTCGTTTCCGATGAGCAGGCCGCTGGCTAAAATATTATCCAGAATGCTCATGTTTTCCAGCAAAAACATTTGCTGAAACACAAAACCGCAATTCTGTCTCCGGAACACCGCCAGTTTGTCGTTGTTCAAATGGGCAATTTCTGCGTCGAAAAACTGGATGGTTCCGCTGGTCGGTCTGTCCATTCCGGACAAGGCGTAAAGCAGGGTGGATTTTCCGGCGCCAGATGATCCCATAATGACGGTAAAATCCTTTTCATGAATTTCAATGTCCAAGTTTTTTAAGACCTGTTGCTCCTGGG
The DNA here is from genome assembly GCA_023390635.1 of Bacillota bacterium. GTDB lineage: Bacteria > Bacillota > Desulfitobacteriia > Desulfitobacteriales > Desulfitobacteriaceae > JAEWCM01. The sequence continues at coordinate 3,262 of JAEWCM010000015.1, forward strand.
AGCCGCTTTTAAAGCTTTTGCTTAGTTGGCTGGTTTTCAAAATCACATTGCTCATTGTTATTTTCTCCTAACATAATCATTTTGGGCCTTGATTCGCCAGTGACGATATCGGTCGAAAAAATCGTACCTATGACTTTGATACGCTTTCGTTGCCGTTTTTGTTTCGCTATTTAGTTTTTTTGTATGGATCTTATCACTTATAGTATGCTCAACTCCCTGGTTATAAAAAGAGAGTCGCAAGCACAAATGGACTGCCCTAGGACGAACGGACATAGAAAAAGAGGGTCTGTCGCAGGATAAGTTAAAATTACGCAGCCTGATGCCGTTTTTCAAGTGGTGTCAGGCTTGTTTTTATCTGGATGCGCTCGTTGTTATAAAAATCAATGTATTCGTCGATTAATTGCCTGGCTTCTTCAAAGGTCTTCAGTTGATGTCTGTAAATACACTCCGTCTTAAGAATAGAGAAAAAATTTTCAGCCATAGCATTGTCATAGCAGTTTCCGCGCCTTGACATGGATGGCGTTATCCCATACTCTTGAGTTAGGGCAAAATATGATTGTGATGTATATTGAAACCCTTGGTCGCTGTGGAGCTGTAACTCTGCAGCGACCACTTCTTTTGCCAAGGCCGCCTTTATGGTGGACAGTACAAGATTTACTTTCTGTTGCGTTCCTGTTTTGTAAGCAACAATGCTATTATCATAAAGATCACGGATGATGGAAAGGTAGAGGACGCCTTGGCCGGTGTGGATATACGATATATCCGTTACCCATTTCTCATTAGGCCTGGTAGCGGAGAAATTGCGATTCAATAGATTGGCATATTTATGGATTTGCTGTCCCATAGGTTTATATTTTTTACGACGTCGGATCTCTGACAGTAGGCCATATTTATTCATGACTCGAAGTACCGTTTTCGGATTGTAATGCTGAGACTTTTCGCGGATTAGCCATCGATGGACACGGCGATAACCATAAGTTCCTTTGCAGTGCTGTTGGCATTCTGAGATCATCCCAGCTAAAGCCCGATCCTTTGGATCTTGGCCTCTGTGTTTTATGTAATCGTAATATCCGCTTCGGGATACCCTGAAGAATCGACACATAATAGAGACCGGATATTTTTCTCTCCGGCAGTAGATGACTTCAAATTTAAGAGCTGGCTTCACCTCCTTCCAGCGGCGCGAAGAAAATCCCTCAATAGCTCATTTTCCATTTTCAGCCGCTTAATTTCATTATCTTTTCCTACCTCGTCAAGCTTGCGGTTTTTGGGAGGGCGCCCCCGGCGGCGTGGCATTATCCCAGCTTCAAGTAATTTCTCCGCTTTATTATGCCGTGTGATCAGATTCTCCATTTGTATCTTACTCAGGCCAAATTGTTCTCTTATATCCCGATTGCTTTTTCCTGCTCTCTTTTGCTCGAAGATTTCTCGTTCTAATACTTTTACATGGACGTACTTTCTGGGCATAGTAAAACCTCCTGTCATAGTTTTTATCCTACAACAGGAGGCCTTTTCTTTTCAATGTCCGCTTTGTTTGGTGCGGTCCACAAATTCAGTGCTCCGCGACTCTTTATCTTTTAAGTCTATGGGAAACAGAGGGGATTTTTTTAGTAAAATAAACCATAAAATAAAACATTTTCGAAATTTTGTTGTATCCTTTAGTTAGTATCATTTTATAATCTTCTTACTTCAATGTCAATTTATGTCGGATATTATGTTGATTCATAGCTGAACGATAGAATACAGCTCATCTTTTTGATCCTGATTGATGCCGATATAGCGTAATGTAACGCTGGCAGAGCTGTGGTTAAAGGTGTCCATAATCAGCCCTATGTTGTACTTGGACATTTTATATGTCCAATATCCCCATGTCTTTCTTAAACTATGAGTGCCGAAGTTTTCAATCCCTATTACAGTGGCAGCTTCCTTTAGTACTCTGTAAATCTGGACCCTTCCTAAATGACCGCCTTTTTGACTTTGAAAAAGGTAATCATTTAAAGTAAGATTTTGCGTTTTAACATAGCTATGGAGGCACTTGCGCAACGTGTCGTTTAGTTTGATTTTCTTTTCCTTGGAAGTTTTCTTCTCATTTATAATAAGGTAATCCTTAAATTGCAGCTTTTCATTAAAAATATCATTCACTTTAATTGATATTATATCACTGATACGCAAGCCTGTATTAATGCCAAATTTAAAAACCAAAGCATATTTAGGATCATTTCCATTTAAGTATTGATAGAGCTGTTTGATTTTAGTTTTTTCTCTAATCGGTTCGACGACCATAATTTATTGTCCCCCTAAATGTATCTTTTTAAGACTATATTATACAAAAAAGGCATTTAAGTATACATATAAATAACATGGCGACTTTAATATTGATTGTCTAATCTATTGATATAAACGGGTTCATTATTCTTTAAAATGTAACAAAATTTCGAAAATGTTACATTATTAAAACAGAGGCTTGAATGCTGCTCTTTTTCTCATTGCGTTGGGAAAATAAGTATTTATTCTGGTGAGAAATTTATTGAACCAAACAAATTTTTATGTACTGATGTTTCTTTGTACTGGAATTTCCTGATAGGGAATTAAACATAGAAAGGAGTTAGTGAAATGCCTAAATATTTTGCTAAAACTGATATCTATGATAGAAATGGGATACTGCTGATAAGTAAGGGACAAAAAATGACGGATGCGATTATTGCAAGGCTGAAAAGTCTCGGAAGCTACAAACTGGATGATCTGATCAATTCCGATGATAAGCAAAGTGCTGTGCTTATTTCGATTGCCAAGGCCTTTGGAGCAAGAATGAATATTCACAACGATCGCGTTTTGGAACGGCCGAATAAGGTATTAAGCACGATCATATTTGAGTCTAAAGCTAAGCCCTGGTGGATCTATGTCAACGCTTTGGGTAACTACGTGGATTGGTTATATACACACTCGATTGATGTGGCCATGATTTCCTTGATGCTGGCAGTAGAGCTGGGATACAACGATGAGGAACTATTGCACCTGGGATTGGGCGCTTTTTTGCATGATGTAGGCAAGCTGTTGGTGCCGAAATTCATTATCCAGAAACCAGAACCTTTAAGCGACATAGAAATGGTTTATATGCGGCAGCATTGCGAGTTGGGCGTCAGTTCGCTGGAACCATTTAATCTTCCGAAAGCATGCACGGATATCGTGCTGCAGCACCATGAGCGGCAGGACGGAAGCGGTTATCCCAAAGGATTAAAGGGGGATGAAATATGCCACAATGCCCAAATTGTGATGATTGCCGATGTCATTGATGCCATCACATCCGGCCGGCCTTATAAGCAACAGCAGGAAATGGGGGCTGCGATTAAAATACTGAGGATTAATGAAAAAAAATATCCTCAAGAATTGGTTACTTTGTTGACAAAGATACTGGAATAAAGACAGCTCCTTAAGGAAAAACCGTCCTTAATGCCGCCAAATCCGGTAAAACAAAAATTCAGTTACGGCATATATTGCGAACCTCAATGGCATTCTCCAAAAGTTTGCCGATCAGTGCCGGAAATATCGGGATAAACTAACTTGACAAAGTAGAATTCGACCTATATATTGAAGGTAGAATTCTACTTTGTCGAAAGGGTGTTGACGCGATGTTCAAAGGGGGAGGCAAGCCCAATGCGGATTTTTATATTCGCAGTATCGCTCATAGCTTGCGATATTTGAACGAGCAGAAGCTGGCTGAATACAAGATAACGAACCAACAGGCCCGGCTTTTGGGTGCAATCCGCAGAAGCCTTTTTGAAGGCTTAAACATTAGCCGCAAGTTTTTACAGGAGCGGATGGAGCTGAGCGGTCCGTCGGTGACGAGTTTATTAAACGGCCTGGAGAAGAACGGCTTTATTATCCGCTATCCTGATAAAGACGATGGCCGTGCTATGCAAATTGAGGTGACGGATCAAGGGATGCAGATCATGGAGGCCTTGGACCAGGTTTTTAAGAATACCGAACGCCAGCTGCTGACAGGCATGACGGAAGAAGAAAAGGACCTCTTTATGGTGCTCCTGGAAAGAGCGTACAGGAACATGCCTCAAAACCAGGAACGATAAAAAACAATAAGATGCAATATAACAATAGAAGAAGTAGAACAATAATAATAAATTCAGGGTCTCCCTGTTTTTATTTTGAGAATATAGGTAGAATTCTACTA
>JAEWCM010000114.1 GCA_023390635.1 Bacillota bacterium
TCCTTGATATCCGTATACAGCAGCGCAAAAATTCGCTTGGCTTTCTCGCTGTAGTTATCCATATGATTATGGAAAATCATATCGGCCAGAGGTACGGATACCAGAAGATTAATGGCTCTGGTTTCGGGAATCTGATGAGGCTGGAGCAGACAGGAAAATCCCTTGAACTCATCCGCAATTCTGGCATTAACGAAATACTCGCCCTTGATGTATTTCCACAATTCCTCATTGCCAAGAGCAGCGAAATCCACACTGTTCACATCATCATAATCATCATCAAAGGCAGTGTCTGACTTCGGTCTGACCTGATATCGCTTCAAGTACGTATCCCTTTTGTCCACTTCCAGGTGAAGACCGGTTTCCACGATATCCGATTTAACCGTCTCGTAAATAACTCTTCTCTTAGAAGAGTCCTCCTCATTTTCCATGTTGTTAAACTGTTCTGCCACGCTCAGATCCATCGTGATCAAATAACTGACCGAGCTGCTGTTGGTAACAAAATCTGTTCTGATTTTCATAATTTTCTCCTCTCTTTAACCCCTTGATGGTGTCCTTATGTGAAAATCTTTATATGTGTAAAGACTGATAAAAATCCTCTCTCAAGTCATTATCAATCCTCTTCCCCAATCTGATTGTCTCTCTGACTTTGAGCATCTTTTCATCTACCGCTTCCAGCAACGTCAGATTTTCCCTTTCCTTCGGGAGAGTTTCCAAAACCGCTGAGATACTGCCGTTTTTCATCACCAGCCTTTTTTGTCCGAAAAGAGCCAGAATCGGATCATGGGTAGACATCAGCACTATTTTTTCTCTCCGCACCAACAGCTCAATCGCCTTTTTACGATCAATCCCCGCATTTTCAATTTCATCAATCAGCACAACCGGTGCCGGGCTGAGCAAAGCCGTATCGGCAATCATCAAGGCTCTGGACTGCCCCCCGGAAAGCTGAGTCACGGGAGTGTCCCCGGTAAAAGGCTCCCCGGACAGTTCATTGGCCATCTCAAGTACATCCCCCACCAACTGAGCTGCCATCTCAACTCCGTTCCTGTTTCTCACTCCGGCATGAATGGAAATAAAATTCTGAGCTGAAATATCCATTACGAAATTCATATTTTGAGAAAGCTGAGCAATCAATTTATTCTTGAAGGCTCGCCGCACCTTTTGATCAGCTACCATCCCATTTACTTTAATAACCCGCCTAGTCGGCGTGTCCCCGTTGGCCAAACATTCAATGTCACCCAAAAGACGGCTTTTCCCTGAGCCGGTAGGACCGACAATCGAGATTACATCCCCACGTTTGATCTCAACTTGTACCTCTTCTTTTTTTCCCGATTTATCTTCTCCGCCCAAAATGATGATGTTCTCTACCTGTTCCAATCGATCACCTTCTGATGTTTTTTAACGCTACTTCATAACCGGCAATATCATCTGGCCTTTGCTAATTAAAAACGAAATAAACCAAATTAAATAATATATAACTAATAAGAAATTATAATATGTTAAAAATAGTAAAATATAGTTTGTTTATATTAGATAAAACAATTATATTAAACTTTTTTCTCAAATACAACGCCAATGTAAATTAAACAGGACCAATATCATATGAATTATGTATTCATTATGTATTCATTTTTTATTCCTAATATTCATTATATTTAAATATTGTTTGTTTATATTTAATTATTTATAGTTATTTAACATATATCCTATAAATTACCTCTAATACCATATCTATACCAAAGCTGTCCATTCGCCTGACAATCTGAATTAACTATTTATTTTAAAATTAATTGTGGGTTATTCTATTTGATGTGAAACCTTTTTCCCCGCCGGATTGTTTTATGATTGGGAGGTTGTTGATGTGAACAATGGAACGATACAGGCAAATCACCCGGTGGTTGAGATCTTAGAAAAATACGCCGATACAGTTTTCCGCCTCTGTCTGGTTTATATGCGCAATAAACCAGATGCAGAGGATATTTTTCAGAATGTCTTTCTCAAATTGTATAAAGTCGGACCTGATTTTAATGATGAAGAGCACATCAAAGCCTGGCTGTTAAAAGTCACTGCCAATGAATGCAAAAACAGGCTGAAAAGCTTCTGGCACAAAAACATGATTTCCCTTGAAGAAATTGTTCTCCCTGTTCAGGACAAAGAGGATAGGGAAGTCATTAAAATGGTGCTCTCGCTGCCTGTTAAATACAGAAATGTGCTGTATCTTCACTACTTTGAAGGTTACAGCATCCGTGAAATGTCTGAACTGCTCAATCTCAAAGAAGCCACCGTCAAAACTCATTTAAAACGAGGGCGGGAGCTATTGAAAAAGTTGCTCATCCAAGGAGGGTTTACTGATGAATAAGAAATTCCTGGCAGGATTCCGTGAAATAACCTCGGGAAAAGATCTCATAGAAAAAACAAAAAGAAAGTTATCCGCAGAAACATCCGACACTCCCCATCATTCATCTCATTCACTCTTCTCTAAACGGCCGAGGCGCCTGGCACTGGCAGCCCTTCCCGCCGTTGCCGTTATCTTGATCGTCTCCCTGCTCCTTCCCGGACCATTTTCCGACCGACAAACGGCTAATGCTCAGGACCTGATGGCAGGTGTCAAAAGCCGGAATGTCGATACATCAGGAGCGGTCACCGATGCTTTTCTCCGTTCCACACAGAACTTCTCGATTGAACTTTTTAAAAGCTCCGCCGGGAACGGAGAAAACACCCTGATCTCTCCCGCCTCCGTCTATTTGGCGTTGGGTATGACGGCCAACGGCGCCGGCGGTGATACACTCAAAGCTTTTGAATCGGTGCTGGGACAATACAACCTATCTCTGAATGATCTGAATAAAGGCTACAAGGCATATGCGGACCAACTCTCAGAAAAAAAAGGCCATACTTCCCTCAGTTTGGCCAACTCCATCTGGTACCGTACCGGCTTCAGTGCCAATCCCCCTTTCCTGCAAGCCAATGCGGACTATTTTGGGGCTGCCGCCCAAAGCCTTGATTTTGATGATTCCAGTGCCGTTAAAACCATCAATAGCTGGGTTAAGAAAAACACCAACGGCAAGATCGACTCCATTCTCGATAAAATTCCGTCTGATGCGGTGATGTATCTGATCAATGCCCTCTACTTTGATGCCAGGTGGCAAACCTCTTTTGAAAAAGCAACGGAAGGTGGCTTTAACCTGGAAGACGGCAGTACAAGCAAAGCTCTGTTTATGTCTCTGAATACTCCGGTGGATTATATGAAAGGGGATAACGAATCTGCCATCCTGCTGCCTTACGACGACGGGCGATTCGCCTTTCTCGCCATTCTTCCCAATGAAGGGATCAAGCTGGCAGACTATATCCAAACCTTGAATGACCAAACCATCTCTCAACTCCTGGACAAAAAAGAAAGCACCGGGATGTCGGTGCTTCTGCCTAAATTCAAGGCCTCCGGGGACTATGTATTGAACGATACGCTGCAGGCGATGGGGCTTGAAACCGCTTTCGATCCGAACCAGGCAGATTTCACCAACATGGGTTCGAAAAAAAACAACCTCTACATCTCACTTGTTCGGCATAAAACATTTTTGCAGATTGATGAACTAGGCACCCAGGCCGGAGCAGCCACCAGCGTGGAAATGCGGGAAGTCAGTGCTCCTCTCAATCTCCTGAATTTTAACCGTCCCTTTGTTTACGCCGTCATCGATACCCAAACCGGTCTGCCCCTCTTCATCGGGGCCATGGAGAATCCCCAGAATCCATGACCGTAGAGACAGATAAATTAAAAGCGCTGGCCGGAATAATCGCCTCGGTTGGCGCTTTTGGATTTGATCAAGCGCCACAGCAACGTTGTATTTGGTTTTGCCTCTTTGCCCGGTCAAACTCCCCCTCCCTGATTCAAGTCCCTGTAAAACTGTTTGAACGTCCAAGAAAATCCCCTTCAGTCTGCATAATGCTCAATTCAGCTCGTCCAGTGTCAGAGAAAAACTGGGAACAAACGTTTGTAAAAAATACTCTATCTCCGGCATCTGATAATCGGCCAATTCTCTGCGGATCTTCTTTTCTGCTTTATGAAACTCCTCGTTGCCTGTCTTTAGCTCTTCCACGCATTTCAAGTAAGCACAGATCTTGTCCGCCGCCTTGACCAGACTCCACTCCTCTTCATCTTCCGCCTGGCGGAATAGATAAGGCTGGTAACCTACCTTCAGTTCCTCAGGCAGCATCTGGTGCAGACGCTCCTTCGCTAGTTCTTCAATATTGAGATAGGCATTCTGAATCTCCGGGTTAAAATACTTGATCGGTGTGGCCAGATCGCCGGTAATCACCTCACTCACCTCATGATAAACACCCAGGGCCATCACCCGCTCGGGATTGACAGCCCCGCCGTAAAAGCGGTTACGTATCATAGCCAGGGCATGAGCAACCATCGCCACCTGCAGACTGTGTTCCTGAATATTTTCCGTACGCGTATTGCGCATCAGCCCCCAGCGCTGAATCAATTTCATCCGCGATAAATAGGCAAAAAAATGACTCATGTTTATTGCTCCGCTCCTGTTTCTTTATCTTCCTTCGCCTCCGCAAGGGGAAACATCCTCCATTAAGTGGAAACCGCCACCGCTCCGTCCAGCTTCATCATTGCAGGCGTCACCAAACATTTCCTTCCTAATATACGAACACCGGCAGCCTGAGCTTCCTCCAGGGCCGCTGAAAACTTAGGATCAATTTCCTTAGCCGCTCTGATAAGACTCACATCGTCCCGCTGCAACAAAAACAGGACCGCCGTCTCCCAATCGCCCTCCCTGGCTAATTGGGCCAATTCCCGCAAATGCTTCGCGCCCCTGGCTGTGATGGCATCGGGGAAATAAGCCACACCATCTCTGACCAGGGTGACCCCCTTAACTTCCAGCAGCAGCTTCTTTCCGCCTTTCTCCAGTAAAAAGTCCCAGCGCGAATCGCCCAAAGCAAACTCCGGACGCACCAGTTTCCATCCGACCAGTTCCTCCAGGGCTTCGTTGGCCAGTGCCTTGCCAATCAGCTGATTGGGAAGAGAAGAATTGACCGAAACCCAGCCCACTCCATCCGGTCTTTCACAAAATACCGCCGTCCACTTTGTTTTCCGGGAAGGATGATCCACCGGACTCAGCCAAATCACCCGTCCGGGGATCAGCAGTTCACCTAACCTCCCCGAATCGGCCAAATGGACTTCAACCACCGGATTATCGGGCGGCTGCTCCAAGGCGCAATGAAGCAAAAACCGGTTAGGCCGGTCAATAAAGCGAGCCTTTTGCAGATTGAACTCCAGCATAATATCTTCCATAAATCCCTATTCCCCCAGATAAATCTTGCTCGACCACCGCTCCAAGAAACTCTCTTAGTAAGGCTCCCCGCAAATCCCTCCAAAAAATGCCCCAGCAAACCCCAAAAGAACTCCCTCACGCAAGAACCCGAAAGAGGGTAGGTTTGCCGCACAAAAGCGGAGGAATTGGGCAGAGGGGCGTCAAGCCGTACGCCGCGTCCGTGGCAAGTGGCACCATGGGTTCACATGCAGTACACAGCGGGGTTCTTGGTGCCAGGCCGCGGATGCCAGTACGGCAGCCCCGGCGCCCTCCGCAGCGCCCAGCGGCAAACCTGCCCGACCCCGTCAATTCAAAGTCGCCTACTTCCTACGGGCAACTAACTCCACCCGGTAAGTGGTCATAAAGTCTTCCCCGAAGTCATACTCCTTACGACATTCAGTAGAAAGGCCTGCCAGCATTTGAAATATCTCTTCCCGGTCAGCCCTGCTTGTTTCCATTCTATCAAACCACTGGGGAAGCTCATAGCGCAATCGGTGCAGTTCAAAATGCTCCAGTTCCAGGGGAAGCTTTTCCAGCATCTCCTGCCAGCGGCGAGGAGAATAAGAGCAAATGTGGGAATTATCCCTGATCCATTCAATCCGGTTCATTTTCTGTTCTGCTTCAGGATGATCGGTAGTGGCACAATCAAGGATATATAACTTTCCTCCTGGCTTTAGAACACGACACATCTCGGCCAGAGCCGTGTCGATCCGGGCAAAATGATGAGGGGCAAAACGACTGGTCACGACATCGAAGGCCTGATCAGGTAAATCGAGTTGATGGACGTCCCCTAAACGGAATTCTACGTTGCCGAGTCCTTTTTCCTCAGCCCCGGCTTTAGCTTCGGCCAGCATCTCCTGTGTAAGATCAATGGCCACGACAGATTGCAAATAACGGGCCATCTGGTGAGCGGTGTGCCCTGCTCCCGTCGCCACATCCAATCCTTTCTCATTACCTGTCAGCTGCAGCAGATCAATCATACGGTCCAGTTCCCCGCTGTTGTTATGTACGGTACTGGCCCGATAGTTCCCAGCCCGCCTGCCAAAGTTGGCTTTCACCAAGTCCCTGTTATCCATACTCTCCCTCCCTTTACCTCACGCCGATCAGCTTATGCATCTGTAGCATCAGTCGGCAGTGAGGATATTGAAAAACCAGTTCTACCGCCTTTTCGATCATTTCAGGCCGCACATCCTCCGGAGAGAGCAAAACGGGCGCTCCTTCCCGGAACGGATAATCTGCCAGCAGATCAGGATCAAAATCATCGTCTATCACAAATTTGTATTCATTGATTCTCTCCTGTAAAGAGAAATGTACCCTATAGCCGCTCTCCCGTTTAGGAGAAACAGCGATCCAGGCCACCTCAGGATAGCTGTCCCGCCATTTCTGAGTACCGTTTGTCTCAATGTGCACCAGCTTTCCGGCTTCCGTTAAAGCCTTCAGTAACTCAGTCAGGTCGTGGAGCAGCGGTTCCCCTCCTGTCACCACCACATGCTTACACTGCACTCCGGCCATGATCTGCTCCGTACTCAGTGCCTGAGCCTCTCCCAACCACGTTTCCTTGGTATCACACCAAGGGCATTGGAGATTGCAGCCCTGCAAACGGATAAAAGAGGCGGGGATTCCCGTCCACAGCCCTTCTCCCTGGATACTTTCGAATTGTTCATAGACCGGATATAACTTACTCAAAATCACTCATCCTCTTGTCATTTGCTCATACATTTCATTCATTATTTTCTTTAACTACTTTCAGTGAGATATCCAAGGCGGTCACCGAATGAGTCAGCGCTCCGACAGAGATAACATCCACACCTGTCTCCGCTACGCTGCTCAGAGCAGCCTGGGTTATCCCACCCGATGCCTCGACGATAGACCTTCCACCTACTATTTCCACCGCTTTTCTCATCGTTTCCGTATCCATATTATCCAGCATGATAATATCCGCACCGGCATTCAATGCTTCTCTTACCTCTTCGAGGTTTCTTGTCTCAACCTCGATTTTAAGGGCGTGACCGGCTTTTGCCCGCAAGGCCCGGACCGCATTGCTGATGCCCCCGCCCGCATCCAGATGATTATCCTTCAGCATCGCCATATCACTTAAATTAAAGCGGTGATTCCTGCCTCCGCCTGTAACCACTGCATATTTCTGGAGGGCCCGCATTCCCGGCATGGTCTTCCGGGTGTCAGTGATGACGGCCCCGGTTCCTTCCACCTCCTGCACCGCCTTGGCCGTAGCCGTGGCCACACCGGACATATGTTGAAGCAGATTCAGAGCCGTCCGCTCCCCTTTCAGCAGATTCCTGGTATGCAGACCGATCACGGCGATCACATCACCGGCCTTTACCCGCTCTCCATCCTTTTTATATTGGGTAATCACCTTTAAATCAGCATCAAGCAAAGCAAATACCCTTAGAGCCACATCCAGCCCGCAAAGTACCCCATCGGCCTTGGCCATAAATCTGGCTTGGGAAAACTGGTCTTCCTCAATTAAATAATCGGTAGCCGGATCAATATAATTAATATCTTCCTTAAGAGCCGCTTTGATCAGATCATCCACGTAAAACAGAGGCAGCATCATGCTCCAACACCTCCTGTAAAATAATTGAGGCCACCACAGCCATGCTCTTTGTCTCAACCAAATCTCTATCCAGTTTAAAGGGATGATGATTCAATAATTCAAGCATCTTTCTGACCTCACCCAATCCGGCCCTGGCCTTTTCCAGATCCGGAACGACAAAATAAGCTTCCTGCATAATCGCCCGGATTCTCCCCTTCAAATCTTCGGGCACAGCCTTCATCCGAGAAGACTCTGAAGCTTGCTCTCTAGACTCACCGGATTTAAGTGAAGCAAGGGCTTCCAGTCCGCTCTGCTCTTTTTCCTGCTGCAAAAGGGTGGATATTTCTCCGACAGCCCGCCGGGAAAAGACCAGCGCTTCCAGCAGGGAATTGCTTCCTAAGCGGTTCGCACCGTGTACCCCAGTATGGGAACACTCACCGACCGCATAGAGTCTCTCCACCGTAGTCCGGGAGTGCAGGTTCACATCGATCCCCCCCATCAGATAATGCTGACAGGGGAAAATGGGAATGGGCTCTTTTGTCATATCATACCCTGCCTGTAAACAGTTCTGATAGATATTGGGAAAGCGTTCTTTAATATAAGCCCCATCCTGCCGGGAAATGTCCAAATAGAAATCACGGCTGCCCGTCGCCAGACTCTCCTTAATGATGGCCCGGGAAACCGCGTCCCGGGGAGCCAGCTCCTCCCGCTCATCATACTTGCTCATGAAGCGTTCCTTCCGGCAATTTAAAAGTACCGCCCCTTCGCCCCGTACTGCCTCGGAAATCAGAAAACGCTCACATTCCGGTGCGGCAGCAAAGGCCGTCGGATGAAACTGCACCAGGCTCAGATCCTTAATGATCGCACCTAGCTCATGAGCCACCATGATCCCGTCTCCGGTAGCAATAGCAGAATTGGTGGTATACTGATAGACCCTGCCGATTCCTCCGGTGGCCAGGATTACGTAACGGGCCTCAATGATTTGATTCTCTTCTTCATGTAATACCTGAGCCCTTAATCCCCCATCGGCCTGCTCCAGTTTCCAAAGCTGGGCATTTTCCAGCACGGTGATGTTTTTATACTTCCGGACCTGGGCAATTAGTTTTTCCACGATCTCCCGCCCAGTCGTATCCTTGTGATAGACAATCCGGTGCCGCGAATGGCCCCCTTCCAGAGTCATCTGAAGCTGGCCATTCTCATCCTTATCAAATTCCACGCCCAGTTCAATTAAATGCCTGATATCTGACGGTCCCTCTGTCACCAATGCCTCCAGAGCATCCAGATTATTCTTATATCCCCCTGCGATCAGAGTATCGGCAATGTGCAGACGGTAGTTGTCATGCTTTTCATCAATGACGGCCGCTACCCCGCCCTGGGCCAAGGCGCTGTTGCTTAGGTTCATTTCTCCCTTTGCCAGCAACAGAATTTTTACGCCGGGATCAAAATTCAAAGCAGCATATAGGCCTGCCGCACCGGTCCCGGCTATCAATACATCATAGTTCACTTTCTTAACCACCTATGCTCAGCATATTGTCAATGCTTCTTTTAGCCCGCAGCCGCAGCTCTTCATCCATCTTGATCTCATAGCCACCCGCTCCTGTCAGGGCATTATGCACGCTCTGCAAATCCGTCATCTTCATATTCTTACAAACCAGTTTATCCGGCACCAGCTGGATAAAGGAGCGTTCCGGATACTCCCTGCTCAGATAGTCTCCCACTCCCCGTTCCGTAACCAGAATCACTTCTCCCTCGGTTTTTAAGGCGTAGTCAATGATGGCAGATGTAGAGCCTACCATATCTGCCAGAGCCAGCACTTCCGCCACACATTCGGGGTGGGCGGCCACCTTGGCCTGCGGGTGGAGTTTTTTCGCTTCCTGCACATCATCCGCCGTCACCCGGGCATGAACAAAACAATACCCGTCCCAGAGAATAATATTTTTCTCCGGCAATTGGGCCGCCACATAAGCTCCCAGATTTTGATCAGGAATGAACAGGATATCCTTTTGCGGAAGACGGGACACGATTTTCACCGCCGTCGAGGAGGTGACGCAGACGTCACACTCGGCCTTCAGTTTGGCTGTCGTGTTGATGTAGGTGACGATAGCATGATCAGGATGCTCCTTCCTGTACTCCGCCACCCTTTCCGGAGCGATCTGCAATGCCATGGGACAGCCGGCAAATACCTCGGAAAGAATCACCTTTTTTTCCGGGGATAGAATTTTTACCGTTTCTGCCATAAAGCGCACACCACACAGCAGCACAGTGGGGGCGTCATATTTCGTGGCAGCCACCGAAAGGGCATACGAATCTCCCGTCACGTCGGCAATATCCAGCACATCAGGGATCTGATAAGTGTGTGCCAAAATTAATACATTCTTTTCTTTCTTCAAGCGCACGATTTCTTCTTTTAACTGTGCCGTATCCATTCCTACAACCCCTTTTTAACCCTCATTTTAAATCTCTTTCAACTCTCTTTATTTAAAAGCAATACTCTAACTCTGAAAAAGCCTCCCCAACAGCCTATAAAGAATGCCCAAACAACTCCGGAAAGGACAGGCTTGACGCACAAAAGTACAAGATTTGGGCAGAGGGGGCGCTAAGCCGAACACCGCCCCAGATACTCTCGTTTTCCCAGGATGTGCTTATTCCTCCAGGACGTCCTCTCCCTCCACTTCAATATATGAAGTGGGGGTTTCATACAGCCTGACAAATTTCACGGGCAAACCTGCCTTGCGCAGTACCTTTACCATCCAAACCGCCATATTCTCAGCCGTTGGACGAAAATCCAGCACCTCATTAAGGTATTGGTGATCCAGCTTACCGAGAATCTGCTCTTTGACCAGCTGCTTGATCTGGTCAAAATCCATCACCATTCCCTCATCCGATGCGCCGGCCTCAGTTTTAATGGGGCCGTAAACTCCTACCTGCAAACGGTAAGTGTGACCGTGCAAATTACGGCAGTGCCCCTGGTGGTTATCCAGTTTATGAGCCGCATCAAAGGTAAATTCCTTGACAATCGTTGCTTTACTCATTTTAGGCCCTCCGTTCGTAAGCAATCGGGTCTTCCATCCCATTGTCTTTAAACGCCTGCAGGCGGCCCACACAGGTGGGACATACGCCGCATGCTTTCTCCAGTCCGTTGTAGCAGCTCCAGGTCAATTCAAAGGGCACCCCGATTTTCCTGCCCAACGCCACCACTTCTGTTTTAGTCATCCATTGCATAGGAGTGACCAGACGCACCTTCATATAAGTGCCGATGAAGATGGCATTAGCCATGGCCCCGTTAAACTCGGGAGTACAGTCGGGATAGGCCCAATTCCGGGCATCTTCTGAATGAGGACCGTAAAAGATCGTATCTGCTTCTTTCACCATCGCAATCGTAGTGGCAGCCGAAAGAAAGTTAGCATTACGGAAGGGTACATAGGTCGGTGACACCCCATAAGATTTATTCAATTCTTCATATGTCGTCTCAGGGTTGGAAAGCTCAGGATCAACCAGGGTTGAACCGCCCCCTTTAAAAATATCAGGCAGCTTCTCAATATGATGTTCCCCAATTCCCAAGTGCCGCACCACTGCTTTGGCCGCCTCGATTTCCTTCGCATGCTTCTGCCCGTAGAAAAGGGTAAGGGCAATCACATTCTCCGGGCCAAACTCCCGGCAGGCCAAAACGGCGCAAGTGGTGCTGTCCAATCCTCCGCTGAGTAACACTAATGCTTTGCGTGAGTTATCCAATTCCGATTCTCCTATCCATTTGTCTTTCCCCTTATTTTAAACTCAGCCGCCGTATTTCACAAGTTTCATTGGTACAATCTCGATTTATTTGCCCGTAAAACAGCCTGTCCGATATTCGTACACGCGTACGAATATCGGACAGGCCCGGAATCCCTTGGTCAGACTATGGTAACAGCTTAGTTGCTTTCACTTAAGTAGTTTAATAATGAGCTGAAGTCATCGCCGCTTCTCTTCATAAGATTAATCTTTTGAACTTCCTGGCTCATAATACCATCTTTAATGGTCAGACTGCCATTCTTATTTAAGAAGGCTCCCTGTAAACCTCCCTTTATATAAAAGGAATTCTCTTTTCCATCCCCCTGCAAGCCCAGGAAAAGTATATATTCTTCATTTAATTGCAGAGTATCTTCATTTTTTATTTGATGAATCTCAATTTCAGCAAACTGC
>JAEWCM010000094.1 GCA_023390635.1 Bacillota bacterium
CCTTAACCGGTACGCCTGTTTCCCGTCAGGTTCAGGGAGATCAGGGGTATATTATTCCCGCCACCTCTCTCCTTCATAAATCCTTGCGCGTCAAGAATCCTCGTCTGAATAAAGACTTGACGGATAATGTACGCACTCTGGAAGAAACTCTGGACAGCTTCGGAGTGAAGGTGAAGGTGACTCAGGTCACTCAGGGTCCGGCTATTACCCGCTATGAAGCTCAGCCTGCTCCTGGGGTAAAGGTGTCGAAGATTACCAATCTGGCTGATGATATTGCTTTGAGTCTGGCGGCATCGGATGTGCGGATCGAAGCGCCAGTGCCGGGGAAATCAGTGGTAGGGATTGAGGTGCCGAATAAGGAAGTGGCTACCGTCCATTTTCGGGAAGTGATCGAAAGTCCGGATTTTGCTAATTTTTCCGGTAAGTTAAGCCTGGCTTTGGGGAAAGATATATCAGGAGCTCCGATTATAGCTGACCTGGCGAAAATGCCTCATCTTTTAATTGCCGGTGCTACCGGTTCAGGTAAGTCAGTCTGTATTAATACTTTGATTCAAAGCATCTTATTTAAAGCCACACCAGACGAAGTAAAATTTCTCATGGTGGACCCGAAAATGGTAGAGTTAGCGAATTATAACGGTATTCCTCACCTGATTGCGCCTGTGGTGACCGATCCGAAAAAGGCTGCAGGAGCCTTGAAGTGGATTGTGACGGAGATGGAGACACGTTATGAGCTGTTTGCCGGGTCAGGGGTGAGGGATATTGTGCGCTATAATTTTCTCCGCTCCCAGAGCAAAGACCCAGCTGAGCATCCGCCCCTTCCTTATGTGATCGTGATTATTGACGAGTTGGCCGATCTCATGATGGTCGCTCCCGGAGATGTGGAGGATGCTATCTGCCGGTTGGCTCAGATGGCCAGAGCCGCAGGAATTCATTTGATCGTAGCTACCCAGCGTCCGTCGGTGGACGTGATCACCGGTTTGATCAAGGCCAATGTTCCTTCCCGGATTGCTTTTGCTGTGTCTTCCCAAGTGGATTCACGCACAATTTTGGACATGAACGGAGCGGAGAAACTGCTGGGGCGGGGCGATATGCTCTTCTATCCTATGGGAGCAAGCAAGCCGATGCGTGTGCAAGGCTGCTTTTTAGGGGATAAAGAAGTGGATAATGTGGTAAAATTCTTACAGAAGCAGGCTAAACCTGAGTATCAGGAGATTCCTGATATAACAAGCAATGTTGCTTCCAATGAGGAGGAATTGGATGATTTGTTTTACGCGGCAGCGCAGCTTTTTATCGAAAGCAATACTGCTTCAGTATCAATGCTGCAGCGGCGTATGAGAATTGGATATACCAGAGCGGCCCGTTTAATGGATTTGCTGGAGGAAAAAGGGGTGGTGGGTCCTTATGAAGGATCGAAGCCACGCGAGGTTCTTTTAACGCCCGGACAATTCGAAACAAAGTTTGGGCACTGGAACCATAAAGAAGCTAATTGAATTGGAAAATTCTTGGGAATTATGACATTTTGTAAATTTTTAAGCAGGACTTATGTCTTATATGTAGAATAATAGTGCCTTGGTGGGTCATTTGTAATCGATAGAGTTTTTCGGAAAAGCAATTGTGATTAAGATTTATCTATATATTGATGATATGATTTGATGTTTGAGGCAACTAATAAAGCTATTTTGAGGAGGGTATGCAGACATGGCCGGTGAAGGGGAAAAACTGCGGGCAGCACGTCAGGCCAAAGGGTGGAGCCTGACCGATGTTGAAGAGAAGACTAAGATTCAAATCCGGTATTTGCAGGCATTGGAGGAAGAAAACTACGGAATTCTTCCCGGTGCGGCTTATATTAAGGGTTTTCTGCGTACTTATGCCAACTATCTGGGGCTGAATCAGGAAGAGATTCTGGCTGACTATAAAGCATCGGTGAAAGTTGAACCTGAACCGGTGGTAGAGACTCCGTTAAAACCGATTCGCAGCCGTTCAGTTTGGTTCCGGCCGGCAGTCGTTGTGGTGATGGCTTTGGTGGCAATTGGAGCGGTGTTGGGAATTGCCCACTTTCTGAAGACTCCGGATAACTCCAATAATGGCTATGAACCATCGGCTTTGCCCACGCCACCGAGCCAAAGCAATACCAACAACCAGCAGCCAAGCGCTTCCTCAGGAAATAATGATCAAAATTCTGTCAACCCGTCAGGGCAGGATAATACCAATCAAACTCCTCCTCAGACCACTGCTCCTGTAGAGACTGAAGGTCTGGATGCAAAAATTACGATTAATGCCCTTTGCTGGACCAGAGTAAAAATTGATGACGGTCAGCCTATTGATGAGATGTATCAGCCTGGCACAGTGAAGGAGTTAAAGGCTAAGACCAAGATAGAGTTTGTTACCATCGGTAATCCAGGGGGAATTACGATTAACCTTAACGGACATGATTTGCCTGCTTTCGGCCAGACCGGTCAGCCCGTCAATAACTACATTTTGACGGCAGATACCCTTAAGAATTTAGGCCAATAGCAGAGAATGGGAATAGGAAGGAGCATATAACGGTGGCAAAGGATGCATCATTCGATATCGTTTCCCAGGTGGATATGCAAGAAGTAGGGAATGCAGTCCACCAGGCGGTAAAGGAAATTGAACAACGATTTGACTTTAAAAACAGCAAGTCTTCCATTAAATTGGAGGAGGATAAAATAAACCTGGTTTCCGACGATGATTTTAAAATGCAAAATGTCCGGGATATTTTGGAGAGTAAGCTGGTAAAGCGTGAGGTCTCCCTCAAGGCTCTTGAATATGGTAAGGTTCTTCCCGCGGCGGGAGACACGGTGAAGCAGGAAGTTAAATTGGTCCAGGGGATCAGTCAGGAAAAGGCCAAACAGATTAATAAGCTTATCAAAGACAGCAAGATTAAAGTCAACAGTGCGATTCAAGGAGATCAGTTAAGGGTTTCCGGTAAGTCAAGAGACGACTTGCAAGCGGTGATTGCTTTGCTCCGGCAGGCTGATCTGGGAATCGATTTACAATTTATAAATTATCGTTAGATAAAAAAAGACGTCAGTTTGCGACAGCGGAGCGACTGACAGGAGGTCAGAAGTGCAGAATCTGTCACGGATGACAAAGATTCTGCTGTCATTCATTCCTTAGCTTGTTTGCAAGACTGATAATCATATTGCACCTTTGTCAGAGACTTGGTATCAACCAAGTTTTCTTTACTTTAGAACAGGAGGAACTATGCGCCCGAGAAACTTTTTACCGATGAACCGTCAGGATATGGAGGAAAGAAAGTGGGATGAGCTGGATTTTTTAGTGGTGACAGGTGATGCTTATGTCGATCATCCCAGTTTCGGTGCGGCCATTATTTCCCGTTTGCTGGAGAAGGAAGGTTATCGGGTAGGGATTCTGGCTCAACCTGATTGGAAAAAGCCTGATGCGTTTTTGACCATGGGCAGGCCCCGTTTGGCCTGTTTAATTACAGGCGGAAACTTGGACTCTATGGTTAATCATTATACAGCAGCCCGTAAAAGACGTTCTAAGGATGCCTATTCTCCCGGCGGAAAGACAGGACTGCGTCCTGACTTGGCAACGGTAGTCTATTCTAATCAGGTGAGGGCTGCCATGCCGGGTGTGCCTGTGATCATTGGCGGCCTGGAGGCGTCCCTGCGCCGCTTTGCCCATTATGATTATTGGAGCGACAAGGTTCGCCGTTCCATCTTGTTGGATAGTCAGGCCGATCTCATGATTTACGGTATGGGAGAAAAGGCAATCAGCAAGGTGGCGAAAAGGCTGGCAGAGGGAGCAGTACCGGCAGAGCTGACAGAAATCCGCGGTACTGTGATTCCCTGGAAAGGAACAGTGCCGGAGGAGGTTTTATCTCTCCCGTCTTATGAAGAGGTCAAAGATAACAAGAAGCAATATGCCCAGGCCTTCTGGGAGCAATACAAGGGACAGGATCCATACCGGGGAGCTGCTTTATATCAACCGCACGGCCGGGAAGGGGTCATCCAGTATCCTCCGGAATATCCGCTGACCCAGGGAGAGATGGATGGGATCTATGCTCTTCCCTATGTGGGCACTTATCATCCTCAGTATGAGGATGAAGGGGGGGTGCCGGCGATTGAGGAAGTGGAATTCAGTATTACCAGCGTGCGGGGTTGTTATGGGTCGTGTTCTTTTTGCGCTCTCACCTTTCATCAGGGGAGAATTGTACAGGGGAGAAGTGCCGAGTCAATTGTACGGGAAGCGGAAAGATTAACATGGAGTCCTCATTTCAAGGGCTATATCCATGATGTGGGCGGCCCTACGGCTAATTTCCGCCGCCCGGCCTGTGCCAAGCAAACCAAGGTTGGAGCCTGCCCCCATAAGCAATGTCTTTATCCGGAACCATGCCGGGAAGCCGATCTGGATCACGGAGAATATATGGAATTGCTGCGGCGGTTGAGAAAACTGCCCAAGGTGAAAAAAGTGTTTGTCCGATCCGGAATCCGTTATGATGCGGTAATGGCTGACCGGAAGCATGATTTTTTGCGCGAGCTTTGTCAGTATCATGTGAGCGGTCAGCTCAAGGTGGCTCCCGAGCATGTAAGCAATGAAGTATTAAAGCGGATGGGGAAGCCGGCGAAGGGTGTCTATAATCAATTTGTCCAACGCTTTAAAAAAACCAATGAAGAGCTGGGGATGAAACAGTACCTGGTACCCTATCTCATGTCCTCTCACCCTGGCAGTACGATGAAAGAGGCCGTGGAACTGGCTGAATATGTTCGGGATATGGGCGTGAATCCGGAGCAGGTACAGGATTTTATTCCTACTCCTGGGACGCTCTCCACCTGTATGTATTTTACGGGACTTGATCCCCGCACTATGGAGAAGGTCTATGTTCCCCGCTCAGCTCATGAAAAGGCACTGCAGAGGGCGTTGATTCAATATCGCAATCCAAAAAACTACCATTTGGTGAAGGAAGCCTTGCTAAAAGCCGGGAGAGAAGATCTAATCGGTTTCGGGCCGAAATGTCTGATTCGTCCTCATGCCCCCAGTGACAGAGGGGAGCAGCATGTTGACAGGAGGATACAGCATGGATCAGGCAAGAAAAAGGAAGCAGGAGAAACAAGGGCAGGGCTGAAGGCTACTCCTGAAAGCAGATCGGTTAAAAAGCGAAAAAGTGGCGGAAAGAGCAGTAGTTTAGAGAGTGTTGGCCCAAGAAGCAGCAGATCTGGAACCGAAAAATCTAAAAGCGCGGAGTTTAAAGGTAATGGTTCAAAAGGCAGAAGCTTAAAGGGCAATGGTGCAAGTAAGAACGGGAAAAGGAAGCCAAAGAAATAGGGGGCTGCCGCGATATTTTTTGCGGGCAGCACCCCCTTTGCCTGTTTTAGTTTCTTTCGATTATATCCCCGAATTCATCATTTAAAGCATCTTCTACATCATCAAGCTTGAGAACGGCTAATTCTTTAAGCTGTCCCTCTTCTTCAAGGGCCGTAATTTCTTCCAAGGACTGTACCGGCTGGTCAGCATAAAATTTACTGAAGCTGAAGGATATATTCTCTATGGAGATGCCGGGAATGTGACGGAGCACATAGTATTCCGTATCGTCCAGATAGCTTTTGAAGACCACAGCTTGTCCCGGCACGATAAGGTATACCTTGCCGTCTTCGTATTCCCGGTTGGATAATCGAAGGGTAAAAGCCTGGGTGATGCTTTCCAAAGTGTCGCTTTGCCGGAGGGGGTCTAGTGAGGGAGTTGGCTTTTGCTGATCAGGCCATGTAAAGGTTTCTTCCAAAGTGAGTTTTTCTTCCATCACTTCAGCGATATCTTCCAGACGACGGGACACGTCTTCCGGTAAGCTGTATTGCTCACATTGTCCGCTGCCGCAATGGTAAACCGGTACAAGGTGGACTTTCCCGACCCCGTGAGCCAGATCGATTGGCAGTGTGCGTGTAGTAAGATATCCTGTGTCGCCGCAGCCGCAGGCATCTACAGGACTTAAAAGATTACTGGACATCAGGTGTTTTCCTCCCTAGAAAAAAGTAAAATTAAAGATATCGAAAAAAAGAATCTAAAAATCGTTAATATTATTATGACATATCTGGATAGGGTTTTAAAAGGGAAAGCATGGAGAGAAAAGAGAAAATATGCGGTCAAAAGATTTTTGCACTCGGAGAAAATCTGGTTTATACTGTTTTAGAAAGTGATTTTTTCTGGAAGTTGTTTTAAATATAGTTTTGCCATAATGAGTCAAATTTTGTCTGAGGTGGAGCATTGAATAAAAAATTAGCTATTGTAACATTAGGATGTTCAAAGAATCAAGTGGACAGTGAAGTTATGTCCGGACTGCTTAATTCTCGTTATGAATTGACAGAACAGCCGGAAGAAGCTCATGTCATTGTCGTGAACACATGTACGTTCATCCAGGCCGCAAAAGAAGAGTCCATTGATGCTATTTTAGAAGTGGCTCAGTTAAAGCAGACAGGAAGCTGTGAGGTCTTAGTGGCTACAGGATGTCTGGCTCAAAGGTATGGAGAAGAATTGCAAAGGGAAATTCCTGAGTTGGATGCTGTGGTGGGGACCGGAGAGTTTGCCCGCATTCCGGAAATAGTAGAAGAGATAAGAAAAACCGTCCCGGATAAAGCTTTGGTATATGTGGGAGAACCTAACTTCATTTATAATGAAAGCATGCCGCGGCGTCTTTCTACTCCCAAAGCGACAGCCTATGTGAAGATTGCCGACGGATGCGACAATTTTTGCACTTACTGTATTATTCCTCAGGTGAGGGGCCATTACCGGAGCAGAAAGGAAGAGTCCATTCTTAAAGAAGTAGAAGGCTTGGTTGAGCAAGGGGTTAAGGAGATCATGCTGATTGCCCAGGATACGACCCGTTATGGGATGGATTTGTATCAGGAGCTAAGGCTTCCGGCTCTGGTTAAAAAGTTGGCTAAAATTAATGGGGTGGAATGGATCAGATTGCTTTACTGCTATCCGGATCTTTTTACCGATGAGTTGATCGAGACCATGGCAGCGGAGCCTAAGGTATGCCGTTATGTGGACCTGCCTTTGCAGCATGGGGATAATGGAATTCTTCAGGCCATGAACCGCCGGGGGACAGCGGAAGAGGCGGAGAAACTGATTGCCAGATTGCGTAAGGCGATGCCAGATATCACGATCAGAACGACCATGATTACCGGCTTTCCCGGGGAAACAGAGGAGAATTTCGCCAACCTACTTCAATACGTGGAGCGGGTGCAGTTTGATAAGCTAGGAGTATTTGCTTATTCCGAAGAGGAAAATACACCTGCTGCAGCCCGGAAAGATCAGGTTCCGATATCAATTCGCGAACAAAGAAGAGAAATACTTATGACTACGCAGCAGGATATTGCCGCTCAAAGACAGCAAAGTTGGGTGCAAAAGCAAAGAAGGGTTCTATTGGAGGAAAAATTGCCTGATGGGCGCTGGATGGGGCGGACAGAAGGGGACGCACCGGAAATTGACGGTCAGGTGTATGTTCAGGGAGGTCCTGAGATCTTCCAAGCTGGTGATATCATTGATGTAAAGATTCTTCAGGCCGACAGTTATGATCTGATAGGGGAGGTTGTAAAGTGAATCTGCCCAATAAACTGACAGTAGCCCGTATCGTTTTAGTTCCGG
>JAEWCM010000130.1 GCA_023390635.1 Bacillota bacterium
CAAATACTCCTGGTATATCGCCTCAAAATCCAGCGGCTCCACACCATAAACTTTGGTTAAGAGCGTATTCTTTTCTACCAGATTGCGTTTCAATTTAGCGGCGAACTCTTCTTTATCCAATAGGTCAGATACTCTGATTCCAACCCGGGAGGCCTTGTCCGTGTAAGCAGGACCAATACCCCTTTTGGTAGTACCTATTTTGTACTGACCCAGCCCATCCTCTGAGAGAGAGTCAAGAATACGGTGATAAGGCATAATCACATGAGCGTTGGAACTAATATAAAGCTTGCCCATCTTTACCTTTCGCTCGGTTAAGTAGCTGAGCTCCTCTAACAGCACCTTGGGATCAAGTACCACGCCATTACCGATCACACAGATCTTATCTTCATAAAGAATTCCGGAAGGAATCAGATGAAGCTTAAATACCTCTCCATTCACAACCACGGTATGACCGGCGTTATTACCTCCTTGATAACGTACAACCATATCGGATTTCTCCGCCAAGAAATCAGTGATTTTTCCTTTTCCCTCGTCACCCCACTGCGTCCCTATCAAAACTATTGAAGTCATTTCCCATCCCCCGTTCTTCCTTTTATCCTACCGTTTTTTAGCCTGCTTCAATCTTCAAGATTTTATAATTCATTATCCGCCTTTGTCTCATTCTCATTTATCAATCCCATGCGGACAAAAATATCATTAATATGCTTTAGATGATAACCAATATCAAAGAGTTCGGTAATTTCCGCTGTACTAAGATAGTGGCAGATCCGGTCATCTTCACTTACCACATCCCGGAAATCCAGTTCCTTTTCCCAAGCGGTAAAAGCATCCTCCTGCACCCAACCATAAGCCGTCTCACGCATACAGCCTTTCTCCACCAGCGCCAGCAACACTCGCTGAGATGAAGTGAGCCCATAAGTCTTGGCCAAGTTTTTCTGCATCTTGCTCTTATGCACCTGCAACCCGGAAATAATCCGCGTCATAGAGATCAACATATGATCTAAGGTCATACAACTATCCGGCAAAATAAACCTTTCCACCGAAGAATGAGTCATGTCCCGCTCATGCCACAATGTCATATTCTCCATGGCAGCCAGAGCATTTCCTCTTAAAAGACGGGACATCCCGGCGATTTGTTCACTCACAATCGGATTCCGCTTATGAGGCATCGCCGAAGACCCCTTTTGCCCCTTGGCAAAAGGCTCTTCTACTTCCAGAATATCAGTGCGCTGCAAATTGCGAATCTCCGTGGCCATTTTCTCCAGTGTTCCGCCAATCAAGGCCAGAGTAGTCACAAAATGAGCATGTCGGTCTCTCTGTAGAATCTGGTTGCTAACAAGCGCCGGTTCGAGACCAAGTTTGGCACAGACTAAGCTTTCTACTTCCGGCGCCACATTGGCATAGGTTCCCACAGCCCCGGAAATCTTCCCAGCAGCCACCGATTCGATCGCTTGCCTTAAGCGCTCCGACTGCCGATCAATCTCTGCCAACCACAAAGCCAGTTTCAATCCAAATGTCAACGGCTCGGCATGAATGCCATGAGTTCTCCCAACCATGACCACATCTTTATTTTCCACTGCCCGTTCTGCCAGAGCCTGCCGCAGCTCTTTCATATCCTTGAGCAGCAGAAGTCCTGCGTCCCTCAAAACTAGGCTCAACGCCGTATCTTTGACATCTGAAGAGGTGAGACCGAGATGCAGGTATTTTCCTGACTCTCCTACTTCTTCAACCACAGCCTGTAAAAAAGCAATCAAATCATGCCTGACGATCTCTTCCAACTCTTTAATCCGCTGAGGATTAATTTTAGCTTTAGCATGGATTTTATCAGCAGCTTCCTGCGGAATTTCTCCCCGGGCAGCCATCACATCACAGACCGCCAGTTCTACCTCCAGCCACCGCTCGTATTCATAACCATCTTTCCATAGTCTTCCCATTTCAGGGTGAATATAGCGCTCCAGCAGAAGAAATCACCTCGCTTCTCATCATTCCAATTTCTATATTTTGCTTAGTATATCTCTGGCCACCACAACACCTGTAGCTGAAGCCTGCATCAGACCACGGGTAATGCCTGCCCCGTCTCCGATGGCATACAGGCGGGGAATTTCTGTTTCGAAGTGTCTTCCCACCTTAACCTTAGAAGAGTAAAACTTCACCTCTACTCCATAAAGCAGAGTATTGCGGGAATACATCCCCGGAGCAATCTTATCAAAGGCCTTTAAGGTTTCAGTAATTGAGGTCAAATAACGTGCGGGCAGCACATAACTTAAATCTCCCGGAACTGCCGACCGAAGAGTGGCCAGGGTAGTGGATTTTTTCAGCCGGCTTGTATCTGTGCGCCGTCCTTGCAGCAGATCTCCCAGACGCTGCACCATCACACCTCCGCCAGTCAGCATATTTGCTAATCTGGCAATATATCGGCCATACTCAATAGGCTGATTAAAAGGTTCAGTAAAACGAGTTGATACCAGAAGAGCAAAGTTTGTATTTTGCGTTTTCTTTGCCTGATCAGCGTAACTGTGACCATTCACGACGGCAATTCCTCCATCGTAATGTTCCTCCGAAACCACTCCACCGGGATTAACACAGAAACTTCGGGTCTTCAATTCAAACGTATCAGAATAATATACCAGCTTAGGTTCATATAACGATTGAGTCAGGTGATCCATAACAGAATTAGGCACTTCCACCCTTACACCGATATCCACCTCATTATTCTGAGTTGTAATTCCCAAACGGTTCGTCTCTTCCGTCAGCCAGTCTGCCCCTCCTCTTCCTGGGGCTGCGATCACATACCTGGCTTGAACTTCAAATGGTTCTGCTTCTCCAGCCTTTTGAATCGTTGCACCTTTTACCTGATCTTGTTCGACCAGAATTTCTGTCACTTTAGCGAGCTCCCAGAACTCCGTTCCAGTTTGCTTCATCAAATGCTCGTACATTTCTTTTAGCACTTCATAAGCTAATTCTGTTCCCAGATGACGAACAGGGCAATGAATCAATTGAATGTTATATTTTGATGCCTCATATTGTATCTCATCGACGCGCCGGGTATCCAGCCCATACACTGTTTCCTGAGCTCCAAACTGGCGATAGATACCATCAGCATAATTTATAAGTTCTTGAGCTTCCTCATCATTCATATATTCGTTCAACCGTCCCCCGACAGCAGGAGAAAGAGAGAGCTTACCATCACTGTATGCTCCAGCCCCTGACCAACCACTGGTAATAGCACATGGTTTACAATTGACACAGAGGCCGGTAGTACGGGCTGGACATTTTCGTTTTTCAATGGTCCTTCCTTTATCTACAATTAAGATCTTTATATCCCTGTTTTGCTTTGTCAGTTCCAGGGCAGTAAAAATACCAGCCGGACCTGCTCCGACGATCAAGACATCAACATCTTTTCTCACATCTCTACACTCCTTACCAGGACTGTTTTATTGTTTCCAAGGTTTTAGCTAGCTTACTTGTTCACAAACAGACTAATCTTATCAATCCTAGCTGCTAATGTCAACAAAAAATCGAACGTTTTATTATTTTCCACAAATAACATTCGACATTTTTACTCTTTTTTTATTATAACACGACTTTCAAATTTTATTGTTCAGAAAATATTTTTTTACACTCTATTCAATTGGCTAAAAAAACAGAAAGGACTCTGCTCACCGCTGTAAAACGGAAAGCAAAAGCCCTTTAAGCTGGTTCACCGGTCATATGCCGCCGGTCTAAATTAACAAATTTAGTGAATTCCTTTAAATATCCTAATTCAACCGTGCCCACAGGCCCGTTACGATGTTTGGCAATAATAATTTCCGCAATTCCTTTTTTATCCGATTCGGGATGATAATATTCATCCCTGTAAATGAAAGAAATCACATCCGCATCGGCCTCAATTGCACCGGATTCCAAAAGATCGGACATAATTGGCCTTTTGTCTTGCCGTTGCTCAACACCGCGGTTAAGCTGGGAAAGAGCTACTACCGGCACATGCAATTCTCTGGCGATTCCCTTTAAACCCCGAGAAATCTGAGCCACTTCCTGCTGGCGGCTTTCCACTCTTTTGCCCACCGTCATTAACTGGAGATAATCGATAATGATGAGGTTTAGTCCATGTTCCATTTTTAAACGCCGCGCTTTGGAACGGAGCTCAGCAAGAGAGATCCCTACTGTATCATCAATATAGATAGGAGCTTCAGATAAAGGCCCTACTGCTTTGGTCAGTTTCAACCAATCAGCATCCAGCAGCTCTCCTGTCCTCACCCTTTGCTGATCCACCATCGCCTCAGAACAGAGCATACGCTGAACCAACTGATGCTTGGACATTTCCAAACTAAACACGGCCACAGTAGATTGAGAACGAACGGCCGCGTTTTGAGCCATATTCAGCACCAAGGCCGTCTTGCCCATGGAAGGTCTGGCGGCAATAATGATGAGATCACTGGGTTGCCAGCCTGACGTCATCCGATCCAGTTCATGAAAATGGGTCGGGATTCCAGTTAATTCTCCTTTATTAGCATATAAAGTCTCTATCTTCTCAAAGGTCTCCAAAAGAATCGTACGAATGGAAATAAAGCCCTCTCTCACTTGTTTATTGGAGAGTTCCAAAATCATACGCTCTGCATCTTCTAGAAGAGACACCGCTTCCTGACCCGGATCATAGCCCCGCTCTGAGATGTTCCCCGAAAACTTAATCAACTGGCGCATCAAAGCCTTCTCCGCCACGACTTTGGCATAATATTCAGCATTTACCGCTG
This sequence comes from Bacillota bacterium, assembly GCA_023390635.1. Classification (GTDB taxonomy): domain Bacteria; phylum Bacillota; class Desulfitobacteriia; order Desulfitobacteriales; family Desulfitobacteriaceae; genus JAEWCM01. The sequence goes on from JAEWCM010000130.1 coordinate 4,752, forward strand.
AAGGTACGGCACGGGCGATCTCAGAAATAGTGGTGATTCCGCCAACCTGCTCTAAACGGCCCTGGCGACGCAAAACTTCAGCCACCATGACCAGGTCAATCGGTTCATTCTTCGAAAAAAGTTCTTGAATTGCGGCGAAAATCAGGCGATGCACATCTCGATAAAAATCTTCCGGCCGCAGAAACTCAAATACGATACTTGCCGTTTCCGGATCAAGCATTAAAGCCCCCAGGACAGACTGCTCTGCCTCCAGACTCTGGGGCGGTATTTTTGCCCCTTCCATAGGTTATCCTCCTCTTATGCTAAAACATGCTCTAATGCTTCCTCTATACTTGCTACCGCAATAACTTCAATCCCCTTTAGTCCTGCGGGTACATCTGCTACATTCTCCGAGGGAATCAGCACCTTTTCGACTCCCGCCTGTTTTGCTCCAAAGATTTTTTCATATATTCCTCCCACCGGATTGACCTTCCCCTGCAAGGATATCTCTCCGGTCACTGCCACATTCTGTTTCAATGGCAGCTCCTTTAAAGCACTGTAGATGGCTAACGTAGTAGCTAAACCGGCAGAGGGCCCATCAATCTTCCCTCCGCCAATCACATTAACGTGAATGTCCCGATCCCGCAAATCCTCCCCTGTTAACCGGCGAATGACCGTTGTTGCATTAAACACAGCATCTCTGGCCATACTTCCGGCAGTCTCATTAAAGCGGACGCTTCCTTTCCCTGCTTCGCTTTTAAAAGTTTGAGCCTCAATTTCTAAAACTGACCCTATAAAGCCGCTGACCCCCAAACCTAAAATCTTTCCTACCATTTCATCCGCTTTTGCTTTGCGGAAAATATAAGGAGACAAGCGAGCAGAGCGCAGCACTTCATGAATATCCTCTACACAAATTTTTACTTTTTCCTGGTCCGGATGACGAAACTGAGCCAGGCCATAGGCATCCATAAGCAAGCTGGTTGCCTTTCTCCCTTCAATTACATACTCACTGATGATATCAGGCACACTATCTTCCAAGTCTACCTGCATCTTTTCCCCTGCCTGGCGCACAATATTCTGTACGTCAGCCGGCTCTAAAGGCACAAAATAAACCTCAGCACACCGAGAACGAAGGGCAGGATTTAACTCATTAGGGTCACGGGTTGTCGCTCCAATCAATACAAAATCAGCAGGAGCCCCTTCACCAAAGAGCTTGTGAATATATTGGGGCAATTTAGGGTGTTGAGGATAATAATACGACGA
>JAEWCM010000147.1 GCA_023390635.1 Bacillota bacterium
GTGCCAAAGGGTGCTCCATGGTCCGGGCCCCTCCGTGACTGAGCTGAATACCGATCAATGCTCCCTCCCGATGAATCCTCTCCGTCAGCTTTCTCAACCCCTCCATCTGATCATCACATTCGATTCCCAATTGACGGGGATGAACTTTGCCACTGCGATTGACAAAAGTGTGCTCCAGAAGGAGGAGGCCGATCCCTGCTCTGCCTTTTTCCCAATTTCCAGATTCATCCAGCAGCGGATCTACCTTAGCCCGCAAAGCATAATGGCTGATCAGAGAATCCGTTACTTCCCCCTGCTCTGTTCCATGATCCAGGGCCATAGGTGCCATCACCAGCCGGTTGGGCAGGATAAGGGAACCAACAGGTAAGGGAGTAAACAAGCGCGAAACTTTCATAGCTCAAACTCCATGCCATCATAAGCCAGAGAAACATCGGGGAATTTTTTAAGCCGTTCGTTTATTTGATCCAAGGTAGCAGCGATGCTGTAATGCATGGAAAGATGGGTAAGTACTGTCTTCACGGCCCCAATCCGCTGTCCCTCGTCAACGGCCTCGGTGATGGACATATGACTGTCTGGAAACCAGTTATCCCCATTAAAAGTAGCATCACACACGAAGGCATCCACTTTCTTCAGTCTGTCGGCTGTTTCCGCTTTTAAAGAGGATGTATCGGTAAAATAAGCGATCTTTCTTTTCCCTTCCAGCAATAATCCGGCCGTTTGGACCCCGTGAGTAGCAGGTAAGGGCGTGAAGGACAAATCCCCGATCTCATACCTTTCCCCAAAATCCCAGGTATTAACTTCCATGACTTCGTGCAGATTGGGATATGCAGCCTGGAAATCATTGAGAGCCTCAGGGGGCAGAAAGATTGGCAAAGGCTTATGCCGAACCAGCTTAACATAATACTCCATCTCTCCCAGACCGCCAAAATGATCATAGTGCCAGTGGGTAATCAGCACATACTCCAGACTTTCGATACGATCCCTGATTAACTGGCTGCGCAAATCAGGTGAGGCATCAATCAGAAAATTGCCCATACCCGTATCAATCAGCGCCCCGCTGCGGGTCCGGGACAGTTGAGGGTTTTCCCTTGCTTCCTGACAGGCGACGCATTGGCAGTGAAAAGCCGGCGTTCCCGGCCCAGCTCCTGTTCCCAGAAGTTTTAATCTCATACAGCTCCCTCTCCTCTGTTTTTTCGCTAAAGTCAGCTATAAGAAAGCTGAATCGCTTTTTCCGGGCATTGACCTACACAGGTGTAACAGGCGCTGCATCGTTCGGGAAAAACTGCGGCGGCAACAGAGCGGCCTTCCTTTTCCTTCAACTCCATGACCCCGGAAGGACAGAAGGCCACACAAAGGCCATCTCCCACACACCGGCTGGAATCTACATAAAGTTTCACCATCCCGCCTTTTCCTTCACCCTGGTCTTCCGAGAATCTGCCCCCGATGCTGTCCATGACTGGATGCATATAGATTTTTCTTCGCTCTTCAGGAATGCTCTTTTTCCCTAATCTTTCGAGAGAACGAACCATTCCCTCCAGAGAGTGAACCGGAACGGAGAGGAACATCTCCGAATCGCCTAATTCACTGGACGCCCTGGCTCCGTAGCATCCGAAAGAAATATTCATCAGCCCTGTTTTCATGGGCTGGATGATCAAATCAGCACAGGCCGAATTATAACCGGAAGTCTGAAAAAACTGTCTCTGCCCGTTATCATAAGTTTGAGCACAGCAAAGCCACATTGCCTGCTCCGGCACCAGAGTAAACACGATCACATCCGGCTCAAACTCCGCTTGATCAAGAGGTGCCAGCAGAGTGGCCTGATAGCTTCCCGGAGGGAATTCTGGCCGTGAGCTGATCATCTTTTGGGCAGTTTCCAGCGTTGGCATCTTCTTAAAAAGCAAATACAATTCTCCGGAACGAAGCTTATCCGACATTTCAACGATACCCAGAATTCCCGCACCATCAGGACAGGCATGGCTGCGGGGAGGCATATATAATGAATTTCCCCGCCTGGCTACGATGAGTGACTGGCAATGGCGCAAAGGAATCGGCGGTTCAGAAGCCTGTGCCGGCTTTTTTTCTCCCGGACGCATCATCCGCACGGCCACCGGGTCCCATCGCAGTGATAACGTCTCTTTTAAAATTCCGCTCATCTCCTGATAATTCAAGACTTACTCTCCTTTCCTCTTTCCCTGGCGGCTGGCCTCGCCCTCCATTATTCGGTGCATGTAGGCTGCCCCCTCCGCCCCTTCAAACATGGCCGCTGCTTTGGCCTTTACTCCTGAGAAATTTTCATCAATGTCCAATAGTAGATTGAGAACGTGCCGGGTTTTAAGTTTATGGGGTTCTTTAGCAAAATTCAGCACACAGCTCAGACAATATCCGGTTAAGATTTCCGCTCCCGAATCTTCTGCCTCCTGCCAGCGTTTATCCATCAGCCATAGCGCATGTTCCTCATCAAAATGGCTGATTTGACCTCCGCTCCCGCAGCAAATCGTGGATTTGAGATGATGTTCCATCTCAACGACCTTGAACCCTTTTTTTTCCAGGGCTCTTCTTGCCTGAACGGCAAAAATCTGTTCAAAACGATCAGGACATGAGTCATGCACAGTCAGGAGAGTTCCACTCCCTTTTAGCCGTTGGTTTAAGCTCTCCTTTCCCTCTAATGCCTGATAGATAGTCAATAATTCAATCTGCATTTCATGCAAAAGGGAACGGAGGAGATAGTAGCAATTGGGGCAGGAAGTGATAAGTCTTTTGATATGGAGCCTGGCTAATTTTTCTTTTAGGTTTTCGATAAAAATACGATAGCGCTCCTCCAGGCCCATCTGCTGCAAAGGCAGGCCACAGCAGTCACTGAGCATTGTTACATCGGGATATCTATCGTGCAAGGCTTTAAAAACCCCTTTGGTCAGACGGAGAGAATAGGTTAGAAGGGTGCATCCGGGGAAAAAGGCCGTTTCTCCTTCCTGATCCAAGTTACATTCATGATAGTCAATACCGCAATATTCGCGAAAAAGGTCCGTAAGTTTATCCTCTTGATCGGGAAATAGATAACTGTAGTCGTTGATCTCTATGCTTTCCTGCTCTACGGCATCTTTTCTGGCTGTGAGAAACAGATTTCTTAAAGGTAGGGACAGTGGACAAACCGCTTCGCACAGCCGGCACAGGGAACAGGAATAGGCCTCTGCACAAGTGGGATTTCTCCGGGCAATCTCCTGAGGACTCTCACCGATTCCTTGTAGGAAATGGCACTGATCAATGCATCGACTGCATTCCATGCACTGATCCCTGATCTGCCGGCTCAACACCGCTTCTTGCTTTCCTAACATATCAGAGGATGTCATACTTGCTCCTTTCAAAATCTCCGCCGCCGGTTGTTCGGGGCTATATTCATGCTCTGACGGTATTTATTGACGGTCCTCCGGGAAATATTTATGCCTTTTTCCACAAGCATTTCCATGATGGACTGATCGCTGAGAGGCTGCGTAGGATCCTCTCCCTTAATCATTTCCCGAATTAAATGTTTGACACTTTTGGAACATACTTTAGCCACACTATTGCTTTCTACACCGGAATTGAAAAAGAATTTCAATGCAAATAAACCGCGTGGTGTCTGAACATATTTGTTGCTCGCCACCCTGCTTACCGTTGATTCATGAATATCTACCAGCTCGGCAATCTGACTCATGGTCAGAGGTTTTAAATACTCGATTCCCTTGTCTAAAAAATCCTGCTGCAATTCCACAATGCAATTCATTACCTTGTAAATATTCAGTCGCCGCTGCTCAATCCCGCGCATCAAACCCAAAGCAGCTTCCATTTTTTCATTCAGATAGTCTTTGACTTCTTCCACGTAGGGTGGAGCCCGCTTGATCAATTCCAAATAGCTCTGATTGATTTTTAAACAGGGAAAATTCAAATCGTTGACGAGCACCGCATATCCGCTCTGTGAACTGAGAACCTTTACATCCGGCCAGATAAACAAATTGGCTTCATTCCCATATTGGGCGCCGGGTTTAGGATTCAGGGTGCGGATCAAATCATCCCCCTCCTGGACTTGATGCACGCTGACTCCCAATGCCCGGGCAATCTTTTGAAATTTCTTATCCGCCAAATCCTGCAGATAATCTTGGATAATTTGCTTTGCCAACCTGCTTTTACTGTCTTTTCGTTTATTAATCTGTAAAAGGAGGCATTCCCTTAGATTGCGTGCTCCGATTCCAGGCGGCTGGAGATTTTGAATCATCTGCAGAACTCTTTCCACTCTGTAAAAATGGAGCCCTAAATTACGGCTTATCTCTGCAGGATCAACGCCTAAATAGCCGTTTTGGTCTAAGCTTCCCAGCAAGTAATCACCAATGATCCCATCAATTTCGTCTTTGGTTTCCAGGATTAATTGTTCTCTCAGGTATTCATATAAACTCGGTTGATATATCACATAATTTTCAAAGGAATTGCTTTCAGGCTCATCCACTCTTGCTTTTTGCTCATAATTTGATTGATCGAAATACTCAATCACTTCGTCAATATTAATCTGTGTATTCCCATCGCTCCCGGCTTGATTGGGCTGAGTCAGATCCTCCTCTATAAAAGGATTTTCTTCCATTTCCTTTTGAATAAAGTCGTTCAATTCAATGGCGGACATTTGTAATATTGAAATAGCCTGACGCAATTCCGTAGTCATGAACAACTTCTGCTGCTGTTCTAAGACTATCCCCTGTCTGATTTGCCTCATGTACGTTTCCACCTTTGGCACCAATAAAACAGTATTCTTTAAGTTTACTTTATAGCTTCCCGTACCGGTGGGATAGCCACCGCCTCCAAACCGGTCTCCCGCAAAAAGTCCAATGTATTTTGGGGTATTTTTATTCGGGCATCATAGCGGGCTGCCAATTCCAGTGAACGTAAAACAGGCATGGAGCTGGCTAAATCTACGGGGATATCCACATCTGGAACCATCTCAATCACCGCAAAAGGAATCTGATGATTTTCGGCCTTGCCGACCAGCATATCCAAAGCCATTAATCCCTGTTTGTTGTAAAATACTTCGTTAAAATTAAACGGAGTGGAGCAGGTTATCCCAACGATAGAAAAGCCCCCTTCCTGACAGGCGCCCTCAACAATTGAAGCCCCCACCAAAGGAATGCTTTCCTGATCCATGGCCGCCGCTTTTCCGGCTCTGCTGTCACTTAATTTTTCCAGTTTATCAAATGCTTCCTTTAAAATAGCAGGCTGCAAACTGGGCAGATCTCCGCCCACAATTAAAATTCCTTCGGCCCGCCTTTCTCCATTATGCTCTTTCAACATATACTCGGCGGCAAACTGCATACATTCATCAAAGCTTCCTCCTTCATCACAGAAAAATCCGACGATCTGCTCCGGTTTCTCTAATTTGCCGAATAAGGCATCCAAATACGTTTTATCTCCGCCCTTGTCATAACAAACCCATACCTCCGCATCCTCAATACTCAAACTGACATTGGTGACATCCAGCAGACAGGCCTCATAAAGGGCATTAGACTCTTCCGGTGTCAACACCCCGCCTCTGGCTTCCGTCAACCGGGTTTTCACCACTCCTACCTTAGGCACTTTAGTAAAGACAACAATTGCTTTTTTCATTGCTCTTTTCCTCCCAATTCATCATCATCGGTACAGGACGGCATTCCAATTGGTCAGGACAGACCGTACATTGCTCCTGGTAAGGTTCAGGTATTTCTTCAAAACTGCAGGGTAGAAATCCATAGTGATGATAGAATCCTGTAGATCCTCCTCTGGCCAGTGTCCCGATCCGGAAATGGCTGCTTTGCCAGGAAATTACACTGAGGCTGGACTGCCAGGGATTTCTCAGCATTTGCTCCAGCAAAATCCCTCCCCATCCCTGATTGATCTGGTCTCTTTTTACTCCCAAAACTTCCAGGAAGAAGAGTGCTTGACCTACCTCTACGATTTTTCCCCCGGCCACAATTTGATTTTTCACCCGTAAAATTAAATGCTCTTCAATATCTCCCGCTAAATCCATACCATGCTCACAGAATAGTGTCCTCAGTTCTTCCTCATCCTCACCTTTACCGAACTCTGGAATAAATTTTTCATTATTTTTTCGTTTATTTCGATTATCAGCTATTTTTTTCTCCCCCCTTTTCCATGGAATACTTTTTTCTGCCCACCCGGACTTCACCATAAATATATAGCAAGTTTCATGCCAACTTTTTAAATGGCACAAAACTTGCCTCATATCATCATTCCTTAATGTTTGATCACTCAAACTTAATTTTATTATGAAAAACTTGTTTCATTTTGGGATTGTATCATTCTGCTTTTGCTAAATTTAACTCGTGATCGGTCCGTGCGGCCAATTGGACATCATGAGTTACCAACACCAGGGCACAGCCTTTTTCCGGCAGTCCAAGCAGATAATCACCTACCCAGGCTGCCAGTTTCGGATCAAGATCATTGGTTGGCTCATCAGCAAAAATCAGACTGGGAGAGAGCAGAAGGGCCCTGGCGATTGCCACCCTTCTCTTCTGTCCCAAGCTCAATTCATGAGGATAATAATCCAGGCGATGGCTCAGTTCCATCTCATCCAAAAGCTCAAGCGCTCTTTTTTTCATCGTATGATCTCTGGCCACATAGGCCGGCACCAACACATTGTCAAGAACCGTTAACGAACCGATTAGATTCAGGCTTTGAAAGACCAATCCGACCTGCCGGTTGCGCCAATGAGCCTGCTCACTCTCTGACCATGTTCCGGCATACATCCCATTCATCAAAATCTCGCCTTCCGAAGGCCGAAGGAGCAGACTAAGGACAGAGAGCAGTGTTGACTTGCCCACGCCGGAAGGGCCGGTGATAGCCAGGGATTCTCCCTGATCAATCTCCACTGAAACCCCTTTCAGGACAACCTCCGGCCCATAACTTTTACCGATATTTTTTGCTGAAAGCAGCATAGCCCACCTCCTTTACCCGTCCTAATCAATATCTCCCCGCTGCATAGCCAGTGAGGGATCAATCTTGCCCAGTTATCTCAGCGGGATACTCACGGCAATCAGAGCAATGACTCCAAAAAGAATGCTGATCCAGAGTATTGCTAAGGCCGCCGCTATCCCGTGCGGTTCAATGAAGGGGAATGAACTCCTGGCCTGTAGGAGCTTTAATATCAATGTATATCCAAAGGCTCCCAGACCAAAGCCTGCTAAAAGCCCTCCCCCGGTAAGTACTCCCGCTTCGCCGATAATCAGCTTCTGCAGATCCCTTTGAGTCGCTCCCAAAGCTTTATATAAGCCAAGCTCACTTTTACGGTCCCAAACCATCGTCAGATAACGGGCAAAAAACTGTAAAAAAGAATTGAGCAGCATTAGCAGTCCTCCGCCCAGCATCACCATGAAAAGGGTATCCATCTGTCCTTGAATTGCTTTTAAAAAATCAATTGGGCATTGAGGGTTGCCTCACCGGCGATATATCCCTTTTCCATTTCCATCTGAGCTGCTTCCGGAGGATTTCCCGCCAAATATTCACAGGCTTTTTTAAAGGCCTTTGACATCCGTTTGGCGATTTCCGGATTGGCTTCCAGTGTTTTTTGATTCATCCCTATAAAGCAGCACAGATAATCTTTCAAGCCTTCATCGAAAGTATTGGAATAGAACCTTACCTTACCGTTCTGTACTGCCATTTCCGGGTAGGGATCATAAGCCGCAAAAGCATCAATCTCCCCCTGATTCAGAGCCTGCTCCATTTGCGCGTTTGGATAGCTGACCCAGTTCACTTTGTTTGGATCGAGTCCCAGCTTAACCATTTGGGAAGAAATCTGAATCTGAGCGATACCACCTACGGCCGCTGCTACCGTCTTGCCTTCCAGATCGGCCACACTCTTAATGCCGCTGGCCGTTGAAGCCGCCCCTTGAATACACCCTTTATGCAATGAATCAATAATTTTTAATTCCAGCCCCTGCTCCATCGGCTTAAATTTATCCGGAGTCAATTCAAAAGCATCCAGCTGGTTATTAGCCATCAGAACGGCCACATCCCCATTGATCTTCAGCAGTTCCACATCAAGGCCCACTTCTTTGAAATAACCTTTTTCATAGGCAACGAAAATTGGTGATTCACAGGTTCCCCCCCAATAACCGACCACAGCATGCAGCAAATCATTATCCCCTGACCCTTGATTTTCCGTATTCCTATCACTGGTAGCTGTCGTTCCGCAGCCTGCCAGGATCAGGGTAAAGGTGAGCATAGCAATTAAAAACCCTCTAATTTTTTTTTCATTGAATATTGCCTCCCTTTCGACTATGTTTGATACCCTTGCACAGCCCGCCAGAATATACATAATCTCCCGGCGCAGCCTGACAAATTTTTTGGAAGTTCTGTCTCTAGGGTGTTCCATAGGTATGGGCACTTCACCCACTACCCGCCCCGGCCGGGAAGACATAATCACCACCCGGTCACTTAGAGCCACCGCTTCCTCAATGTCATGAGTAACCAAAACAATCATCGGCTTATCCCGCCGCCAGATTCTGATAATCTCCTCCTGGATCGCCATCCTGGTAAAGGCGTCCAGAGCACTCAAAGGTTCATCCAGCAAAATCAAGCCTGGATTCTGGATGAAGGTGCGGGCTATAGCCGTCCGGCTGGCCATCCCTCCGGAAATCTGATAAGGATAAGCCTGCTCAAATCCTTCCAGTCCCACCAGCCTGATATACTCCTGTACCTTGGCCCGCTCCTCCTTAAACACCTTCCGCGCTTTAAGACCGAAGGCAATGTTATTGTAGACGGACAACCAGGGAAAGAGATTCGGGTCCTGAAATACAAATCCCCGGTCGTAATGCGGTCCGGAAATCGAAGTTCCATGGTAAGTAAGAATCCCGCCCTGAGGCTGATCGAGACCGGCCGCCAGGCGCAGGAAGGTAGACTTGCCGCAGCCGCTCGGACCGACCAGGGCCACAAACTCACCGGCCCCCACATCCAGGCTGAACCGATCCAGGGCCAAAACCTCCCGTCCGGCATCGTCATGATAAACCCTGGTAATATTTTGAGCACATAAACAAGCGTTTTCTACCATCTCACTGTCCCTTTCTGCCACTTCAGCAAATGCCTGCGGATTCGAAACAGCAAATCAATCAAAGCAAAGAAGATAATAATGAAAATCCCTACTGTACTGAACAGTTTCCCATACTCTCCCCAGGCCTGAGCCCATGAGATATACCAGCCCAGTCCCGCCTTCACCCCCAGCATCTCCGCCACGATCAGAGCCCCAAAGGAGGCACTCAATCCCATGAAAAGCCCGTTGAACATGGCAGGCAGGGCCGCCGGTACAGCAACATGAAACATGATATAAAAATCTCCGGCCCCCAAAACCCTGGCGCTTTCAATCAGCCGTTTATCCGTGTCGCGAATCGCCGAACTGACCATTAAGGTCAGAGGGAACCAAATACTCAGGACGATAATAAAGATGCTGGCCTGATAACTGGTGGGAAACAAGACCATCACAATAGGCAGCCAGGCCGCCGGCGCCGGCCCGATAATCTTCAGCACCGGCATCAGCCAGTAATGGCAAATTTTGCTCCAACCAATCAGGATACCTGAGGTCAAGCCGCTGATAATACCAATGAACACACCCGTCCCCAGCAATTTCATGGAATAATAGAAATTAACGGCCAGACGCTCATAATTGGCTGTGACGGACTCCAGTACCTTGTCCGGGCTGGGAACAAAGGGTAAACGAAAATGTGCTGTTTTTAAAGTGGCAATATCCATTCCTTCCAATAAGAGAATACCTGCCATGACCAGCCATGAGCGCTGTACCATTTTCTTCCTCACTCTGACGAAAATACAGGCTGTAGCCAGTAATACCAGATAGACGGCCAGAGCTAAGCGAAGAAAAGCCGGGTATACTGTGGAACGGTATCCCTCCGGATAGATATTGGGCAGCACTGAGTGCAGGATGATGACGAGCAAGAGAGCCCCCACCGGTGCCAGCATCTGCAAAAATTCGATAACAGTAACCCTTGTTCTTAGCTGCTTGGACTTTACTTTCCTGATTTCTGTTTTGATTATTTCTCTTTTCTCCATATCTTTCTACACTACCGCTCCTCCGCAGCTTGATCCGCTTCCTGCCGTGCAGCCGTAACAATGATTGCCCAGACCAATCTCCCGTCTCCGGAACGCCTTCGCATCAAATTGACTGATATATGCCGGTCGGCAATTCAGCCCCAGCATCTGGTTGAAATCACAATCATAAACCTGCCCATCCCATCCTACCGAAATCTGATCCCGGCACATCAGTTTGGACACGGTAACCGGATTGAAAGCATCCCCCAAACGGGCCATATAACCATCCAAATTGCCTGAGTCGGACAGGAAAGAGAGAAAACGGCCAACCGGCAGATTGGTGATATTAAACAGGTTGTTAAAGCGAATACCGTACTGATGAAGGAGTACCCAACGATAATCCTGCTCTATGGTTTTCTGGGGAGCAGGCAGAAAAGCGCCGCTGGGATTGTAAACCAAATTGAGGATCAGTGATCCCTTTTCTTCCCCATATCCCAGCTCATTCAGACGGGTCAGAACTCTGAGCGCTGATCGATAGACCCCTTTGCCTCGCTGGCGGTCCGTTTCCTTCTCGGCATAGAAAGGCAGGGAGGATACCAATTCAACCTCGTTCTCAGCATATAACCGGGGAAAATATTTGTATTCCAGCTTTTCCAGTACTGTCAGATTCGTGCGAACCATGATCCGGCAATTTAGACGCCGTCCTTCCTCAATCAACCAGGACAAGTGGGGATTCAATTCCGGTGCTCCGCCCGTAATATCCATAACCTTAATACCCTGTTCCCGGATGACCTTTAAACATTCAACCATAGTATCCTGAGTCATCAGCTCCGTGCGTTGAGGCCCCGCCTCCACATGACAGTGGCGACACATCAGGTTGCAAACTTTACCAATATTGAGCTGCATGGTTTTAACGTTCTCATTACTCAAAAGTGGATAGAAGCCGGCTTGCTTAAGCCTTTCTGCAAAGGGAATTACCGTCTTCACCCCTTCCAGGAGCTGAAAACCAGATTGCTCCTTTACACTTGCCAAGTTCATACGCACCCCTCCTACAAGCTCAATTTTTTCACGATGTTCTTCATCTGCACTCCGTGAACCAGTGTAGCGCCACCCCGGATGGCAGCGGCCACATGAACCGCTTCCGTCATCTGCTCCTCATTGGCCCCCTTTTCTAAAGCATCCTGGGTATAAGAATCAATACAGTAAGGGCATTGCACAGCATGGGCCACCGCCAGGGCAATCAGGGACTTTTCCCTGGCAGTCAGCGCCCCTTCGGCAAAAACACTGCCGTAATAAGCCATAAACTTTTTCCATAGCTCAGGTGCCTCTTCCCCTATAGTGGAGAAATTCTTTAAATCCTCCGGATTGTAATAAGTGTTCAACAGTCTCATCCTTTCTTCATCATTTGATTCCAAAGCTCTTTAGTTTCTCCGTCCGAACATGACGGAAGGCCCCTCAAGAATTTCCCAGCCCGATTCCTGCAGTTCTTCCCGCCGCAGTTTTACTGTGGCCCCCTTCAACGTATTTCGTTCCGTATCCCGAGGATTAGACCCTACTTCGGTCCAGGTCAGATTGACTCCGGCCATTCCTCCCAAACCGTGCCCTCCGCAATGCCCTCTCACCTCATAGCCTACCGCCAGCTTTACCACCGCCAGCAGATAGGAAGTCTGAGCGCTGTTCAGTTCACCAGCCGTCAGAGGCGAACTGGGAATCCTCACTCTTCTCCCTGCTCCCGCATGAACGGGGAAGATGTTCCGCACCATTAAAGTTTTTTCTGTCAGTTCATCCACAGAGTGCTCCGGTCCGATCGGCTCTACCGCCGTTCCCACCAGCAAACCGGCCCGCTTTGCTGAATTGATGGTTTTCAGGCGGGTTTGGGGAGCAATACCCGTTTGCCGGCCTTCTCCCATATGCACTACATGATAAATTCCATCAAACCCGACTTTTTTCAGTTTTCTGGCTCCCTCGTCATCAAAGTCGTCCGTATTAGCGATCAGTATGGTCTCCGGCTGCAAAGCCTCTCTGACCACCTGACCCATCCTGATAAAATCTCCGAACTTATAACGTGCCGTTCCCATCAGATAAAGGGCATTGGCTCCGTCCCTCTCCAGCGCCAGGCAGCTTTCTAAAACCTCCTCCTCCGTTCGCACCACAAGGGAAGAAAACACTTTATTGCCGGCAGCAAAAGCACAAAATTGACAATCCTTTGCGCATGGTCCCGAGTCGAGCCCCACCTGAGCATGAACTTCAGCCTTGTTCTGTGAAGCTGCCTGGCTCATTTTCCTGGCAGCCTGCCTGACTATAAAGGCCTCCTCCGACAAACAGTGGACTGAGAACAGACTGTGCAGCTCTTTCGCCGTAAGCTTTCCGCCGTCCATAGCTTTATCAATCATTTGAGCGATCTGCATATTCAACTGAAATTCTCCTCCTATTACCATTAATCTCCTGCTCTGCCTAACGTCCCCCATACATGACGGAGGGGCCATGGAGTATTTCCCATCCTGCTTCTTTAAGTTCTTCCTGGGTTTTCTTCACGGTCCACCCTCTTACCGTACTGGCTTTCGTGTCCCGAGGATTAGAACCTGCCTCAGCCCACAAGAGATTAGCTCCGGACAAAGCGCCGATTTTATTGGGCTCATGAGTACAGTTACCTACCACCTCATATCCCATAGCGAGCCGGACGGCCGCCAGAATGAGCGCCATTTGTCCAAAGTTTAAAGACCCATGAACCTCCAGCGGAGAGCCGGGAATATTCACCCTCCGCCCTGCTCCGCTGTATGCGGGCTTCATTTCTCTGGTCAGCAGAGTTTTTTCCACTAATTCCTCCAACGTATGTTCGGGCCCTACCGGTTCCAGACAAGTGCCGATCTGTAATCCGGCGCTCCTGGCAAAGGCAATGGTTTGCAGTCTCTTTTGCGGATCAATATGGGTCACCTGGCCCTCACCCAGTCGCACTGCATGGTAAATTCCGCTGAAACCGCTGTTGCGCAAGGCTCTGGCTTCTTCATCATCAAAATCCCCTACATTGGCAATAAGGGGCACATCCGTCTTCAATGCTTTTCTTACCGCCTCTCCCGCCCGCAAAAAGTCGGAGAATTGATAGGTAGCTGTAGCCATCAAATAAATAGCATTGGCTCCATCATTCTCAAAGGCCAAACAATCTCCAATGATCTCATCCAAAGTCTTTATACTGGGTTTGGCAAACACTTTATTTGTGACAGCAAACGAGCAGAACAAACAATCTTTGGGGCAGGCCCCCGTATTCAGACCGACCTGGGCATGTACCTCCGCTTTACCCCCAGAGGCTTGATCACTCATTTTCCGGGCGGCATACTGTATGAAATAGGATTCTTCCGAAAGAAAATCCACCACAAACAGGTCCTTTAGTTCGCAAGCGCTCAATTCTCCGCCATCCAAGGCTTTTTCCACCCATTCTCTGATTCTTTTATCCATATTAACCTCCTGATTTTAATTACAAGCGGATGATTGCCCATCCTGACTCATGTTTTTCCACCTACTTGACTGTCAGGGCCTTTCCTCTTTTCCTTAACTTTACTTTCTTGAGTTTTTTGGTCACTACAGTCCATCGATTCACAAACATCCTCCTCTCTTTTCTGCGCACATTCACCCGTTGCTGCAAATACAGCTGATTGACTCGGCAAAAATGCATGCTCCATCCTCTTAACCGGCAAGATCATCTCTATTGGGTCGGCATAGGGCAATTCTGCCTTCAAATATCTTTCCTGTCATTCTCTTGGAGCGCCCATGATAATTCGCAGCCGGATAGACAGTATACGAATCAAGCACCGATTCCATTTGTTCTCTGACC
>JAEWCM010000202.1 GCA_023390635.1 Bacillota bacterium
GAAGTCGGCAGTGAAGCTATTTTTCAGCCTTGCTTTCAGTAAGCAGTCTGTGGCTAGATTTCCGGAGATCCTTAATTTACCTAATGTGGCCTATGTTCACCCTCAGATTGAAAAATGGTGTGAGAAGGTGTTTGAATAATGATACTGGAGCGGGGCTTGGTGCAAATTTATACCGGCGAGGGAAAAGGAAAGACAACGGCAGCTCTTGGATTGGCGCTACGCGCTGCAGGTCAAGGGCTGCGCGTTTTTATTATTCAATTTATGAAATATAGCGATGATTCAGGTGAGTTAAAAATCTTGCCCAAACTTGATCCTTTTTGCCGGATTGAACATTATGGTGAAAAAGGTTGGGTGAATCCGAAGAATCCGAAGGAAGAAGATATTCAGGCGGCGCTTAAGGGCTATAAAAGGGCCGAAGAAATTTTAGCCGACGGACAATGGGATTTGGTGATTCTGGATGAACTTGTGACTTGCATACTGTTTGGGTTGATTTCTGAGGATAATGTGTTGAAATTAATCAGACAAAAGCCGGACAATCTTGAAATTATATTAACAGGCCATCAGGCCAGTCAACGTTTAATGGATTGTGCCGACTTAGTGACGGAAATGAAGCCGGTGAAGCATCCCTTTGATCAAGGAATACAGGCACGGAGAGGAATTGAATATTAAAGAATATTAATAAGTATTTTTTAATAAACATTCACAATTTTCGCTAGATTGTTGATGAAAGATATGGTATGCTAAATTTAGCACTAAAAATAACTTTCACAAGGAGGCCGTTTATGTTGACTCTGAAAAAAGGAGTGGCCTATTCTGACGCTCGGCACTGGAATAAAAATATGCTGGCAGTGGGGGATCGTGTCATGACTAAAAATGGACATTGCGGCATTGTTAAATATGTCGGAAAAGATGAATCAGGGGAATATATTATTGTCACTCTAGAGGATCTGTTCGGTGAGTATGCTTTTGAATTTTCTGATGTCAAGAAACTGCAGAGCCAATGAAAATTGAACAGTATTGGAGAAATAGCATAAATGTAGACTAAGCTTCTTTTAACAAAAAGGGAAGCTTATTTTTTATCCACATTAGAAAGACTTACCTCAAAGAAGTATAGCAGGGAATTAGTGACCGCAAATTTTCCACTTATAACGTATAGTATTTTAAGTAAGTTAATGATAATATCATAGCAATATGAGATTTAGCTTAAGTACGAGTTTGCTATAAATGAAGGGAGAGAATTTGCAGCATATGAAGGGCCTGAAAAAGTGCTTGATTTTGCCTATCGCTCTAAGTTTGGTTATTTGGCCGCTACCCCTCTCAGCAGCCCCTGTTTACGAACGACTGAGTGGAATTACCCAATATGATACTGCCGTAGAAATAGCCAAGGCCGGAGGAGCAAAAAATACGGCTGTCATCGCAGTAGGTACTCCCGGTAATTCTTATGATGCCCTGGCTGCTGCGCCTTTGGCTGCCGCCAAGAATGCCCCTCTTTTGCTTACAGAGGGAAATCAATTGACAGCAGTGACTCAAACTGCTCTTAAAGATTTGGCAGTAAAAAATGTTTATCTGATCGGTGGAACGGGTGTCATAAAAAGTGAGGTTGAAGACGCGATCAAGAAAATCGGCATTACGGTGACCCGTTTAGCCGGATTTGACGCAGCAGAAACTTCGGTGAAAATTGCCCAAGTCATAGGCGTGGGAGCAGGTTCCTCAGTGGTATTAGCAGGAGGTAAAGGGCAGGATGCTTTGTCCATTGCACCGGTAGCTGCGGCCAAGGGAATGCCGATACTCTATACAACTGGAAAGAACACCCTTCCTTCTTCAGTGGCTCAATATATTGCCGGTATTAAAAGCTCTATTACCACTTCTTATATTGTCGGTGGAACAGGTGTGATCAGTGAAGCACAGGCAGGGGAGATGCCCGGTCAGATTATCAGGTTGGCTGGAACGGATGCCTATGATACTAATGTAGCTGTGATTCAAGGATTTGCTGATCAGTTGGATTTTACCCACGTCTATTTAGCTAATGGGGAAACCATGGTGGATGCTCTTGCCGGGGCTCCGTTGGCTGCAGCTTACCGTGCGCCCCTCGTACTGACTGATAACAAGGCTGTGAAGGCAGCGGCGTTAGTCAATGATAAGCTTACTGCTCAAAGCAGTATTACGGCTTTAGGCGGAACTGCCGTCATAGCTCAGTCCACCCTTTATAAACTGACTCAGTCCACAACAGAAGAGCCAGGATCAACGCCCCTCAGTATTGATATATTTAAAGCGGTAGACAGACAAACCTTTAAAGTGATATTAAATCATAGTGTTGCTGATCCGGATCAATTGCAATGGAAAATTGAGCAGCAGGGTAAAGAACTTAAAGGTTTCAGCCTAACATGGAATCAGGCTAAAACCGAGGTGCTTCTGGCTTTTACAGCGCCTCTGGCTGATGGAAGCTATACGGTGAAAGCTTCCGGGGCTACTTTCTTTACCAACTATGACACGGCTAGCTGTAACCTGCTGACTCAGTCGGGTGTTACCTATAGTATTGTTAATTTATCACCCATTGCTGGTTTTAAAGACTTTACTCCTGACATTACAGAAACTTACGCAGAAAGAGTCAGAATTCAGGCTATGGATGCCAATCACAATGTTTATGAGGTTGATCCCCGGGATATTCTTTCGGTAACATCGGCGGATCAGTCCATTGCCACCACCGCTCAAGTTAAGAATGATTGGTATGTGGCGGGCAGGAATGTTGCAACTGGAGGAAATACAGCTGACCGCAGTGTCAAAATCACAGCAAAAATTAACACCTTAAATGGAGTACAGACGATAGAGCAGACAGCAGCCGTTTCACCTAAAGCACCGGAAGTACAAGAGATGAGAACAGGCTACTGGCGGATTAATTTCCCCACTCGGAATCTTGATCTTAGTGGTACAGAGCAGACTCATTTTGAATTTAATAGTGTTTATGATGCCTTAAGCGGCAGGGTTATCGGTGTTTTCGGACTGGATCAGTATGGAGTCTGGCGGGACTTAATTCTCGATCAGAATGATGTGGTGGTCAAAGATACCCAATACGCACCGAGCAATGCCTTTATCGTCTTTTTAGACAATACAATTTCCATTGAAAATAAAGACATTTTTCGTCTGAGAAATTATATGGATGGTATCACAAAAAATGTCGATATCAGAGTAATTCTTCATTACGAAAAAGCTGTTAAGGAAGTAACGGTAAAGATTTTGGCGCCCTAGATAAGAATTTTGGCAAATAAGATTATAAGTAAAGAGAGTACGCCTGATGAAGGCTGTACTCTCTTTGCTTTTGTATCAGAAAAATATTAAGTATGGTATTTGAGCGCAATTCCCATAGTATAGTATTTGCGCTGCTGGTCAAATTCCCAGATCCATGTTTCCATCTGTCCCGAATGGGTCATGTGGTTAAAATGTTTGTCAACATAATTAAGGAAACCGTCCGAACCGGCAATGCGGTGGCGGTAAAAATCAGGGCCTAAAGCTGTATTCACATCACTGAGCTGATCCAGGAGCTGGGGAGTAAGGGCGGAGAACTGAAGCAGGTCGGAATAGAAAATGAGCTGAGCGTCCTCATAAAGCAGTGGTTGGATGGCAGAGAAACATAATTCGGAGAGACGGTCGGCTAATTTCACCGCCGCTGTCCTCAGTTTTTTATCGTCGGACGGAAAGTGAATGGCAATATTTTCTTCATAAAAGGGCATGAACAGTTGGCTGAATACGGCCAGAACGGCAATCGCATCATATTTTTGCTCTATAAGTTCATAAGGTAAAGGGGGAGGAGTTAATTGCCCGCACAGCTCATTCAGGCGCAATCCTGCTTCCTCAGAAGTCAGGGAGGGGAGTTGGGCGATAAATTCAGGCATGATTTTGTCATAGAGTCCGGTGATGTCAAAATTAATCACTGAGACTTTATGAATATCCTGGGACGGAATCCTGGTCAAAGCTGAATGTACCGCATCCGAATCAATATCCACCATGTCAATGTGGTCAAAACGTTGAACCAACTCGGCCAAATCAAAATCGTTGCAGTTCCCCGGACCGATCAGCAGGGCGTTGCGGTGGCGGGACGGCGTGGCGAGCAAACGGTTGACCTGAGCACGGTGGTGGGCCCAATGGGTTTGGTACCAGCGGGAAGCCAGCAGGCTTCTGTTTTGTTCCACCTGCAGCTGTCGGCCTTTTTGATAGGCAAGGGAAGAGTCTTGCTGGTCTTGGAGAGCACAGCATTTTTTATATTTTTTTCCGCTGCCGCAAGGGCAGGGATCATTTCTGCCAACGGTCATGAGTACATCTTCCTCCTTTTTTCTACATTTTATCTTAATTGTTTGAGAAGGAAAAGGATTTATTCATAAAGGGATGTCTCTTCCCACCCTTTAAGGCATATACATGATTACAAAACTGCTTTTACGGGTTCTGGAATACAAGGAGGTCAAATATGGAAGTTATGCAATGGCTGAAAGAGTACCGGAAGAGTGAAGATGATTTGGCATGGCATGGCACGTTCAAAGATTATCTCCCGATGGTGATTGAAAATCCGGACTTGTCTGTTCATGCCCATGCCAGATTCTATGCGATGATAAGCAAGGCAGGGATAGAAAAGAGCGAAGAAGGTCTGAAATATCATTTTTTTGACTCTGAGCTGTTCGGGCTGGATAAAACGCTGGAACGGCTGGTGGAGGAGTATTTTCATTCCGCAGCCAAGCGTTTGGATGTGCGTAAGCGGATTTTACTTTTAATGGGACCGGTAAGCGGAGGGAAGTCGACGATCGTCAGCATGCTGAAGCAGGGAATTGAAGCGTTCAGCAGGACGGAGGCAGGGGCGGTCTATGCCCTTGAAGGCTGCCCGATGCATGAAGATCCTCTTCATCTTCTGCCTTTTCCCCTCAGAGAAAAGTTTGCCGCCACCTATGGGATCAGGGTGGAAGGGAGCCTTTGCCCTGTATGCCGGATGCGCCTGGAAGAAGAATTTAATGGAGATTTGGAACAGTTCCCTGTGCAAAGGGTGCTTTTTTCAGAGGCTAATCGGGTCGGAATTGGGACATTTGCCCCTTCTGATCCTAAATCTCAGGATATTGCCGATTTGACCGGAAGTATCGATTTTTCCACGATCACAGAGTATGGTTCTGAATCTGACCCGAGAGCTTATCGCTTTGATGGCGAACTGAACAAAGCTAACCGGGGGATGATTGAATTTCAGGAAATGCTTAAGTGTGACGAGAAATTCTTGTGGAGCTTGCTCAGCTTATCCCAGGAAGGCAATTTTAAGGCAGGCAGGTTTGCCTTGATTTCTGCCGATACCTTGGTCATTGCCCATACCAATGAAGCAGAATACCGAACTTTTGCCATTAACAGAAAAAATGAAGCATTACAATCGCGTATCATCGTACTGCCAGTCCCTTACAACTTAAAAGTGAGTGAAGAAGTAAAAATCTATGAAAAGTTAATCAGGCAGAGTGATTTGAGTCAGATTCATTTAGCTCCCCATAGTTTATGGACTGCTGCTGTTTTTAGTATTTTATCCCGCTTGCAGCCATCAAAAAAGCAAGGCATGGAGCTGATCAAAAAGATGCGCTTATATGACGGAGAAGGAGTAGATGGTTTTAATGAGAAGGATCTGCGGGATTTAATGACTGAAGGGGAAGAAGCAGGAGAAGGGATGAGCGGAGTTGATCCCCGTTATGTCATCAACCGGATTTCTACCGCATTAGTAAGGAATGAAAGGCAATGTATCAATGCCTTGGATATTCTGCGGGCATTGAAGGAAGGGCTGTCTCAACATACCTCGATTACAAAAGAAGAGCGGGAGCGCCTGATGAATCTGATTGTGGCCGCCCGGCAGGAGTACGACAATGTGGCCAAGAAGGAAGTGCAAAAAGCCTTCGTATATGCTTATGAAGAATCAGCCAAGTCGTTGCTCAATAATTATCTCGATAATGTTGAAGGATATTGCAATTCAAGAGGGATTACCGACCTACTGACGGGTGAAGAGCGGGAAGCAGACGAACAATTGATGCGCAGTGTGGAGGAACAAATTGGTGTTTCGGAAAATGCCAAAAAGGCATTCCGGGAAGAAATTCTCATCCGCATTTCTATGTTAGCCCGCAAAGGGAGGACTTTTGATTACACTTCTCATGAAAAACTCAAAGAGGCCATTGAAAAGAAGCTCTTTACCGACTTAAAAGATATTGTGAAAGTCACTACGTCCGTAAGTCATCCTGACCGGGAGCAGCAGAAAAGGATCAACGATGTGACAGACCGCCTGATTGAACAGCATGGCTATTGTCCCGTATGCGCCAATGAAATTGTCAAATATGTCGGGTCGTTGCTCAATCGCTAGGGGGTGAACACATGGGAGACGAAGTAATTGTCAACAAGGAGGATTGGAGCCTGCATCGCAAAGGGTTTCAGGATCAGCTGCGTCACCGGGCTAAGGTTGAGGAAGCCATTAAAAACCATCTGGAAGATCTCATTGCAGATGAAGGTATCGTTCTGTCGGACGGAAAAAAACATACCAGAATTCCCATCCGTTCTCTGGAAGAGTTTAAGTTCCGCTTTGATTCGAATAAGAAAAGCTATGTGGGACAGGGAAAGGGAAAAGGAAAAATCAAAAGTGGAGATGTTTTGGCGCAGGATGATGATAAGACCAGTGGGAGAGGCAGGAAAGGAAGGGCCGGAGAAGAGGAAGGAATGGACATCTATGAAGCGGAAGTGACTTATGAGGATATAGCGGAAGCACTTTTTCCCCAATTAAGGCTGCCCAACCTGGATGATAAAAAGATGCCCTTGATTTCCCATGAATATCCTCGCTTCAACGATGTGCGCAAAAAAGGCCTGATGGCTAATGTCGATAAGAAAAGGACATTATTGGCCAGCTTAAAAAGGCAGGCTCTAAATCAGACATTACCTGAGAATGCAGAGAAAACTTTGCAAATAATCCCGGAAGATCTGCGTTTTAAAACGTGGGAAAATGAACCGGATTTTCGAACAAATGCTGTGGTATTAGCAATGATGGACACTTCGGGCTCAATGGGCCAGTTTGAAAAATATATTGCCCGGACCTTTTTTTTCTGGATGGTGCGTTTCTTGCGAACCCAGTATGAGAATGTGGACATTCGTTTTTTAGCTCACCACACAGAGGCAAAAGAAGTGACGGAAGAAGAGTTTTTTACCAAAGGGGAAAGCGGAGGGACCCGTTGTTCATCCGTATACCGGCTGGCCTTGGATATCATTGGAAAAGAGTACCCTCCACAGCACTATAACCTTTATCCCGTTCATTTTACGGATGGAGACAATATCAATTCGGATAACAGCAAGGCGGCAGCTTTAATGCAAGAACTGGTCGCGGTCAGCCGGATCGCCGGTTACGGGGAAATTCTCCGTACCCAATATTCCAATACGCTTATTTCCGCTCTTAAGGTGATTGACGACCCTAAATTAAGATTAGTGACGATTAGGGACCGGAGCCAGGTCTATAAAGCCTTGCAAACTTTGTTTACATAAAAGGCGTGCAGAGAAAGGAGAAGGAATGGATCAGGAAAGATTACAGTTGAGTAAGAATGCAGAATTGATTGCCAGAGTGGCCCGTGACGCCGGATTGGATTTTTACCCCGTGCATTTTGAAATTTGCCCTGCGGAGACCCTCTATACTTTTGGGGCTTACGGAATGCCGGCCCGATTTGCCCACTGGAGCTTTGGCAAGGCATTTTATAGAATGAAGGCACAGTATGATTTCAACCTTAGTAAACTCTATGAAATGGTGATTAATACCAACCCAGCCTATGCCTTTTTACTGGATGGCAATCATGCTTTGCAGAATAAGCTGATCATGAGTCATGTTTACGCCCATGTCGATTTCTTTAAAAATAATTATTATTTTTGTCGCACAGATCAGAACATGTTGGACCGGATGGCTGTTCATGCCGAAAAAATCCGTGACTATGAAATAAGATATGGCCGTGAAACGGTAGAGAAAACTCTTGATGCTGTATTGGCCATTCAGGAGCACGTCAATCCCAGAAATCATATCCATGCTTCCCTTTTTTCCCGGAAACCGCTTAAGCCAAGTTTTACCTTGCCATCTCCATATGACGACTTATGGATGAGAGAAGAGCAGGAGGAAGGGAGAATAGAAAACGATGCTGAAGAAGATTTGCTCCTTTACCTGGCTTATCATTCTCCAGAACTGGAGGATTGGCAAAGAGACATATTAAGTATTATCAGGGCAGAATCCCTTTACTTTTATCCTCAAATGGAGACGAAGATTATTAACGAAGGTTGGGCTACCTTTTGGCATGGGCGGATTATGAGGTCCTTAGATCTGAGCGATGGGGAATTTGTAGAGTTTTCGTTAATGCATAGTCAGGTGATTCAACCCAGTGCAAGGAGTATAAATCCCTATTTGTTAGGTTTAAGAATATGGGAAAAACTAGAAAAAGAATATGCTATAGAAGACTTATTTGAGATTAGAAAACAGGAAAACGACTTGTCCTTTATTAGAAATTACTTGGACAAGGAGTTAATTGAACAACTGCAGCTTTTTAATTTCCGCAAGGTAGGGACACAATGGCAGGTAACGGATCTGGAATGGGAGAGTGTCAAGGGAGAATTACTTAATTCCTTGGTACACGGGGGGCATCCCAGAATTACAGTGAAAGAGAGAGATTTTGCTGGCAGGGGAATCCTTTACTTATATCACCATCATGAAGGTCAAGACTTAGATATCCGTTATTTAGAGAAAACTCTGGTGCTCATGCAGACTCTCTGGGAGAAAGGTATTTATCTGGAGACTGTTTTGGATGGCAAAAAAGTAAGGTTTGAGTGTGAAAAAGGCTGGGTAAAGCGTGAACAACTTTAATGTTCGATCTATCATTTAGAATTTAACGATATAATGAACAAGTTGACGAAATATAAAACCAAACTATATAATGCATGTATAGTTTGGTTTTGTTACATAAAGGTCCCAAAGAGGCAGGCTTGACGCACAAAAGCGGAGGATTTGGGCAAAGGGGCGTTAAGCTGCACACCGGCTTCGCGGCATGCGAAGCCGGAGGTTCACTAACTGAAAGCAGCGGGGTTCCGGCGCAGCGCCGTAAAGGCCAGTGCTGCAGCCCCGGCGCCCTCCGCAGCGTTGTGCGGCAAGCCTGCCTGGTCCTTGGAATCCAACACCAAAATTAATTAGTAAAGGTGATAAAGATATAAATGGATAATATTTCGCTGAATCCGGTGGGAATCGTCAGTTCTACTATTTCCAACCGTGATTTAATGCCTAATTCAGGGCAATTGGCCCGTATAATTATTTATCCGGATTACGTAAAAGCTTTACAGCGAATTAAAGAATACTCTCATATTTGGGTATTGAGTTGGTTGCACCAGGCAAAAAGAGATGTGCTCACTGCCGTGCCGGTAAAAATCAATCCGAATGTCAAGCCGTTTGGAACGTTTGCCTTGCGTTCCCCCAGCCGTCCTAATCCGATTGCCCTTTCTCTTGTTCGGCTGTTGGACATCGATGAGGACAACAGCCTGCTGGTTTCCGGTTTAGATGTGATTGACGGAACCCCAGTTTTGGATATTAAGCCTTATTTTGAAAGAGATACGGTATTTTCTCCCTTGGCGCCCCACATTCCCTGCAGTCGGGAAGAGGTCTTACTCAGAGCGCTGCGGACTCAAGCGCTGAATCATCACGGGGAAGAGTGTGACGATTTGAGACTGGCAGTGCGGATGGGGATGCTCGTAGAAGAACGGTTTAGCTATTTAAAAGACCCTGAGCTTAAACTTCATGTGACCGGTTCGCCTTGTTTTGCTGACTGTCTCCAGGGTTTAACCAGAGCGAGGCTGGCCAATCCACCCCGCTTTTCCTATCAGGTTCGGGAGGCCGGGTCAGGCTACGAGGCCGTTTGGAGTAAAGGTGAAAAAGTTCTGAAATTGTCAGCGCAAAAGTCATTGAATAGTGAAGAATTCAAACGGCTAAAGGATGAGGAGATTTTTGAGATAGCCGGCGTATAATTGTTAAAATTACTTTTAAGAAATATATATTTAAGAATATCTTAAGGTGCTTTAAAGATAGTTAAGAGTATAATCAAAGTATCGCCTGATCAAGGTGATAGGTGTTCATTGTTTTCCTAAGGGGAGAATGATGGAGGAGAAAAGAGGATTGTACTTTGGAACATTATGATTTGATTGTGATGGAGCTGATCCGTCATTATAGTTATATTGGGCTTTTTGTGGCTTTAATTTTGGGTATTATCGGTCTGCCGGTGCCTGATGAATTTTTACTGACCTTTGCCGGTATGGAAATCAGAAGCGGCAGAATGAATTTTCCTCTAACTTGGATAATTGCTTTTGTGGGCAGTTTGGCAGGAATGAGTATCAGCTACTGTATCGGCCGGCTGCTGGGGGCCCCCTTTTTCGATAAAATAGCGCCCTATCTGCACCTTAATGAAAAGCGCAGAACCAGGATTGAAAGTTGGTTTGCCCTCCATGGTGTTAAATTGGTATTTGTAGGATATTTTCTGCCGGGAATCAGACACATTTCCGCCTATTTTGCCGGAATCAGCAAAACTGCTTATCCTAAATTTGTTGTTTATGCCGGCGGAGGGGCTTTGTTCTGGTCATTGACTTTTCTTACGCTAGGCCGTTTTCTGGGCAGATATGCCCCCCAATTTAACCACCTGCTTCATCATCACCTTCTTCACATTTCCATTATTGTGGCCATTTTAGGGTTAGTTGTCTATGCTGTCTATAGGTTCGCAGGAAAGAAAAGAATAAGTGATTAGATTGGTATTACGGGAAAAGTGGAAATTTAAGCGGTGAGCCGTTATAATCTAGGAAGAATGTATCGGCTGTTTCTTTATGAGAAGCTGAGAGAATAAGGAGTTGTGTATAAAGGATGAAAAAAGGCATCATTGAAATGGATGAAGGTAAGATTGTGATTGAATTCTTTCCTGAGGAGGCACCAGGCACCGTTGCTAATTTTGAGAAGCTGACTAATGAAGGTTTTTATAACGGACTGACCTTTCATCGGGTAATTCCGGGATTTGTGGCTCAAGGAGGATGCCCTCAGGGTAATGGAACAGGTGGGCCGGGTTATACCATTAAGTGCGAAACTGCTGGAAATCCCCATAAGCATGTCCGGGGAGCGCTTTCAATGGCCCATGCCGGAAAAGATACGGGCGGAAGTCAATTTTTTATTTGCTATGATGATTTTCCTCATTTGGATGGAGTGCATACGGTCTTTGGACAAGTAGTTGAAGGAATGGATATTGTCGATGGGATTGAACCAGGAGATAAAATGATCTCAGTAACAGTAATTGATGAAGACTAATAAGACTTGAGGCCGTTTTGTGACGGCCTCAAATCTATTTTTACATAGGTGCGGATCAATGGATAAGGTTAATAAAGATTATATTGAACTATTATTGAAAAAGCTGGGAGAGAAAAGGCTTTGGGCATATTTATCAGTGATTTTAATCAGATGGCATATAAAATGATCGGAGATTACAATGTTGCTTCAGCTCCTGAGGTTTTGTTGATCTGCGGAGGTGAAGGGTTGGGTAAGACAACCCTCATAAACTGTCTGAGGCAAAAGGAAGCAGAACAAAAAACAGTTATGACGAACGGGCAGGCATTTGCCTCGGCCTACGCTGAGGCGGCCCAGCACAATGGGTTGAACATTTTCCGCCGGCAGATGCGTTCAAGCCGATTATTTCTCATGGATGATATACATTTGCTGGCCAATAAGAAACACACTATTGAGGAAATGCTGTATACCTATGAATATATTTCAAAAAGCAGGGGTAAGATGGTCTTGACGCTCCAAGGAGAAAATACTGATTTAGGATTTTTGGGAGAGCGATTGGAGTCCCGCCTGCGTCAAGGACTGATTATCAATCTATACCCATTGTCGGAAGAGGAGAAAAAAGATTTTATCGCACTTTATTTGCGGGAAAAATATTTATATGCAGAACAGGAAGCCATCAATCAGATTGCCGGCTCCTGTTGTTCCCTGACAGAGATTAAGAGCCGAATCAGAGGATATATCCTCTATGCAGAAGAGCGGGGGCTGTCTCTTTCTGCTGCTTGTTTTGCAGATTATTGGAAAGAAGAGCAACAGAGAAGAGCCAGGCTCTTTACCCCGGAAAATATTATCAGACAGATCGCTCTTCAACTGGGACTCGACGAGAAAGATTTGATAAAAGGGAGAAGACAGCCGGAATTTATTAAGGGCAGGCAAATGGCCATGTACTTGATGCACCGGAGCGGAAATTATTCTCTTCAGGAGATTGGTGACTGTTTTTCCGTGACCCATGGAGCGGTTCATTACGGATGCCAGAGAATAGCCTCTCAGTTAAAAGAAGACCGCCAATTGGCAGAGCGCCTAAGACGATTGGAAATCTCAATCGATTGAGTTAAAGAACAGAAATTATCGAGCAAGGGGTAGGAAAATGACGAATATTAAAAATATTGCCGTTTTGACCAGCGGAGGAGATGCTCCGGGGATGAATGCCGCGATCAGAGCTGTGGTCAGGAAAGGTATTTATTCTGGGTACAAAGTTTATGGAATAAAAAGGGGCTATGAAGGACTGATCCACGGTGAATTTACAGAATTGGGAGTAGGAGCGGTAGGAGACATTGTGCAGCGGGGAGGAACCATGTTAATGACGGCCCGCTCGGAGGAAATGCGCACCAAGGAGGGGCAGGAAAAAGCTGTTATGCAGCTTAAGAGCAGGGAAATTGAAGGATTAGTGGTGATCGGGGGAGACGGTTCTTTTCGGGGAGCCCAGACCTTGGCTGCCCAAGGAGTAAAGATTGTCGGCATTCCTGCTACGATTGACAATGACATTCCCGGGACCGATTTAACGATTGGCTTTGATACGGCGGTTAATACTGTTCTGGATGCGGTAAGTAAAATCAGAGATACGGCCACCTCGCATGAACGGGTATTTCTGGTGGAAGTGATGGGAAGAGAACGGGGCAGCATTGCCCTGCAAGTAGGACTGGCCTGTGGTGCCGAGTCAATTCTGGTGCCGGAAATACCTTTTTCGTTGGAGGAAATCGGAGATAAATTGCTTCGGGGACGGAAGAGAGGAAAAAACCAGAGTATTATTATTGTGGCGGAAGGAGCAGGAAGTGCCTATGAGTTGGGAAAGGAGCTGCAAATTAATACCGGACTGGAAATGCGGGTGACGATTTTAGGACACATTCAAAGAGGCGGAAATCCCAGTGCCATGGATGCTTTGCTGGGAGCATCCATGGGAGGAAAGGCTGTGGAAATCCTGCTCAGGGGACAATCAGAGCAGATGACCGCATACCAGGGACAAAAGGTGGTGGCCTGTCCGATGGAAACGGCGTATGGACCTAAAGTTCCCCTGGATAAAGAATTGTATGATCTGGCTAATCAACTGGCTATCTAAGTTGATTGTGGATGGATGCCGTTTAAACAGAGCTGTAGGGCAAAGAACTTTTCTTGCCCTACAGCTCTGTTTAGTCCAATCGTATTAATTGCGTGTTCATCAAACTGTGCTCTCTTTGTCGTAAGAAGCAGGATTTTTTCTATAGAAAGTCGAAATGACAAACATGAAAAAGGGGTGGATATAAATGGACGGAATTTTTGCCTTAGATATTGGTACGCGGATGGTCATGGGCCTGCTCATGAGCAAAAACGGACAAGATTATAAAATTACCGCCAGTGCATGCACCGAACATAGCCAGAGAGCAATGTATGACGGTCAGGTGCATGATGTGGAAGAGGTAGCCCGGGCTGTTGAAAAGGTAAAAAATGAGTTGGAAGAGAAAACAGGGGAAACGTTGACAGAGGTGGCCGTGGCGGCTGCCGGACGGGCATTGATCACGGAAGTGGCTGAAGCAGAGCGCCAGGAGCTTCTGCCGATTGGATGGGAAAAAGAAGATGTGCTCGCCCTGGAAATGGAAGCAATTCAACAGGCCCTGCGCCAGATTGAGGCTAATCAGGCCTATGAAGGTAATTATCATTGTGTGGGCTACAGCCTGATTGAGAGCCATTTAGATCAGCAGAGAATCGCTAATTTAGTGGGTCAGCGGGGCAGGAAGGCCAGGGTCAAGGTGATCGCCACTTTTTTACCCAGAGCGGTCATTGACGGTCTGATTTCAGTATTGGGGCGGGTTGGCTTGAATATGAGCAGTCTGACCCTTGAACCGATAGCAGCGGGACAGGCAGCCATCCCTCCCGATATGCGCAGGCTGAACTTGGCTTTGGTTGATATCGGCGCAGGAACTTCTGATATTGCTTTGACGAAAAACGGCACCTTCTTTGCATATGGCATGGTGCCAATGGCTGGTGATGAGGTAACAGAGGTGCTGGCAAACAGCTATCTTCTCGATTTTCAGACAGGCGAAAAGATCAAGCGTTCCATGCAAACCAAACAACGTATCTCCTATACCGACTTTTTAGGTAAAAAATATTCTTTAAGTAAGGAAGAATTACTGGATACAGTCAGACCGGTCGTTGGCGAACTGGCCAATAAAATAGCCGGGACAATTTTAGAATTAAATCATGGAGTTCCTCAGGCGGTTATCCTCATAGGGGGAGGAAGTATGACCCCTCTTTTGCCACAGTTTCTGGCAGAAGCTATGAATTTACCCCAAGAGCGCATAGGTCTGCAGGTGAGAGAAAGAGTGGCCCATGTCACAGGAGAGAAAAGTGTCAAAGGACCGGAAAGTATCACCCCTATCGGCATAGGAATCACGGCCTTGGAGAATCAGGGGCTGCACTATTATTCAGTATGGGTTAATGAACGGCCTGTACCGATTTTCGAACTGCAATTAGCGACGGTAGCGGAGGCTTTGCTGGCGTCAGGAATACAGCCCAGATCATTTCTAGGCAAACCGGGTGTGGCCTTGACTTTCGAGTTGAACGGAGAAATTCAAGTCATCAAGGGGAGCATGGGTAAGTCCGCCCAATTACAGATTAACGGAAAAAGAGGGCGGCTGGAGGAAATTGTTCATCCCGGTGATCAGATTTCCTTTGAACCGGGAATTCCGGGAGAAGCGGGGAAAGGAAAAATTAAGGATATTCTCACTTTACCTGAAAGTAAGAACATCCTTTGGAACGGCAAGAACATCTCTTATATCCCGAAGGTATTTATGGACGGGCAGGAAGTGGATGAAGAAGTCGAGATAAAAGACGGGGCGAAAATTCTCTATATTCCCAATACGGACCTGGATCAATTCTTGAAGCAAAGAGGGATTGAGCGGGTAGGGGAGCGGAAGATCCAAATTAAATTAAAAGGTCAGGAGCATATTTTGCCGGAAAAACAGATCATCAGTGTGAATGGAAGACCGGTGGAAAAAAATCTGCCTTTAGACAATGGGGACCGGATAGAGTATTCGGTTCAATGCCTCAAAATAAAGGATCTGGAGATCAGTGCCGAACCATGGCATTTTCAAATCAATGGCAAGGCGATTGTTTATTCACCCGAAGAGTGCCAAATCTATTGGCATGGCCAACGTTTAAGCCTGGATGACAAGGTTGAGGATGGCATGGAACTGAGGGTGGAGGGTTTTAAGGAAGCACCTACTTTAGCCCATCTCCTGCCTTTTGCCGGAATATCACAGCAGGTTCCGGCAGGCACTAAACTAATCCTGGAAGTTAACGGGCAAGAAGCGGAATTCACCACTCCATTAAAATCCGGGGATAGAATTAAAGCTGAATGGGGAGCACTATAGGGCCTTCCCCAACATCAGACTGCAGACGAGAATAAAAAGGACGAGAAAAGTAATGAACACATAGAGATAATCCTTTTCCCATAAAAAGATGAGAACCGACATAGCGACTCTTAAGATTGGAGTGAGGATAAGAAAGAGAAGGCCGAGGCTCATGATAGCCGCAGGATCAAATCGGATGACGCCGTGCAGTACTGCTGAAACAGAGGTGAATATCTCCCTCTCAGCCGGAGCATGAAAATTAAAGATCATCAGGATAAAGCCCAATGCCAGGGTTGCGGCGGAAATCATCACACCATAGCGAAGCCACCGGCTAATAAGAAGTTCCGGTTCAAAGGAAGTCTTTTTCATCAGGCCCACCAACCTTTCCACAGCATTTGCATGGCAATGATCACTAAAACGGGAATAAAGAGCAGACGCAGCTGTTTGTTACTGATGTAGGGTAAGGTTTTGGCCCCCAGATGAGCGCCGGCTAAAACTCCCAGAGCGACAGGGCCGGCAATAACAGGATCAATGTCTCCTCTGGAGAAGTAGACCCCTGCGCTGGCTGCGGCAGTGACGCCGATCATGAAATTACTGGTGGCAGTTGAAACTTTAAGGGGTAGTTTCATAAAAACGTCCATACCCAGAACTTTAAAGGCTCCGCCTCCGATCCCTAAAAGCCCGGATAGGATACCGGCAAAATACATGACGGCATAAGCGGGGTATACTCCGGCCACCTGATAAGCAATGGTTTTATTGAGGACCTTGTCAAAATATTCACCGTTAAGCTTCAGGCGGGCGGCCAGCGGATGAGTGCTGACATGGGAGGGGGCAGAGGAATGCCGGGTTTTGAACATATTCCATGCCGAATAGAACATGAAGATGCCAAATACAAAGTAAAGGGTTTTGGCATTTAATAATCCTGTGATAAATGCACCGGTGATGGCACCAAGGGTTGTGGCTGTTTCCAAAAACATACCGATGCGAATATTGGTGATCTTGTCGCTTACATAAGCAATGGCGGCGCCGCTTGATGTGGCAATGACTGAAACAATGCTGGCACCGATGGCTTCTTGAAAGGGAAGGTGGAGAATCAATGTCAAAGCCGGAACGATGATGATGCCTCCGCCTAGTCCCAAAATTGAGCCAAGAAAACCGGCAAGAACGGAAAAGAGTAGAATGATGACGTCTGTAGAAAAACTCAAGGGGACACCTCCTATTTAATTTCTAATTGTACTACTTTATTTTAAACCTCTCAACAAAGCCATATCCTACTTAATGCAATTTAGCTTTAAAGCAACATTATCTTTAAGTTTGAAAAGTAATTTTAAGAAATGTTTAAGGTGGAAAAAGTTGAATTTAATGAATAGGAGGATTAGAATTAAAGAGTTAAATATTGGGTTAATATATCTATGTAACCATAATAAGTGAATTCAAGGGAGATTTTATTGCTATGCTGACAAGAACAATGAAAGAACCGGCCAATACCTGGACACATTTTATCCCTTTCTTGGCCTCAGGAGCCGGGCTGCTGTTTTTAAGTTTGAATGCTAAAAATGATTTGTCGAAATTAACTGTTATGCTGGTTTACGCTTTTAGCGTTACCCTCCTTTATGGAGCCAGTTCATTGTACCATTGGCGGCGCACGACAGCGGAAAGAGAGCTGATGCTGAGAAAGATCGATCATATGACCATCTATGTCCTGATTGCCGGTTCTTATACGCCTGTGCTTTATTACGGCCTTTCCGGAGCATGGCGCTGGAGTATGTTGGGGGACGGTTTGGGGATTAGCAGCTTTGGGCATGATATTGAAGATTTGGTTTGTCGGTGCACCGAGATGGGTAACAACAGCTTTTTATCTGGCTTTAGGATGGATCGCTGTCATTCCTTTTTATCAACTTGTGCATACCCTGCCTTTAGGTGCTCTTATACTTATGGTACTGGGCGGTTTAGCCTATACGTTTGGCGCCGTGATCTATGGAACGAAAGCTTTTAGTCTGCCTAAACTTCATCTGGGGTTCCATGAGATCTTTCATCTCTTTGTGGCTTTAGGAAGTCTGATCCATTTCTTCATGATCGCCATCTACATTCTGCCAATGTAAAAATATTGGAAAAGCGAGGAAAACGATGCATCAATATCTATTTTATGTTGGGAATTTTCCGATTCGCGCCTACGGCGTCATTTTAGCAATAGCCTTTTTGATCGGTTTGGGCGTGACCGCTTATATTATGAAAGCGGAAGGTAAAAAAGAGTATATCAATGTACTCCTTGATATGGCTCCTTTATTGCTGTTAGGGGGGATTGTCGGAGCCAGAGTCTGGCAGGTTTTCTTTTTTGAATGGGATTTTTACAGTCGTAATCCGGGAGAGATTATTGCCGTGTGGCATGGCGGGCTTTCCATTCAGGGCGGTGTGATTGGTGCGCTGATCTGCGCCATTGTTTATCTGTGGCGGAAAAAAATAAGTTTCTGGGATTTTGCCGATTATGTAGCGCCCGGACTTATTCTGGGACAGGGGATCGGACGCGCGGCCAATCTAATGAACGGGGATGCCTTCGGAGATCCGACTGGAGGAAATTTCGGAATTTTATATCCGGAAGAAACTTTGGCGCGGCAGACTTTTGGTGATCAACCCTTATGGCCGGCAGAAATCTGGGAAGGGCAGCTGGACGTTTTAATCTTTGCTTTGCTTTTGATATTACGTTTGCGCAAGTTGCCTTCAGGTGTATATTTCTTGCTGTATGCTTTTATTTATAACCTGTGCAGATTTTTCCTGGAAATGCTGAGGGGGGACAGCCCTCGGTTCCTTTTCGACTGGACGGCAGCTCAATGGAGCAGTGTAACTGTCATGGCGATTTCTTTGGGATTGATGATTTGGCGGTTTTGGCGGCATAAGAAATATCCTCCTGAGCTGGGGGAAGTAAATGATAAGCCTGTGGGATAATAATTTTTATATGACGGCTGGCTAATTTTACAAAAAAGGTCTGAATTGTCTATGAGGGATAAGTTTTAATCCGGTTTCAAAAAGAGGTTGCCGCTAAATATGCTTTATGTATACTTGGCGGCAACCTCTTTTATCGATTCGGTTTAATACCTTTTGCTTTAATTTTCACTGCCTTCAACCGGCTTATGCTCAATCAAACAGAATTCATCTTCATTTTTGTCCAGAATAAAACGCACCCCTTTAAGAAGGTTGGCTTGTTTTTCCCTGGGATGATGGTAGGTCCGGAATTCATCAAGCTGATTCAGCAAAGACGAATTGACTTCCAAAATAATTGTTTCCGGAACTGAATTATATTTAAATTCATAAATATGCCGGCCTGTTTCGTTTACCTGTAGATTTCCCCTTCCGAAGGTAGTTTGATTAATAATCTGAAAGGCATCCAAAGCACAGGAGTGGGTTTGAGCGGTAATGGTAAGTTCGGTATCGGAAGTAGGCTTAATCCCTAATTCACGCTGAGCAATTTGAGCCAACCGAAAACCTATCGTAATTTCTAAACATAAATGACCATGGAAGTCGAGGACCTGCTCCCAAGGAGTTTTTTCGGCACACATATTAACACCTTCAATCTTTTTGTTAATCAGTTAAAAATATTTTACAGCACAATTAAGAAAATATAAAGTAAACATTAAGACTGAGAAATATTGACAATAAAAAAAGGCAGATTTGACTAAAAACCTACCTCAAAATGTTAAAATAAAAAGGTATAGCTTTTTGAACCGAGATGGGGTTTTTAAGCCCGGGAAAAGAATATCCCAGATACTCCCCCGATGCCTCCCGCGACAACAGAGAAAATTAATTTTTCGCCTATCTTAATCCAGGATGGGGCGCTGGGTTGAACAATAGCGGTGAACACAAGGAGGATCAGAACAAAGCCTATACCAATCATCACTCCGTAAAGCATGCCTTTATTTCCTGTTTTGGAAGTGATCAGCAAAGCCGCCAGGAAAATGCTGATACTGTATATTATATGAGCAGAAAGATCAGATTCAGGTATAGAGGTAAAGGAAAGAAGAAGGCCAAATAAGAGGGAAAGAATTGCAGCCAAAACGGTTGCAATCAATATGCCCTTAAAAACTAAAGAAAACTTGAAAGAGCCGGCCATGACAATTCCTCCTTTTTTGTTAAAATCTATGCCCCGTGGAGAGAGAGTATGTCATTTTAATATTTATAAAATAAGTGAGGGAATTAAAGATGAAAAAAAACATAACAGAATTTAAAATTATGAAAGAAAAAAACGATAAGATTTGTATGCTGACCGCCTATGATTATCCATCCGGCCAATTGGCGGAACAAGCGGGAGTGGATGTTATTTTGGTGGGCGATTCTCTGGGAAATGTGGTTTTAGGTTATGATTCAACCGTTCCGGTTACCATGGATGAAATGCTCCACCATGCAAAAGCGGCGCGCAGGGGAGCTAAAGAGACATTTTTAGTAACAGATATGCCTTTTATGAGCTATGCTACTGAAGAATTAGCCCTTTTAAATGCAGGGAGATTAATTAAAGAAGGCGGGGCCGATGCGGTCAAGATTGAAGGGGGAAGCTATTTTGCTCCCACGGTTCAGCGTCTGACCAAAGCAGGGATTCCTGTAGTAGGCCATATCGGGCTGACTCCGCAAACGGCAACACAGCTGGGAGGGCTTAAGGTTCAGGGTAAAGATCTGGAAAGGGCAAAGGAACTGATTGAAGACAGCCTGGCTTTGGAAGAGGCAGGGATTTTTATGCTGGTCATCGAAGCAATTCCCAAACAACTGGGAGCGGAAATAACTCGCCGGTTAAGGATCCCTTCCATTGGGATCGGAGCAGGAAAGGAATGCGACGGTCAGGTTTTGGTCTATCATGATCTTTTAGGAATGTATAGCAATTTTAAACCAAAGTTTGTGAAGCGTTATGAGAATTTAGGTGAAAAAACAGTACAGGCAATTAGTCAATATTGTGAAGAAGTTAAAGGCAATGCGTTCCCTTTTGATGAACATACTTTCAATTTGTCCGATGAAGTTATTACCAAACTTTACGGTAATAAATAAATTTGCAATAAATGTTATATTTTTTGGTGTGAGACTGGATTATTGTTGTTTTTTTTGCTAATATATTATTGCAATTATATTTGAGTTTCAAAAAGTTATCTTTCGTTTTTTGAAAGGATGAATAAATTTGAAATTAAAAGAAAAAACACGTCGAAAATTCGTAGATTTTTTTGATAAGATGGCTCAGATGCATCAAGGAAAGGAATTTGAATTGGCTTATTCCGATATCCAGCGTGAAACCGGAACAGCCAGTGTGACATTGCGCAGAGCGGTACAAGCTTTGCAAGAAGAGGGGATTCTGGCGATCAATCCAGGACATAATTCCCGTTATGCCCGTTTTGCCTATCTGCCGGCTGTGAGCGGTGAAAATGGTGACACTGTTCAAATCGTGGATTTTCCAGGCAGCAATTCAACTGTAAATGGTGATTCGGAATTGCAAAGTGATATGAATGAAGTGCAGGGTTCAATAGAAAGCTTAAGACAGCGGATGAGAGCACAAGAAATGTGTATTGCTTCCCTTCAGGAACGTCTAGCCGAGCTTGAAGAAAAATTAAGTAAGCGTTATTTGCCAGCGGTTGCCAGAGATTTTTCGGTAAATAAGTGATATAATATAAAAAATCCTACCTTGTTCGTGTAGATTCTTTGGTTTTGATCCTATTAATGACTTGGGAACTGAGATGTTAAACTTAGTACAGCAAGCCCTCATCGGGAAGCCGGAAGAGTTTAACTAGGTGCCCACCTGCGAGAGCAGGGTCAGAAACCTGGAATCTTACGGCAAGGTGGGACAGGGCAGGTTCAGTGATTCCTGCCCTGTATTTATAGCGCGAAGAATGGCAGTGACATTAGTTTAAAACGTCTGGCTGAGTTGTCGGGCGTTTTTTTATTTTTAAATATCGAAATAGGGGAGGAACAGGAAATGACAAGGATTATTCTTACAAGGCATGGGGAAACACTTTGGAATGTGGAGAAAAAGGTTCAGGGAAATTTAGATTCCTCTCTCACGGAAAAGGGAAGGGATCAGGCACGTAGTCTGGCGTTAAGGCTCAGCAAGGAAAAGATATCCGCAATTTATGCCAGTGACCTAAAGCGGGCTCAAAGCACGGCGGCAGTCATTGCTGAGGCTTTGGGCGTGGACAAGGTGCAGTACGATTCTGCCCTTCGGGAAATGAATTTTGGAGAATGGGAAGGAGAAAAATGGGAGGAATTGCGGCAAAAAAACCAGCAAGTATTTGCTTGCTGGGACAATGAGCCCTATTATGTCAAAATTCCTGGCGGAGAGATGATGGAAAATGTATTGGAAAGAGCCTGGAATTTTATATTGAGGGTGATAGAGCAGCACCCCGAAGAGACCGTCTGTATTGTTTCTCACGGCATCACGGTCCAGCTGATGATGACTAAGGTTCTGGGGTATGAGCTGAATCAGCTGTTCCAGGTGCCATGGCAATTAAATACGGCAGTTAATATATTCAATGTCAGCCAAGGAATGTATGAGGCAGAAGTTTTGGCTGACTGTTCCCATCTTAATGATTAAGAACCGGAAACGGAGGGCGTTTCACTACTGGCAGCCCAGTCATTTTCAAATTGGGCCGCAGCTTTGGTTGTGGCTTCAGGAGAAGGAATCGTTAACCCCATTTCGTGATTGACAACGAAGGTAGAGTGAGTCCATCCTGAGCTGCTCATAATCAGTGCTCTGTCGTCAAACACGGCAAACTGACGGCTGGAAGGGGCAGGATAATATCGGACCTGAATGCCCTTAGCCCGCAGTGCTTTGACGATCTCTGTCTGGGAATTGCTTTGGGAGGCTTTACTCCCTAAAATAATTCTTATTCCTAGGCCTTTGTCAGTCCCATCCGTCAACTCTTTGAGAATGTCTATATCGCTTAAGTCACTCACTTCAATATTTACCTGAGCGGTACTTTTCTCAATTTGCTGGGTAATTTGCTGCTTGATATTGGCATTAGCAGCCGGAGTGATTTGATCTTCAGGTAAAGTGGTGGTTTTGGGAATGTCCAAAGCCAGGGTGGTGGCAAATTTCCAATCTTTGAGGAAGATGGAGTAAGCAACTACCCAAGCCGACTTTTCCGTCAGTTTCACTGCCATGCAGGGGGAATTTAAGCTCTCTTCCGTCCAGGAGGGACCGTAAATAATGGCTTGAGCATTATCAACAACCAGCAGTTTAGCGTGATGATACTGCCCTTTTTGCGTAGGGTAAAATTGAATGGAGACATTCTCACTCTTCAGTTCTTCCAGCACAGCTTTATTTCCAGTTTGCCACTGATCCAGTAAAATCTTCACTGCCACTCCGCTGTGAGCTTTATCGATTAAAAGCTGTTTAAGGTTAGGCTGGGAAAAACTGTCCTGTTCAATATAGATTGAGGTTTGGGCGGACTCAATCATCTGGATCGTGCTCTGATAGACTTCTTGACCATTAGTTAAAATTGCCGAAGCAGGAAGATTGGAAACTGCTTCGGTAGTTTTTTGAAAAAAATGCGGTACTTTAAGTGAACAACCACTTAAAGTAAGGCTTATCAATAATAAAATTATTAAAAATAATCTATTTCTC
Source organism: Bacillota bacterium (assembly GCA_023390635.1). Classification (GTDB taxonomy): domain Bacteria; phylum Bacillota; class Desulfitobacteriia; order Desulfitobacteriales; family Desulfitobacteriaceae; genus JAEWCM01. The sequence goes on from JAEWCM010000202.1 coordinate 23,294, forward strand.
ATGTGAAACTCCTATTTTCTAAATTGAACAGAACTATTATAGCATATTCTTCCTTGACAATGAAAATATGGGATGCATAGATTCTCTGTCTGTCTCATAAATTTTGACAATAGACTATCCACAGTGAGAAAGGCACGATGAGAATGGGAAAAGCAGCCATTAAAGTTATCAGGCAGGTTCTGTTCTTATTCAGTATTTTATTTTTGGGGTCCATGATGTTTAATGTCAGTCCCGTCGCTGCTTCCGATTTTTCTGCAGACCGGGCCTACAGCCATGTGAAAGAACTTAGTCAAAAAATCGGTCCTCGTTCTGCAGGCAGTGCCGGAGAGCTGAAAGCAGCCCAGTATATCCGCTATGTTTTAGAGCAGAGTGGATGGAAAGTAAAAGACCAGCCATTCAGCAAAGTGGTGGTTACGGACAGTTTTCCCTTAATCCAGCAGGAACAAAAAATTGAACTTATCAACAGCCAAAATGTAATTGCCGAGTTGCCCGGTAATACGCCAAATTGGATCGTGATCGGCGCCCATTATGATACGGCAAGCTCCAGTGTACCCGGAGCAGTGGATAATGGCTCCGGAGTGGGGGTATTGTTGGAGTTGGCAAGAGTTTTGGCGCAGGAAAAACATGAAATGGGTTATCAAATTGTTTTTTTCGGAGCAGAGGAGAAAGGCCTGGTAGGATCTTCTTACTATGTTTCCCAGGCAGATTTGTCCGGCGTGGACTGGATGTTGAATTTGGATATGATCGGAAGTCCGTTGGAAATTGACGGAGCCGGTTCCATTTCTGCGCCTGGTGAGCTGGTAAAGAAAGTGAGCGATCTGGCCAGAGAAAATAACCTGCCCTTCCGTTTGAGCAGGGATGCCTTTGTGATGACCAGAGAATCAACGCAAGGTGGATCAAGTGATTTCAGTCCATTTCTAAAGCAGGGCATACCGGCAATCGGACTGGGTATCGCCGGCCGGCCAAGCGGTTATTACCATCGGCCGGAAGATACCATTGACCATCTGTCTTTAGATAATTTACAAAAGTTGGGTGACTTCTCTTATCAGCTGGTGACATCCGTAAGTCTGAATAAGGTGGGGGAGAGAACCTGGGATGAATTTTATCTGCCTTTTCAGATTGGCTCCCATGTGTTTGTACTTCCGGAAGCAGGGGTGCGGATTCTCTATTTAATGTCGTTTGGTCTATTTGGATTCGTGTCATGGCAAGTGTTGAAACTGCCAAAGCAAGGATGGAAACCATATGCTTGGACAGGTGTCACTGTTTTGGGATTAGGCTTGCTGGTCACTGTGCTTAGCAGTTCCGGAGAAATGATCTGGATGGCTCTGAAAGGCAGTGAAAATATATGTCAGGCTTATCCTCAATGGTTCCTGGCGGCGAGGCTGGGCATCCTGATCCTGGTGCTTTTGATTCTATCAAAGTGGCTAAAGCGGCTGCCTCTGGCCCGTGCGCCTAAAGTAACCTGGATGCTGGCAGCCGGAGCTTTGAGCTTTGTCAGCATTTCTGCAGCCTTAATGAGAATTGATTTAGCTTTTCCTTTTGTTTTCTGGCTGCTGTGTCTGACCATCCAATGGCGGTTCCCTCATCCTTTAATTGCTCTGTCTGGTCCCTTTTTCCTCTATTATTGGCACTGGGATATGCTGAATTCCCCGCAATGGAGCAGCTATTATAAAGCTTTTTACACTTATCCCATTGTGTTTATTATCCTCTATGGCCTGATGATCAGTGCAATGCTTCTATCCCTTCTTCATAGCATCAGCTCTCCCGGAAAGATTCCCTGGGGAAAATGGTTAAAGAGCATGATAAAACCGGCTTTGTTTATGCTTCCGGTCATGATTCTCCTTATCGGTCTGATACCCAGTTATACTGGGGTATTCCCTCAAAATATTCAGGTGAGAGAGGAATGGGTGGAAGATGAAGGAACAAAAGTGCGGGTGGCCTCCGATGATGTTCTTCCTAAAGCCCTGGTCCGGCAGCTTAACAGTTTCAGCAAATCCGTAGATACTAAAAAAGAAATTGTTTTTCCTACGGTTGCTCAGGAAAGCCCTATGCAAATTGCCGTAAAAGTCAATGAAAGAGCGGAAAAACAAAGAATCCTCGATGTCGGTGTACAACTTGCCTATAAAGAGGAACCGGAAACCCTCACTTTACGGCTGGAAAGCAGCCAACCTTTTCAAATTAAGCAGGTGAACGGTTTTCTTCCTTTAGATAAGCTGCCCAAAAAAGTTGAACTGAAGGGGAAAGCAGAAAGCAATGGCAAGTATGTTCTCGTGTTACAACGAAATTTGCCCCAAGATCAAGCCTTCAATTTTACCGTTGAAGCAGAAGGCAGTTTAACCTGCATGATTGAAGGGACATTTGCCAACCTAAAACCGGCCCTGCTGATTAATCTTCCCCATGCTTCGATGGAATATCAATCAGTGGTGCGCAGAACAGTATCTTTCTAAAGCAATCAAATTCTCTTATGATTAATTTCAATCAGACAGTGAAAATATTTTCATTTGTCTGATTGAAATTATTTATGGATAACATATAATAAGAGTAACATTTGTGGAGGTGCTGATATGGAAGCTAAAAATCTTGAACATATGTATGACCTTTTGAAGGAACATTCTTATAAATTAACACCTCAACGTCAGACCATTTTACATACTTTCTGGGAGCATACGGACCGGCACCTGAGTGCGGAAGATGTCTACCGGCTGGTGAAGGATCAATATCCTGATATGGGCTTAGCGACAGTCTATCGCACTTTAGATATTTTTGCCGAAGTAGGAATTTTGCAAAAGAATGATTTCGGAGATGGCAGAAGCCGCTATGAGTTTTCACAGCAGGATGATCACCATCACCATCATCACCTGATTTGTATGGAATGCGGCAATGTCGCGGAATTTGATGATGACCTCCTGGAATCTCTGGAAACAGTGATCGTGAAAAAAAATGGTTTTAAAGTGATGGACCATGATCTGAAGTTTTATGGTTATTGTCGTGAGTGCCAAAACAAGCTGAATCAGGATTAATTTATATTTTAGATTATAAAATGCATCTCAACAGAGGTGCATTTTTTCTTTTTATTTAAAGAATAATGATTTAATAATCACTACATTTTTATTTTTCTGGGAATGACGCTGAAAATTAGCTCAATAAGGAAGAATTTGACGTACGTTTATTATAAAAAATAAAAGGAAAAAAATGGTTATGAAAGAATACCTAAATAAAAAATAAAAAAGGAGAGAGCGAGTATGTGGCAGCCTATGGCTTCTATGCAGAATAGAAAAAGTGCTTTGCAGGGCACTCCGGTCCTATGGCGGCAGATTCAGGCTTTTTGGTATATGGGAATCGGCAAATTAGATGTTGCTGTCCGCCAATGGATTAAAGTTTTAAACGAAGATAAAGGGAGGTTGCGTTTCAATGAAGTAAGAAAGTTGATTCGGGCCAATGCGTTCCAGGATGCCAGAGATTATTTGGAAGCGGTGGAAGAAAGCTATCCTGAGCAAATGGGAGAAATCAAATATTTATTGGCCCAATGCTATTTGGGGCAGGGAATGCTGGGCCAGGCCCAGGAAAGTACCGAAGCTGCACTTGCCCAAAAACCGGAAAGCGCCGAATATCTGAACTTGTTAGCAGAGTGCCACTTACAGATGGGGAACTGGCAGGAAGCCATTCAATGCTTTACCCACTCTTTGCGAGCCAATCCCCAAAATACAGAAATCACTTATCGACTGGGAACAATCTACGCACGACACGGTGCTTATCTGGATGCTTTAAGGTGTTTTCAGGGTTGCTGCCAGCTTAATCCTCATCACATGGAATACTGGGAAATGAAAGGTGAGATGCAATTAAATCTGGATCAGATCGAACAGGCGGCGGTCAGTTTTAAAAAGGCCTTGCGTTTTGGTGTAAAGGCAGATTTATCAGCCAGGCTTGCTTATTGCCATGTTCAGATGAAAGAGATTAAAAAAGCAGTCAGATATTATGAACTGGCGTTGAAATATGAACCTGATCACTTTGATTCGATGACAAATCTGGCGGCAGTCTTTCAAAACCAGGGAGAGTCTCCAAAAGCACTGGCTTTATTGGAAAAGGCTCATAATCTGCGCAGCAACGATCCGATTTTGCTGAATAATATGGCTTATACCTTGTTGCATATGGGCCGGAGCCGCAAAGCCATTGAACTGTATGGAGAGGCGTTGAAGTTTTCCCCCGACCATCCCATGATTCTGTATAATTTGGCAGTTTGCCATGCGCGCAAAGGGAATTGGGAAGATGGAATCGAAACCTTGGATCATCTGCTGGAGATGGATCCGGGCCATAGCGACGCCTGGATTTTGATGGGGAATATTTACGATCAAATGGCAGAACCGGAAGTGGCCATTGACTGCTTTAATAAAGCTTTAAAACTGGCCTGAGGCTGATGCTAACGGCAATAAATGCTGGGATGGGGGCAGCTTGACACAGTTTAATTTTTTCAAATTGGATCATACTTAAATTAGAAACCTTAGGGTGTCCTTAAACAGGATTTTCAGGATTCTGTCTTTATTGGCACCCTTAAGTTTTCTTGGGATGACATTTTCTTTTCCAGACTAAAATGATAAAATGAACTGAAATGCAATTGAGCGAACAAAGGGGAACATAAAATGGATGTAGAAAAAATAGAACATGCAGTAAAAATGATTTTAGAGGCAATCGGTGAGGATCCGGAACGGGAAGGGCTGAAAGAAACACCTCAGCGGGTCGCCAGAATGTATCAGGAAATATTCTCAGGTATTGATTCAGATCCAAGCTCCCATTTATTGGTACAGTTTTCGGAAGAGCATGAAGAGATGATCATTGTGAAAGATATTCCCATCTATTCCATGTGTGAACATCATTTAGTACCTTTTTACGGAAAGGCCCATATTGCTTATATCCCTAAGGGCGGGAAAATTACCGGCCTGTCGAAATTAGCCAGAACAGTGGACGGATTTTGTAAACGCCCTCAGCTTCAGGAACGGTTGACCAGCGAGGTAGCCGATTCTGTCATGAGAAATTTGAATCCCATGGGTGTGCTGGTGGTAATTGAAGCCGAGCATATGTGTATGACCATGCGTGGGGTAAAGAAGCCGGGGACATTAACATTAACCTCAGCAGTGCGTGGTGTTTTCAAAACCAATCAGGCCACAAGAGCAGAAGGGTTTTCACTAATCAGAGGCAATAGTTGATAGAGTAAATTGTTAATGAGGGATTAGCGAGATGAGGCGTTTATTACTGACCAATGATGACGGTTTCTATGCTCCCGGTTTACAAACCTTATATCGGGAGCTAAGTAAAACCGATTACGAAATTTATATTGTAGCCCCAGAAAGCCAGCGTTCCGCGACCGGACATAGTATTACACTGTTTGAACCGATCTTTGTGCAGGAAATCGAGCTGGAAGGGGAGAATATAGGATACAGTATCCGGGGCACTCCGGCAGATTGTGTCAAACTGGCTGTTCAGGGTCGGCTGGTACCTGAACCGGATCTGGTGATTTCCGGGATTAATAACGGACCGAATTTGGGAACGGACGTATTTTATTCCGGGACCGTATCGGCAGCCATGGAAGGCAATCTTTTGGGAATTCCCGCTTTAGCTGTGTCGCTGGCCAATTTCAAAGCAAAAGATTATGAAGGAGCTGCCCGCTGTACTATAAAGATCATTGCTGAAATGTTTGAATTAAAAGAGCAAGGTTTAATTAATCTAAATATCCCTGACTTGCCGGAAGAGGAATGGAAGGGAGTAAAGATTACCTCCCTGGGAAAAAGCCACTATGAAAATGTCTTTGAGAGAAGGAAAGATCCTCTGGGAAGATGTTATTTCTGGCAGGGTGGGACACTCTTGCCTGATGACGGAGAAGGAACGGACTGGCAGGCCATTCGCTCAGGGTATGTATCACTCACACCGATGCATAGCAGCTTAACGGATTTTGACCGATTAAAACACTGGGAGAAAACGTTGAAAACAGGAAATTCGGAGCATTAAATCTCCGAATTTCCTGCGGAAAATAATATTATTGCAGATTAGAATTAGGATTCTTTAAACTCTCTTCAGCCCTGCGGATCATGGTCTTCACCATACTTCCGCCAATGCGGCCGCCTACATGTCCGCATTCCCGGGAAGTCATATTCGCCCAGCCCTGCTCATTGATTTTAGAGGTTAAGCCTAATTCTTCCGCTACTTCCCATTTAAATTCGTCTAAAACTGATTTGGGCAGAATGCCGGAGCTGTTATTTCGGTTACGAGCCATTAAACATCTTCCTTTCCTCTGCTTATTTTGGAACGATTCTAGTGTTAGCGTTTTACAGTTTATTATGGTGATGAAAATTTGGTGGTTTTATAAGAAATTTGTTAACGGAGGAAATCAAAATGAAGATGATTATTGCCTTTGTCATCTACTTTGTAATTTTCATTCTTATTTTTGCCAGCCCTAAATTAAAGGATAAAAGCAGTAAACAAAGAGCATTTTACTTATTTGGCCTGCCTTTGGCATTAGCAATAGTTTTTGCTTTTTTAAGTGTGGTTAAAGTATATTTTGCCTACAAAATAATTATTTTATTGATTTTTGTGATTGTAGGAATCTTGAGTTTTTGGCAATTCGGCGGGAAGTTCAGGAATTTTCGTTGATTTAACGAAGGTATTTGCCGATCCAGGGAAGGTGTTTCAATTCGGAACGACTGATCCCGCCATTTTTATAAAGAATAATAAAGTAAACGCTTAAGCCGGGTAGCAGGGTGAGCAGGAGATTAGGCAGCATAGACAAACCCAGCCGTCCGGTCAGTTGGAAAACAATCAGCATGCCGATTCCGGCACTTACCGGTTGCAAAATGAAACGCTGCAGATCCAGAGCTAACCCTGAATATTGGATAATTGATCGGATATTTAACACTGACATGATCACTGCTCCCAGTACATAAGCCCAGGCCACCCCTTTAAGATTCATGTCTGGAATACCGGTCAAAACATACATAGTGGGGATTCTTACCAAAGCCGAAATGATAGAATGGATGACCGGCAATTGCATTTTTCCTAATCCCTGCAGAATTCCGCTTGAAGTTTGCTGCAGATAAATGAAGATTCCTCCCAGGGTGAGAATTTGCAGAACAGGAGCGACAGCAGGGCTTTTAAAGAAAAGGGTCATTGCTTCGGCATAATGATAAATGATGAGCAGGCAGGGGATGCCAAAGATGATCGTAAGGCGCATCGCTTCACTGGACTGGGAACGTACGGTCTGCATATGATTTTTAGCTGCTGCTTCAGAGATGGAAGGGACGAGGGATGTGGCTAAAGCTGCGGTAAAGACGCTGGGGAAGTTAAGCAGGGTGAAAGCTGAGCCTCCCAGTTGACCGAACAGGGTGGTCGCTTCTTTCGCAGTAAATCCGGCGGTGTGCAGGCGTTGGGGAATGATAATGGCATCCAGGGAAGAGATTCCTGTAGACAATAAGCGGCCTAAGGTTACCGGGTAGGCCATATTGAATAGCCGGGAAAGGGTTTTGTCCGGAGCTTTTACTTTCTTTCCCCGTAAACCGATGTTGCTTCTACGGAAAAAGTAGTTGAGGGCGATGACGGCCAGGCCAATCAGTTCTCCGGCCAGCATGCCCAGCGCCAGCCCAACCGCAGCCCATTCCGCTCCCCGATGTAAAAGATGATAGGATAAATAAAAACCAAGGCTGACCCGCACCAATTGCTCGCATATTTGGCTGATGGCAGTGGGAAACATATTTTGCAAGCCTTGAAAATAGCCGCGGAAAGCTGAAGCGACGGATACAATAAAAATAGCCGGAATGCAGATGAGAAAAATTTGCTGCACACGGGGATCGGAAAATATTTTTCCGGACAGGTAAGGGGATAAAAGGTAGAGCAGAGCAGACACAGTAAGACCGGAAAAGGTCAGGATTTTCAATACCAGATGAAAAATAGCCGCGGCTTTTTCCGGACTGCCTTTCGATCTTTCTTCGGCCACCATTTTAGAAAGAGCCAGGGGAATCCCTGCGGTGGTCAGAACTAAGGCCATCATATAGACGGGGAAAACCATGTTGAACAAACCTAACGATTCGCCGCCGATATGAGACATGATCAGGTACTGGTAAACAAAGCCAAGGATGCGGTTAAGCAAGTTGGCGACTAAAAGAACGACGGCTCCATAAATAAATGTTCGTTTAGGCATAGATTTCCTCCATCATTATGTCCGATAACGGTAGGCGGGACCGCGAGCGGCCGATAGCTTACCTTAAAAACTATGCTTGAAGGAAAAAACCCATGCCTGCTTCCCATGTAGGCAGAGAAGATAATTATTTTTTAAGTGGGAGAGGATTTCGACCGGCGAGAGAGAAGTATTTAGCATAGCAGAGCGTAGTCAGGGCATATTACCTTGAGAAAGGAGAGGTAATATGATGTGGCGCTTGTTGAAAAATGCTCGGATTTTCACCCCTGAACCCATCCGTGAGAAGGATATTTTACTGATGGGGGGAAAGATTGCCGCAGTTGGCGATAACCTGGCCATTCCTGATTTCGGCGAAGGCGAGGAATTGGATTTAGAGGGGACTATCGTAGTCCCCGGCTTTATTGATGCTCATGTGCATATCTGCGGCGGAGGAGGTGAGGATGGACCAACCTCCAGGACCCCTGAAATCCAACTCACTCAATTGACAGGAGCAGGAATCACTACAGTGGTTGGATTATTGGGAACAGATACTGTATCCCGGTCCATGAGAGAATTGTTTGTAAAGGCCAGAGCGTTAGAATTTGAAGGGCTCACGACCTATATTTACAGCGGTGGATATCAGCTGCCTATTCGTACTTTGACTGAAGGGGTGAGGGAAGATCTTGTTTTAATCGATAAGGTCATCGGTGCAGGGGAAATCGCAATTTCCGATCACCGTTCCGCCCAACCTCAGTTGGCAGAGTTAGAGCGTCTGGCGGCGGAAGTAAGGGCCGGCGGAATGCTGGGGAAGAAAGCAGGTATTATCCATTTACATATGGGAGAGGGAAAGAGAGGACTAGGGACAATATGGGATATATTGGACCAGACGGAGATCCCGATTACCCAATTCGTTCCGACTCATATGAACCGAACCCCAAATTTACTTGAAGAAGGGATGAAATTCCTGCAGGCAGGGGGACAGATCGATCTTACCGCCGGATGTGAGGATTTTGCTGAAGAATTGCAGGTTCCCGCTGTGCTGTCTCAATTGGCTAAAGCCAATCTTTTGCATGGTCATGTCACAGTCAGTTCCGATGCCAACGGAAGTATGCCCCAGTTTAATGAAAAGGGACAGCTTATCGGGATGGGGGTAGGTTCGGCGAATGTATTATGGAAGGACATCCGGGAAGCTGTTCTGAACTATCACCTCCCTTTGGAAACGGCCTTACAGACAATTACGGAAAATGCAGCCAGAGTTTTGAAATTGTCTAACAAAGGAAGCATCGAAACGGGAAAGGATGCCGACCTTGTGGTTCTGGACAGGGATTATCAGATCTGTCATGTATGGGCTAAGGGACAATGGATGGTCAAGGAAGGAAAACCTATCGTTTGGGGGACATACGAGAAAGATAAACAAGGAGAGGACTTGGGCCAAAGAGACGGAAGATCGATTTGAATGAAATCTGTTTCAAACTAAAGTAAAAAGAAAATAGTTTGAATATAGTTTATTATCATAGATGCTCATAATCATCAGCTTCAGAGACGGCATAAAAACTCCATCAGCTATGTTATTGCAAGCAAAAGGTCAAGAGCCTTTTCTTAATAACGATTCAAGGGGGAGATTGTCTTGAAGACTTATGACACGGAGAACATCCGTAATGTTTGCCTCATTGGGCATAGCGGTGCGGGAAAGACCTCATTATCTGAAGTTTTCCTTTTTAACTCCGGAGCAATTAATCGGATCGGAAAGATTTCCGAAGGGAATACTGTTTCAGACAGTTTGCCGGAAGAAATCAGGCACCATGTCTCTATCAGCAGCAGCTTATTACCCATCGAGCAGGGAAAATACAAAGTGAATGTCCTCGATACTCCCGGATATTCTGACTTTATAGGCGAAGTGACCGGTGTCATTCGGGTAGTGGAGAGTGCTGTGCTGGTACTGTGCGGAGTAAGCGGAGTAGAAGTCCAGGCAGAAATTGTCTGGGAGATGCTTGAAGAGCAGAAACTGCCGCGTACGGTCTTTATCAATAAACTGGATCGGGAAAATGCCGGATCTGATAAAGTATTTGCCCAGTTAAAATCCTTGTACCCTGAACATCATTTTGTCCAGCTTCACATTCCCATAGGAACGGAAAGTAACTTTGTGGGAATTGTGGATGTGCTTTCCCGTCAAGCCTATTATTATGCTAAGGATGGAAGCGGTAAATGCAGCATAAAGGAAATACCTGCGGAGCTTCAGGATGAGGTAGAACTGATCCGGGAAGGCCTTGCTGAAATGGTAGCTGAAGCTGATGATGAAATATTAATGAATTACTTGGAAGGGATTCCCCTGACGGATGAAGAATTGACCAGGGCCTTTCATCTGGCTTATGCTCAAAACCTGATTACTCCCGTACTGTGCGGATCGGCCTTTAAAAATATCGCAGTCACGGCCTTATTCGATTTTCTGAGAGATCATGCACCTTCTCCCTCTGTCCATCCTGAAAAAGCGGCTTTGGTGTTTAAGACCTTAGCTGATCCTTATGTGGGAAAGATGAATTTTTTCCGGGTCTACGGCGGAACCTTCAGCGGTGATAGTTTCGTCTATAATGCCAACCGAGAGATTGAAGAAAAAATGGGACAGCCCTTTTGCCTGCGGGGAAAGATGCAAATTCCCGTACCTCCCGTGATTGCCGGCGACATGGCTGTAATCGCGAAAGCCCAGGATATCCGTACCGGTGATACGTTATGTAAAAAAGAAAAACCTCTGATTTTGCCTGGAATTAAATTTCCTGAGCCTCGCCTGGCTGTGGCCATAGTGCCCAAAAGCAAGGGAGACGAGGATAAACTGGGAAATGCCCTGGTCAGATTGTGTGAGGAAGATCTGACGATGAAGATTGAAAAGAATCTGGAAACCAAAGAACTCATTCTGACCGGGATGGGAGAGATGCACTTAGAAATTCTGATGGAAAAGCTGGCCCGCAAGTTCGGCGTGGCTGTGAATATCCGGCTGCCTCGTGTTCCTTACCGGGAAACTATCCAAAAAACAGTTAAAGTGGAAGGTAAACATAAGAAACAAAGCGGAGGACATGGACAGTACGGGCATGTCTGGATCAATATGGAACCTTTGAAAGAGGGGGAGTTTGAATTCGCAGAAGAGGTTTTTGGAGGCGCGGTACCCCGTCAATACTTTCCCGCTGTTGAGAAAGGCATAAGAGAGGCGATGAACAGCGGAATTCTGGCCGGTTATCCTGTCACTAACATTAAAGTGGTGCTCTATGACGGTTCATATCACAGTGTGGATTCATCGGAAATGGCCTTTAAACTGGCATCCATTATCGCTTTTCGCAAGGGGGCGGAAGCCGCCAGTCCGGTATTGCTGGAACCGATGTTGGAAGCGGAGATTCGTGTACCGGAGGTTTTTATGGGTGATGTGATTGGTGACCTGAATAGCAAACGGGGCCGGGTGTTGGGAATGGAGGCAGAGGGTAGGATGCAGGTGATTAAAGCCTATGTACCCCAGGCGGAAATGCTCCGCTACGCCGTGGATCTTAAATCACTGACCCAGGGCAGGGGGAGCTTTAAGACCGAATTTTATCAATATGAAGAAATTCCCCCCAGGCTGACAAGCACCATTGTGAATCAATTAAAACAGGTGCAGAATGAATAGGAAAGAAATGAATTAGTAAGAAATTAATGAGTAAAAAATCATAAAAAAGGAGGCCTCTTTTCACAGCAGTGATATGCTACCCCTGTATAGGACATTGAAATATAACAAGTCCTATATGGGGGTATTTGTATGT
>JAEWCM010000180.1 GCA_023390635.1 Bacillota bacterium
AAGAAAAAATTAAGGTTCAAAGTGATTATGGCTTTTTTGGGCTTCAATATTCTCTTCGGCGCAATTTTAGCTCCATTTATTGTTTTCTGGGGCCCCTTTCAAGCTTTAAAAACAGTAGCAGTAGGCTCTATTGCCACATCCCGTCATCCTCAAGTAGCTCTCGCTTTTCTTTCCCAAACCGAAATTGATACGATCATGCACTCCACCACCGGAGACACCAGCGCCGGACTGCAGCTGGGGAAAGAGCAGATTAAAACTGATCCGTCGGACGGAATTGTGATTGAGGATATTAAGGGAGGAAGTTTTCGCGGTAAGGTCATGCTGATTAAAGATCCTAACCGTGTAAAGCTGGTATCCACCAGTCAAATCGGTGTCACCGGTGAGCGGGTCAGTGATATGGTCAAAAAGGCCGGTGCTATCGCCGGGATTAACGCAGGTGGCTTCTATGATCCTGACGGCACAGGAAATGGAGCCTTTCCCGACGGGATTACAGTACACAACGGTGAGATTCTCCACAACAACATCGGTAATGAATCACGCAACATGATTGCCTTGGATGAAAACGGCAAGCTCATACTAGGCAAGGTGTCTGCTTCAGAAGTTAAAGAAAAGGGCATTGAAGAGGGAGTTTCTTTTGATCCCAACCTAGTAGTGGACGGCAAAGGGGTTGTCGTAGGAGACGGAGGCTGGGGAATTGCTCCCCGGACCGCTATCGGGCAAAAAGCTGACGGTACTATCATCTTTGTTGTGATTGACGGGCGTCAGCCCACTTGGAGTCTTGGAGCCTGGCTTAGTGACTTAATGAACATTTTCCTGGATTACGGAGCTGTCAATGCAGCTAATTTGGACGGTGGATCTTCCTCTGAAATGGTTTATGACGGCAAAGTGATCAACAAACTTTGGAATGTTTTTGGTGAACGCTATGTTCCTACCGCTTTTGTGGTTATGCCCAAATAAAACACAAAAAAGCAGACTCCGCAACTATCAGGATAGAGCGGCATCTGCTTTTTTTATTTTCCTTCTCTTTTCTATCTGCTCAAATACTTGCTGTAAAGAGACAAGGCATCACTGATATTATATTGCTCCGTTTGATGATCCCCTTTTGCACCTGCTGTAATGAGAAGATATTCCCGGTTGTCATTTCTCTCTGCGAGGCTGGCGAGACATAAGCCGGCTTCTTTGGTATACCCTGTCTTTCCGCCAATAATTTTTCCGCCGTTAAAAGTGCCTTCACCCATCTCCTGAAAAAGAGTACTATAAAAAGTTATCCCATCAGGATGCTTATTTGTTGGTGCAACCACATGTTTTGCCGAAGTAAAAATCTCTCGAAAGGTGGGATTTTGTAAAGCATACTTCAAAAGTAAAGCCAAATCCTGCACAGTTGTATAATGATCCTTGGCTTGCAGTCCGTTGACATTCTCGAAATGTGTTTCTTTCATACCTAATGCCTGAGCTTTCTCATTCATAAGTTTTACAAAATCCTCCTCTGAATCGGCAACTGTAAATGCTAATCCCCCTGTGGCATCTGCCCCTGACGGCAGCATTGCACCGTAAAGCAAATCAATTCCTTTCACTTTTTCATCAGGGATAAATCCGGCCATTGAAGCCCCTTCTTCATTTAACTGTTTAAAAATACGGGCAGATAACGTAAACTTCTTCTGCAGGTCTGGCATATTCTCAATAGCCACAATCACTGTCATTATCTTAGTTAATGAAGCCGGATAAACTTTTTCTTCACTCTCCTTCTCGTATAAGATCCGGCGGTCTTTCAGATCAATTAAAATTGCGCATCTGCTATGAATCGGCATCTCACTATCTGCTACAGAAGTTGTAATTTTGTTTTCCCCAGGTTCGCCATGCAAACTTTCATAGTTGGCTATCATCCATGATTTGCCCAAGGGGTAGAGATAAAAAATGCTGCAGATAACGATAAGAATAAGTAAAACCCTTCCTCCCCATCGTTTTTGCCCTCTTACTCTTCTTCTGCCCCTCCTGCTGTGTGCCATAAAAAAACCTCCTCCCGGTCTCTATTAAACCATAGACGGAAGAGGTTGTTCTTTAATATCCTTTTACATAAACATTAAGATTTCCTTCATAAATATTAAGATTTTCGTTACAATGTATAATCCTAGAGTGAAACCTGATTAAAACATCGGCTTGCGCTTGCGCAGATTGATATTGAATACCAGCCCTATGGCCAGCATATTGGTCCACATTGTACTTCCGCCATAAGTGATGAAAGGGAGAGGGATTCCAGTCACCGGCATAATTCCTGATGTCATTCCAATGTTGACTAAAACATGAAAGATGAACATGGAAACCAGCCCGCACACAATGAGAGAACCATAAAGATCTTTCGCTTTCATGGCCACATTGATACAGCGGAAGAGGAACATCAGAAACAAGAAAAGAAGGGTGATGGTACCGATAAAACCAAACTCTTCACCTAAAACAGCAAAGACAAAATCAGTATGATGCTCGGGCAGGAAATCCAATTGCCCCTGAGTTCCCATCCGATATCCTTTTCCCCATAAGCCACCTGAACCAATCGCCCACAAGGATTGAATAATATGATAGCCATCTCCTGAACTGTCTGCATAAGGATCCATAAAAATCAGCAGGCGGTTGATTTGATAATCGGCAAGGGGAAGCGGCAATCCCTGAGCCCAGCTTAACCAACTTGGCAAGTTCGTAGCAAAATGCAGCCAGACGGCAACTCCGGCCACTGCACCTACACCTAAAATTAATCCTCCGAACTTCCAGGGGTTGGCTCCGGCAATAAACATCATACCTATAAAAATAGCTAGAAAAACCAGAGAGGACCCTAAATCAGGCTGTAAAAAAACCAGCATCATCGGAACCAAAACAAACAGAAACGGAGGTATAAAATCCCGGAAACGGTTAAGCTTTCCCTCCCGCTTAGCCAGAAAATCAGCCAAAGTAATCGTCAGAAATATTTTAGAGAATTCGGAAGGCTGGATGTTAAAATCTCCGACAAATGGAATCCAGCGGGCAGCACCTTTGGCCTCTACACCCACAAAAAACACCAGAAGGAGAATGAAAATCATAAATCCATAAATCCACCAAGTAAAACGGCGAAACTTTTGGTAGTCAATCGAAGCAGCCAGGATCGTCAAAATTAAGCCCGTCCCGATAAAAAGGGCCTGTCGCTTAACGTAGTGATATGGGTCTGATGTCACTACATTAATGGAGGCCGTGGATAGAATAAATAGGCTGGCTCCTAATAGTAATAACAGCAGCAACACCAATAGATGATCAATATCGCGAAACACTCTTTTGCCGATCATGCTCTAACCCCTTTTTTCTAAAACGATCTTTGTCTATTATAACATATCGGAGAGTCTTTTACGCAGCACGGCAAAAAGGCCGTTATAGATAACGGCCTCAAAATTTCCGCACTTACAAAAAGTCTGCCAATTTACCAGCGCTATAGATTCATCGACTTATCTTTTTCCGAATAATCCCTCTTCATCTTCAGCACAGGAATATTAGCGATCAGCGCCACTTCTTTGTCATCCTGGTTAAGATTCACCTCTAGAGCCGATTCATCGATTTCCATATAGTTGGAGATGACTTGAATCAAATCCTCTTTCAGCTGGTTTAACATATTAGGTGATATGGTGGCTCGGTCATGCACCAGAACAAGACGCAGCCTCTCTTTGGCCACTGACTTGCTCGAGGTACTCTCCTTGCCTAAAATACGGCTAATAAAATCTAACAAGGGTATTCCCTCCTTCGTACCTGACGGCTACCGCATGCCCAGTAGTCTTTTCAGTTTATCCATGAGTCCATCCGGCACATCGAGATTCATTAAAGGAACTTCTTCTCCTTGAATCCGCCGGGTTATTCTTCGATAAGCCTCGCCTGCTTTAGAAGACTGATCCAGCACTGCCGGCTCTCCTCGGTTCGTAGATATGACAATATGCTCATCTTCCGGAACCACACCTAAAAGATCGATGGCCAGAATATCCATGATGTCTGAGATATCCATCATATCACCCCGCTTCACCATCTGAGGCCGGATACGGTTTATAATTAGACGCGGATTCCGTAACTCAGCAGCTTCCAACAGACCGATAATCCGATCAGCATCCCTCACTGCACTGACTTCCGGAGTCGTAACCACTACAGCGCGATCCGCACCGGCAATAGCGTTTTTAAACCCTTGTTCAATTCCTGCCGGACAATCAATAATGGCATAATCATATTCATTTCTTAGCTCATCAGTTAACGTTTTCATCTGTTCCGGACTTACTGCGGTCTTATCCTTGGTTTGCGCGGCAGGAAGCAGATAAAGATGCTCAAAACGCTTGTCCTTAATTAAGGCCTGTTTTAAACGACAGTTCCCACTGGTCACATCGACGATGTCATAGACAATCCTGTTTTCCAGTCCCATGACCACGTCCAGATTGCGTAGTCCGATGTCGGTATCCACAAGCACAACCTTTTTTCCGCTTGCAGCTAAACCTGTTCCTAAATTTGCTGAGGTGGTTGTCTTTCCCACGCCCCCTTTTCCCGACGTCACTACGATTACTTCTCCCATATTTAATCCTGCCTTTCCCTGGTTTCTTTCCGTGCCTAGCGAACCTTATTTTTATTTGTATTGATAACCATCGCCTCAACAACAAGGCTTCCATCTTTGATCCGAGCTACCTCCGGACCGCGCCATGTTTCTTCATCCTCCGGTGGCCGCGTTACCAGATCGGCAATCCGCAGCTGAGTAGGCGCCAGGTGGTATGCACTGACAGAGGCCTTCCGATCTCCCTCTGCCCCTGCGTGAGCAACCCCCCTTAACGAACCCAGGACAAAGATATTTCCACTGGCAATCACTTCAGCTCCAGGATTCAAATCTCCATAGACAATCACGTGGCCAGGATAACGCACACTTTGACCTGAACGCAAAGTGCGTTCAATGAAAAGGCTGTTTGACTCCTCCATACCCTCATCCCAATGATGCACTTCACGTTTTTCCTTTTCTTCTTCAAAACCCAGAGGAGGCTTCCCCGGTACATAAACCTGGTCCTCTTCCAGCCAATCACCTATTTCTAAATGACTGGCGGCTAAGACTTCCTGAAAAAGACTTACTTCTTTTTCAGAATAGGTCTTGCCTCCGCTGAAACAATTGACCCTGGCATTGTGAAAAAAGCGGCCCGTATCTGCCAACAAATTTTTCAGTTCAGTCAAAAGCACTGTAAATTCCACCTGTGGATCTAAATAGAGTACTAATCCTTCCCGTGTTCCCTTAAGAACCACATGCTGCGTCTGCGTCAACCGCCCACTCCTCCATTGCTTGTACAATTCTAAACAGTCATATAAATTCTACAGACTTTCCGCATTTCCCTCTTTCCTTAAGAAAAAAACGAGGACTATTTTTCCCCGTTTTTCAACCTTTATTTTCCTATTTCCCCTCAAAATACTTGGCAAATACAGCATCTGCTATTTTGCCGGCTGTACTCACACCATGTGTCCCGTATTCTACCACTGCTGCAAAGGCAATTTGGGGATGGTCATAAGGAGCAAAGGCAACAAAAACCCCATTATAGGTTTCTCCGGCAATTGTATTCTTTGAACCAATCTGAGCCGTACCGGTTTTCGCTCCTCCAGTAAAGTTGGGAATATCGGAAAACAGTCCATAAGCCGTCGCAGTTGGATCGGTAATCGTAGCTGCCATCCCCTGCTTTATTGCTTCCAGGTTTTCCTGGGAAATGGACACCGTATTTAACAGCTTCGGTTCATTCTGCTTCACAACCTTTTTGCTTGCCGGATCAATAATCTTATCCACAACATAAGGCTGATAGCGTTTACCGCCATTCGCAATCGTAGCCACATAGTTGGCAAGCTGCAATGGCGTAAAAGCGTTTAAACCCTGTCCGATCGAAGCGCTATAGCTGTCATATTCGTGCCAAAGGGCATCTACATTCATTTGCTGCTTATAGGTAGCTTCTACTTTATCAATCTCCTTTTGCTTTTCCTTTTCTAAATTCTCCTTCGTTCCTGCATCTTTGGCATTAGCGATTGAATCCTTGTACTTGGCTTCAATATCCGCCAAACCTTGTTCACGTTGCTGCTTATATAAGGGAACATAATATTTCTGCTTTTCTGCCGGTGTGGGGGAAATCCCCACCGCCTCCGCTGGCAAATCAATCCCCGAAGTTACACCCAGACCGAATTCATTGGCTACCTGACCTACATATTCAGGGGACTTACTGAACACTCTTTCACCCATCACCTCAAAGTAAATATCAGAAGAGTGAGAAATAGCCTTTTTCAGATCTACCATACCAAAATAATTATTCCCCCATTCTTCAAAACCCTGTGACTGATAGTAGTTGCTTCCCAGGGAAGACATTCGGTCATCCACTTCTTCCTGAGGTGTTGTGAGACCCGCCTGTAAAGCCGCCATCCCCGTGATCATCTTAAACGTTGAGCCAGGTGCATAGGTGCCTGAAATCGCCCGATTCAAAGAAGCGGCTCTCTGATCGGTAAAGTATTTTTCCGCAGTCTCGTCGGAAATGGTCCCAATCAGATCATTAGGGTCCATTGCCGGGTGAGAAGCCATGGCCAACACCTTGCCTGTATTCACATCAATAGCCACCGCCGCTGCCGCATTGGCATCGGGATGCCCATCTGCCCTCACTTCGGCCAGCACCTCCTCCATACTATCTTCCATAGCTTTTTGAAGGTCGGAATTAATCGTAAGCTGTACCGTTTTTCCTGCTTCAGGCTCCTGAACTACTTTTTTCTCAATTGGATGACCATTGCTGTCTGTCTCAATCTGTTCCTGTCCTTCCTTGCCCCGCAGCCAGATATCATAGCTCTTCTCTATTCCTGATTTGCCCACAATATCTCCTGCCACATATTGAAGCCCTTCAGCCTGCACATCGGGCAGCTTATTAAACTGATCGATCTCCTGATCGCTGATCTCCCTCACATAACCGAGTATGTGACCCATCAGGGTCTTCTGTGGATAGGACCGGACCGGGACGGCACTTACCGTGATACCCGGCAATTCTTCCTGATGTTCGGCGACAATCGCCCGTAGACCCTGATCATCACTTTGCAGAAGCTCTACTGTTTTATAGCGCTCCCATTGGTGGTTTTGGATTGTAGCCAGAATATCCTCATAAATCGATTCTACGGTCTCCTTCTGGTTGGTCCAATAAGGCTTGATATACTCAGCGAGCTGGTGAATCACATTTTGCCACTGACCGTCCCCGGCCTGGTGCAATTCCAGCCACTCCACACTTAAAACAAACTTTGGTACACTGGTGGCCAGCAGGTTCCCAGAATTGTCCAGAATATCCCCCCGGGTAGCAGGGATGCTCACCATCTGATTGAAGTTGGAATTGGCCTTGGCCGTGTAATAAGCGGCATTAACGATTTGCAGGCGCCAGAGATTGGCCGTAAGTATGCTAATGATTACTACGACAGCCGCTCCCAATCCCCATAGCCTTTTATTAACGCCTTGTCGCTCCTTCTCCTCTTTTTCCATTTTCACCATCTCCACTTTCCTTCCGTTCCAACAACGACATTAAAAACCGTTTAGCCCTGACCTTTTTCACAAAAGCCAGGGCCAGCTTCTCCCGATCAAGGAGATTTTTTATTGTCCTTCAAAGTATTTTTTAAATACAGCAGCCGCTATCTTACCTGCTGTTGAACCACCATGACCACCGTATTCTACGACACCTGCAAAGGCAATCTGCGGATTGTCATACGGGGCAAAGGCCACGAATACACCGTTGTAGGTTTCTCCTGCAATCGTATCCTTCGAACCAAGCTGAGCCGTTCCTGTCTTCGCACCCCCTGTGAAGTTCGGAATCTCGGTAAATATCCCAGCACCTGTTCCCCCCGTCTGGAGCGTAGCTGCCATTCCTCTCTTAATTGCCTCCAAATTAGCCGGAGAAATAGAAACTGTATTTAAAAGGGTAGGTTTGGTTTCCTGTACCACTTTTTTCGTCACAGGATCAATAATTTTGTCCATCACATAAGGCCGGTAGTGATTGCCGCCGTTGGCAATGGTTGCTACATAATTGGCTAACTGCAAAGGAGTATAAATATTAAGGTCCTGGCCGATCGAGTTATAATAACTATTGTAATAATGCCAATCCACCCATTGAGCCACATTGCTTTTGAATTCTGCATTCACAGTGTTAGTTCTTGATGCTTTCTGCTTTTCCAACTTTTGTTTTTCTTCATCATCTTTGGCATTTGCTAACTTGTCTTTGAATTCAGCCTCAATTGCTGCTAAATCCTGGTCCCTCTGTTTCTCATAAATAGGCAAATAATACGCCTTTTTTACTTCGGGAGAGGGAGCCATTCCTTTCTCTTCTGCTGGCAAATCAATTCCGGTCTTTACACCCAGTCCGAATTCATTAGCTACCTGCTTAATCATCTCCGGTGATTTGTCAAATACTCTGGCCCCCATCACCTCAAAATAGATGTTAGCCGATTTAGCGATTGCTTCTTTGAGATCGACCATACCAAAATGGTTATATCCCCATTCTTCAGCACCCTGAACTTGATAAAATCGGCTGCCAAGGGAAGAAAGTTCATCATTTATCCTCTCTTCCGGGGTAGTCAGTCCACTTTGCAATGCAGCCATTCCCACAACCATTTTGAACGTTGATCCTGGAGCATAAGAACCGGATATGGCTCTATTTAACGAAGCGGCCCGTTTATCAGTAAAATACTTCTCAACCGTCTCATCGGAGATGATTCCAATTAAATCATTAGGATCCATTGTGGGGTGAGAAGCCATCGCCAACACCTTACCCGTATTCACATCAATGGCCACAGCCGCTGCCGCATTGGCATCAGGATGGGCAGGAGTCCAATCATTACCCGCCCTGACTTCCGCCAACACGTTCTCCATGCTCTCTTCCATTACTTTTTGCAGATCGGAATTAATCGTCAATTGTACAGATTTACCGGCCTCAGGCTCTTCCACCACCTTTTTATCAATGGGGCGTCCACTACTGTCCGTTTCAATCAGTTGTTTACCTTCCCGACCCCGCAGCAAAAAATCATACATGTTTTCTATTCCCGATTTACCCACAATATCACCGGCCTGATACTGAAAATCGGCCGCCTTTACTTCTTCCTTATTATTGAATCGTTCGATTTCCTGATCGCTGATTTCCCTCACATAACCAAGCACATGACCCATTTGGGTCTTCATAGGATAGGAACGGACCGGTTGAGCCGTAACAGTGACGCCGGGCAACTCCTGTTGATGTTCTGCAATAATCGCCCGCAATCCCTGATCATCAGTCTGCAGGATATCTACCGGTTTATAGCGTTCCCATTGTTGGTTCTGCATAGTAGCCAAAATATCTTCATAGATCGACTCCACTGCCTGTTTCTGGTTAGGCCAATAAGGCTTTACATATTCAGCCAGCTTATGGATCACGTCCTGCCACTGGCTTCCTCCCGATTTCTGGAGTTCCAGCCACTCAATGCTCAGCACAAATTTCGGAACGCTGGTTACCAGAATGTTTCCTGTACTGTCCAGAATATCTCCACGCGTTGCTGAAATGCTCACGGTCTGATTAAAATTGGATTGAGCCTTAACGGTATAGTAAGCGGCATCAGCAATCTGCAAATTCCAAAGCCTGATCGTCAGAACGCCAATAATTATTAAAACTCCAGCCCCCAGACCCCAAAGTCGCTTAGACACGATCTGCCGTTCTTTATCGTGCTCATCCATTCCTTCCTCCCCCTCTCCGCTTTACTCTTCTCAACAATCCTCTAACTAACTTTACCGTTCATACTTGGGACGGTAACGCAGCCAGCCGTGCAAAAAAGAACGATGGATTAACGGGTAAGTGATTGGTACCAGCAAGGCATTATAAAGGGCCACTCCAACCGCTAAGCGGCTTATATCCTCCAGGGACCATCGTAGACCTGCCCCGACTCCAAAAAAACCGATCATCAATTGTCCGGCCATCGTCATAAAAAATACCAGCACAATGGTAAGGAAAAAGTTGTCCCTTGACCAGCGCTCGGAAATTCTCTGCGTTAAAAAGGCAACAGCCATCATCGTGAAACCATACATGCCCAAGTAGCGTCCCAAATATAAATCTTCCAACAGCCCCAAAGACAAGCCCCATAGGACAGCAGGACGGCGGCGCATATGCAGAGCAATATAAATGACCAGCAACATGACTAAATCCGGTTTGATGCCTGCCCACGACCAAAAATAAAATACCGTTCCGGGCAGAGCCAAACTAAGTAAGAATAATAAGCCTAAAATGAGGAAGCGCATCACTGTCCCTCCGTCATCTGTACAATATACACCTCTTCCAAAATGTCAAAATTCACGAGAGGTTCGATCGTGACAGTTTTTAAGAGTCCTGAGCTGTCTAATCGGATTGCCTTTACTGTACCGATAGGAATATCTTTGGGATAGACTCCACCCAAACCTGACGTCAGAACGAGGTCCCCTACATTGACATTATCGTCCCGTTTCAAAAGCATTTCCAATTCTCCATCGGCAGAAAGGCGGGAACCGTGCTTGTAGGTTCCTTCTACAATTCCGAAAGTGGCTTCACCGCTGCTTCCCCGCACCAAAGCGCTGACCTGTCCCTCACCGTCCAGAATCAGCAATACCTCACTGGTCGATGGTGTTACCTTAATCACTTTTCCTACCACTGCCATATTGGAAATGACAGGATCATCCACTTTAATACCGTCATTGCTCCCTCTATTGAGAGTCAAGGTCTGATACCAGGCAGATGCATTGCGGTTGATGATGCTGGCCCCAACCTTTTTGTATTTATCCAGAGCAGGACTGTTAAACTGGCCTTTGTCCAAAGCCTCAAAGCGTATTCCTGCCAAAACTTCCTGCTTGAGAGTGATATTATCGCCGGTAAGTTGGTCCACCTTTTTCCGCAATTCCTCATTTTCCTGCGCCACTGCCCGAAAACTAAAAATTGCCCGGGCATTATCCCTTATCACTGTTCCTGCCTTGAGAAGCACATTTTCCACCGGTCCCAGCACATAGTTAAGTGCGGAGCCCACAGGATTAGGAAGATAATTGCTAAGCCCGGTTGCGCGAATAGATACCAGGATTCCCAATAGAAGGAAGAAAACAAGAACGGCTGTCCACATTGGACTTATTTTTTTTCCGGCCACTCCACTTCCTCCTCACCTTTTAAATCAGCTTCCAACTCAGCTTTTCTGTAAAGAATAAATCTGTTTTAATTGAGCCGAATTCTCCAAGGCCTTACCTGCTCCCAAGGCTACACAGGAGAGAGGCTCTTCAGCCAAATGAACAGGCATTCCGGTTTCTTCAGCTATCAATTTATCCAAATTGCGCAAGAGCGAACCTCCACCGGCCATCATGATGCCCCGATCCATAATATCCGCAGATAATTCAGGAGGAGTCTTCTCCAGACAGGATTTAATGGCATCGATAATCGCCAATACCGGTTCCTGCAACGCCTCCATAATTTCTTCCGAAGTGATTTCGACGGTCTTCGGCAGTCCTGTCAGCAGATCTCGTCCGCGGACGGAGTAAGTCAATCCCTTTTCAGCTTCATAAGCTGCTCCCAGCTCCATTTTAATGTCCTCTGCTGTTCGGTATCCTATCATTAAATTATACGCCCGTTTAATATGGGCCACAATGGCATCATCCATCTCATCACCCGCTACCCGAATAGAACGGCTGGTCACAATTCCTCCCAGAGAAATTACAGCCACCTCTGTGGTTCCCCCACCAATATCAACAATCATATTTCCCGTTGGCTCACTCACAGGGAGACCAGCTCCAATCGCAGCAGCCATCGGTTCCTCCATAATGATTGGTTCCTTCGCTCCGGCCGCCACAGCTGCCTCTTTGACAGCCCTTTCCTCTACCGGAGTCACCCCTGATGGCACACAGATCACTACTCGGGGGCGGGCAACGGGAGATTCCGAACCTAAAGCTGTGGAAATAAAATACTTCAACATTTTTTGGGTGATATTAAAATCCGAGATAACCCCATCCTTCAAAGGCCGAATCGCCACAATATTACTGGGAGTGCGTCCAATCATCTCTTTTGCCTTATTCCCTACAGCCATAGGTACCTTCTTCTCGATATCCATGGCTACCACCGATGGCTCACGGACCACAATCCCCTTTCCTTTTATATATACCAAAGTATTAGCAGTCCCCAGATCAATCCCTAAATCTCTGCTGAAGAACATTTTTGCTTGCCCCTTCCTTTTTTAAGTCATAAATTAAAAGCCGTCGCTTTTACTTATAATATTCCTCGTTCCTTAAGACTAATATACCGATTATCACCGATAATCAAATGATCCAAGACTTCAATCCCTAAAATCTCCCCTGCCTGGGACATCCTCTTTGTCACGTCCAGGTCCTCCCGGCTGGGATTAGGATCTCCGCTGGGATGATTGTGCACTAATATAACAGCATTTGCATTTCTTCTAATCGCTTCTTTGAAACATTCACGGGGATGAACTAACGATGAATTGAGCAAGCCGATCGAGATTTGGCTAACACCTAGAATATGATTTTTAGTGTTCAACATAATAGCCTTGAAGTGCTCCTGATCAAGATAGCGCATTTCTTCCATGACCAGCCGAGCCGCATCCTGAGGCGAATTAACAGAAGGACGTTTCAAGGAAGGTGTCACAGACAGCCTCTTGCCGATTTCCAAAGCGGCCTTAAGTGTAGAAGCCTTAGCTGATCCTATTCCATAAATATTGGAAGCATCATGCACCGTTAATCTAGCCAGACCGCTCAACCCGTCATAGTCTGCCAGAAGACGTTCGGCTAAGTCCAAAACATTTTCTCTTTTAGATCCGGTGCGCAATAAAATAGCCAACAATTCCTGGTTGGATAAAGCTTCAGATCCTAATTGAAACAGCCTTTCCCGCGGCATAAGTTCGGACGGCAAATCCTTCATCCTTTGATACATAATTTACTCCCGCGCAGAGAATAGTTTATTCAGTCAATACCCCACGCTTTCAACCGTTCACCCAAATACTCCATCGGCAGACCGATAACATTGCTGATTGATCCATCAACTTCTTCAACAAATCGTCGGGCTTCTCCTTGAATTCCATAAGCTCCTGCCTTATCCATCGGTTCCCCGCTCTCCACATAGCAATCAATTTCTGCCGGAGACAATTTTCGGAAAGTCACCTGAGTATCTACCCTGCCACACTCTCTATCCCCATTTAACCGCACTAAAGCAATTCCCGTACACACTTTATGGCTTCTGTTGCTTAAGGCCCATAACATTCTCCTTGCCTCATCATTATCCTCAGGCTTTCCTAACGGACAACGATCAAGCACCACAAGCGTATCTGCTCCCAAAACAACATCTTGCAAGTCCCCGCCCTGTTCTCGCCACATTTGGGCCGCAGTCAGGGCTTTGCGCATTGCCAAAGTCTGCACGCCCTCTTCGGGCGGAATGAAAGAAGGTAAACTTTCGTCCACTCCCGCAGGGAAGATGTGAAAGTCATAGCCCTTCTCCCGCAAAAGCTCTGCACGCCTGGGGGAAGATGATGCCAGTATCAGCATACTTACCACTTCCTAGCAATATAATATCCGCCAATACCACCTAGCAGTGTGGCAATAGAGATGTTCAGCTGAAAACCAAAGGACAGAGAAAGAAAAAAGAAATCCAGATAAGTATGAGATGGGAAATCAATGACAGCCGGGCGCAAAAAACCTGCCAGAAACGCAACCTTCTCCAGACCATATCCAATCAGTGTGCCAATCGCAGCACCGGTCATAATTAATAATATTGTCCGGCCCAGCCCGGAAGAATTCTTTCCTACCGCCACATCATCGCTCCTCCTGCTCATACAAATGAAGCCAGGGCTGAAACTCCTGGCTATCAAGAACACTTTTTAGTGTAGCATCTTCCACTTTGATTCGCAAGTTTGCAAGGCCCTTAAGTCCATAAATATCGACCGTTTTCCATGAAAAAGAGGTTGTCAATATTTTCAATCTTGCGACAACCTCTCTCACTCTTATACCCTTACAAAGCGGCACTCTCCGACCTGTCAAGCAAAACATCCGCTTGGCTTCCTTTGGCTATTCCAGCATACAATGCATCCAACAGAGCCTGAGCGCTGGCCTTCAGTACGTTAGCAGAAACTCCGATCGTCCCCCATGATTCCCGTCCTAAACCCGTCTCTACAATCACGCGTACCACTGCTTTCGTCCCACTTGCTCCATCAAGTACACGAACCTTGTAATCTACCAAACCTGTCTTTTCCAGGAATGGGAAAAAGGGCACCAAAGCTTGTCGTAGTGCTTTGTCCAAAGCATTAACCGGTCCATTACCTTCTGAAGCAATATGCACCACCTGCTCTTTGACCTGCACCTTGACGACCGCAACCGAATCCAGATCACCCCTGCCTGGATCACTCCATACATGGTAATCCAAAATGGTAAAAGGCTCAGATGCAATTCCTAAAACCTTTTGCAAAAGCAGCCCTAAGCTGGCCTCTGCCGTTTCATACTGGAACCCGTTGTTCTCTTTCAGCTTGATGAGCTTCATTGCCTCTGCCACCCGCGGGTCATCCTTCGTAATTTCCGGACAATAATGGCGCATTTTCTCCCATATATTCGCCTTTCCAGCCTGATCGGAAATCAAAATTCTCCGCTCATTGCCGACTTCCTGAGGATCAATATGCTCAAAGGTTCGCCGGTTCTTGAGTACTCCATCCACATGCATACCTGCCTTATGAGCAAAAGCGCTCCTGCCCACAAAAGGCTGCCGTTCTTCAAAAACAACATTCGCTAATTCAGACACGTAACGGGAAATATGCGTAATCTGGGATATGGCATCCTTCCCCAAAACCTTGTAACCTAATTTTAGCTGCAGCCAAGGAATTAGCGCACTCAAATTAGCATTCCCGCAGCGCTCCCCATATCCGTTCCACGTCCCTTGCACATGATTGGCTCCTGCTTCCACTGCCATCAAGCTATTGGCGACTGCCATCCCTCCATCGTTATGAGCATGGATTCCTACCTCGATCCCTGGAAAAGCAGAGATCACCGTCTTGACTCCTCTAGCCACATCAGTCGGAAAAGAACCGCCATTCGTATCACAAAGGATGATCTGACCTGCACCGCCTTCAATCGCTGCCTGAATCGCTTTAAGAGCATAGTCCGGGTTTTCCGCAAATCCGTCAAAAAAATGCTCCGCATCAAAAATCACTTCTCGTCCGGCATTCTTTAAATAGGCTACGGACTCCCTAATCAGGCGCAGATTCTCGTCCGGCCCGGTGCGCAAAACCTCCCGAACATGGAGATCCCAAGACTTACCGAAAATCGTGATGCATTGAGCCTGTGATGTCAGCAGGCCGCTTAAAATGGCACTCTGCTCCGGACTCTCCCCTACACGGCATGTGCTGCCAAATGCCGCCACTTTTGTCGCTGGAAAGGTAATATTTTGCAGTTGCCTGAATAATTCTCCATCCTGGGGATTGGCGCCGGGCCATCCTGCTTCCACATAGGGGATTCCCAACTGAGCCATCTTTTTAATATAAAGAAGCTTATCCGTTGCCGAAAAATGAATGCCTTCACCTTGAGCACCATCGCGCAGCGTTGTATCGTAAGCTATAATTTTCCGTTCCTGCCTCACATTGCCCTCTATTTGATCCATCATCATTCCCCCTGCTCTAACTATAATCTATGTCTGCAGCGTTCTATTCTGCGCCGACGAACTCATACTTTCTATTGATTTTAACACATACCGGCTTGTCATAAAACTATTTTGATAAAATATATCTAATATATAACAGATCAAATAATAAAAAGAGCCGCTCGCATGCGGCCCCCGATCTCTCCATTTATTAATGCTGAGTAGACACATTAAAAGTGAGTACTTCCAAATTCACAGCCAAATCCACATTACGTAATTCTATCTCCGGCGGAACATTGAGAACGCCAGGGGCAAAGTTCAAAATGGCTGATACTCCTGCCTCCACAAGTTGATCGGCAATTTCCTGGGCTTCAGCGGAAGGTACGGCAATCACTCCAATATGGGCTTGGTTCTTTTTCGCTACTTCTTTCAGCCGCTCCACCGGCATCACTTCCACCCCATTGACAACAGTTCCTATCTTCTGAGGATCGACATCAAAGATGCTGTTGATCAGAAAACCTCTTTCCCGAAATCCCTTATAGGTAGCTAGAGCTAATCCTAAATTTCCTATACCAACTAAGGCAATATTCCAGTCCACACTTAAACCCAAAATCTTCATAATATGTTTATGCAGATCTTTCACATTATATCCAACACCGCGTGTGCCGAATTCACCGAAGTAGGCCAGATCCTTGCGAACCTGAGCTGAACTGACTCCCACTCCTTCTGCGATATCATTGGATGAAATCGTTATTACACCCTTACGGTCCAACTCCGTCAAATAGCGTGAATAAACAGAAAGACGCATGATGGTTGCTTCCGGAATCTTTAATGTTTTCATCGTATCCCCCATTTCAATCTCTTTTGAAGACCTTAAATCCTTTATATCATTAATAGCTTGTCTAAATAGTTATTAGATTAAACTCATTATATCACTTAGCTGTAAAAAGACAATTTTTAACTTTTAAAATAAGTTAAAAAAATTCTGATTTTTATTAAATTTAAGTAAAATGCTATTCTTCGTTCTCTATTTGGATAATTTTGAGATCAATGCCTGATAATCGGAATAAAGCCGGAGTTTCAATTGCAGCTTATCTATCGGAATATTGCTTTCTGAGATGGCTTTAAGATCGGCTTTAATTCGATCTAATTCTTCATATTGAACAGAAGAAATCAATGTTTCTGGATTCAAGCTGTTCTCTGAGTTATCGCTTCTAATTAAATTATTAACATTTTTCAGAATTTCAGACATGTTTTTTGTCTCATGACCAGAAATTTTAAATTCTTTTTCCTGAATCACAATCTTTTTAGACACAGTATTAATCCCACTATCAGTCAATTGATCACGCAAAACCTTTAACTCCGCCTCAGACTCCGCCATACCTATGCCGACAGCCCAAGGAGAAGCGGAAAAAAATTCTGCTTTAAAACCTAAAAGATTCAGCCTGCTTCTTTCCTTATCAGCATTGGCTTCGTTTTTGAAAACTCCTGTCTGTGCTGTCCAAAACTGAATTTCAGGTAAAAGCAACACCGAATCCTTTTCACCGGAGAGATCGCTGTTTGTATTCTTTTTAGCAGCCAACTGCCCACCGTGGAGCAAGTAAATATAGGATTGCCCTACCCTCCAGATCCCTGCACTCAGCAAGAGCAGCCCTACTCCCAAAATCAAAATATGCGGTAATTTCCACTTCATATCCCTTGCTCCCCCTCTGCACTTTCCTAAATAGAAGGGACAACCCTCGATACAAAGATATGAAAAAACCGCCTGTAATAGACCTTCTCCACGCTACGAAATATAATTCAAATCGTCGAATTTGTGAAATATTATAAAACGAGAGTCACCAGCAAATAAAACAGACCGGACATCAGAGCTGTCGTCGGAATAGTTACGACCCAGGCAATCAGCATCTGTTGAGCCACTCCCCAGCGCACGGCAGAAACCCGTTTGGCACTTCCAACTCCCATAATAGACCCCGAGACCACATGAGTGGTGGAAACAGGAAGATGCAACCCAGGTAAGGCAGTCGCTGTCCAGATGACAATGGATGAAGAAAGATCAGCCGCAAAACCGTTGATTGGTTCTAATTTGAAAATCTTCCCCCCCATGGTGCGAATAATCTTCCATCCTCCGGCAGCTGTTCCACATGCCATGGCCAAAGCGCAGGCAAACTTGACCCAAACATGAGGTGTTAAATCAGCAGAAGACTGAAGATTCGCCGCTACCAAAGCCATCGTAATAATGCCCATCGATTTTTGCGCATCATTCGAACCATGATTAAACGCCAGGAGTGCTGCAGAGAAAATCTGCATCCTCCGAAAACCATGGTTAATCTTAGAGGGAGTGACTTTCCGGAAAAGAAAAAAAAGTATCTTCATAATAACGTAACCTAAAAAAATCCCAATTAAAGGTGATGTTATAAGACCTACTACAATTTTAGCCACTCCGCCACCATGAAGAGCTGAGAATCCCGCCTTAACAACTGCTGCACCGATCAATCCGCCTACAATGGCATGGGAGGAGCTGCTAGGTATACTAAAATACCATGTGAGTAAGTTCCAGACAATCGCCCCCATTAAGGCGGCAATGACCACTTCTTGAGTGGCCACCTCAGGGAGTACAATATTTTTAGCGACAGTTTCCGCTACTCCCGCACTAGTGAGGGCTCCTAGTAAATTGCAAACTGCAGCCAACATTACCGCTCTTTTAGGAGTAAGTGCTCTGGTAGAAACACTTGTTGCAATCGCATTGGCCGTATCATGAAATCCATTAATGTAATCGAAGGCTAACGCCAGAAAAATAATCAGGATCAACATCACACCGACACTGCTACTCATATTTTAATACCACACCTTTGAGCAAGTCGGCGATGTCTTCACAATGATCCAAGGCTGTCTCGATATGTTCTAATATTTCCTTCCACTTGATAATTTCTACAGGGTCTTTTTCATATTCAAACAGACGGGCCACTTCCTGCCGGTAAATCCGGTCTCCCGCGCTTTCCAACTTGTAGATTTCTTCTGTGGCCTTAATAATCTCCGCTTTTTTAAATTTAATATTATTTAGATTTAAAAAAGCTCTTTGAATTTGCATTGCCGCCTCGTAGACCAGATGTGACAGTTCATGAGCGCCCAGAGAAGGCTTGTTCGTGCGATAAAGCTGCATCCGTTCAATGGTTCCCTCTGCATAATCGACAATATCATCCAGGCCTTGAGCCAATGTGCAGATATCCTCTCGATCCAAAGGAGTAATGAACGTAGCGTTCAGGTGTTCCATAATTGAAGTCGTCACATCGTCTGCTTCATGCTCCAGCCGATGCATGTAGTCATTATCTTCTTGGGAGACTGAATTTTGCTGCATTAATTCTTCTAATTTCTTAACTGTTTGACAGACCAATTCAGTGCTTTGATTAAAAAGAACATAAAACCTATCTTCTTTTTTAGGCAGCTTAATCACGCTTTTGGCCTCCAACCTATCGTAAATTAGTCCCTCTCACTGTTAAGGCACCTTTATTATTTTAACAAATTCAGTCCAAAACCATGTTAAGTTTATGTTAATTTTTTTACAATAAATTTGCATTTTTTCTATCCCAGCCCAGAAAGTTCCTATATTTTTCAAGATATGTCGTAATCAAATGGTTGTCCTTTTCAATTTATCTAAAAGAGCCTGGCGGGCATCGGCAATCATGTAGAGGGAGCCGGTAACACACAGCAAGTCTTCCTTCTCCAGCCCTTCCATACCCTTTATTACTGCCTCCTTTGGGTCATCAATGACAGACACCTGACTGACGAAAGTCCTTACAAGCTTTTCTAAGTGTCTCCAGTCTCCCGCCCGCGGCGAATTGGGCCTGGTCACAATCACTTCATCTGCCAAAGGTGCCAGAATATTAACAACCTTCTCACGCTCTTTATCAGCCAGCATTCCCAAGCAAAGAATTAATCGCTTGCGTGAATAATTGCCAAGTGCCTGAGCCAACGCCTCTGCTCCATCCACATTGTGGGCACCATCGAGCAGGATTTTAGGCTTACGGCTGATCAATTCCAGCCTGCCTGGCCATTGTACTTTATTAAATCCGGCATAAATGGCCTCCCTCGGGATTTCCGCATCATAATCTACCTTTAGTATTTCACAAATAGCGAGAGCCGTTGCCGCATTTTTGATCTGATAGCCTCCTGCTAAATTTAACCGTATTCCCGGATAGTAACCATGAAGACCTGTGATATTAATCTCCTGACCCAGTTCTCCGCTCCACAGGCTCTCCCATTGCACATCTTCACCAATCTTCCAAAGCTTAATTCCTAAATCTTTCGCTTTCTTCTCTAAAATTTTCAGCACTTCCGGTCTGTCTGCAGCAGTAACAGCTACCGACCCGGATTTAATAATTCCTGCTTTTATTTTAGCGATTTCCTCAACGGTATTACCCAAATAATCCATATGGTCCATACCCACATTGGTGATGACAGAAATAAGGGGACTTACTACATTAGTTGAGTCGATTTCCCCTCCCAAACCCACCTCAATCAGGGCATAGTCAACCTTCTCCGCATCAAAATAGGCAAAGGCTATCGCCGTACTCACTTCAAATTCTGTAGGGTGCTCAATTCCCCCAGCCACTAATTGATCCAAGACCGGGCGGATCTTATCAAGAATCTCTACCAACTTTTCTTTGGAAATCATACGGCCATTAATCACGATACGTTCCCGATAGTCATGAAGGTGAGGAGATGTAAATACACCCACTTTGTATCCCGCTTCCCGCAGGATTTCTGCTGTCATCATACTTGTGGAGCCCTTTCCATTAGTCCCTCCGACGTGAATGACTTGCAGACGGTTTTCTGGATTACCTAACCGTTTGAGCAGCTCTTGTATTCTTCCTAACCCTAAATTAATGCCAAATTTGGTAAGATTCTTCAGATAGTCCAGCGCTGCCTCGTAACGCTCCTCAATCGGTATTCCAAGTTTTTCTCCCATCGTCTTCCTCACCTTCTCACAGACTTTCGGCCCAAACTTTACTACGCCTCCAATTCCTGCCGGCGATTTTCTAAGCCGATCAGACGCTGTTCAACAGCAGCCAGCTTCTCCCGCTCCTTCTCCACAACTTGAGCCGGTGCTTTAGCTGTAAACCCAGGATTATTTAGTTTTCCCTCTAAGCGATTTTTTTCCTGCTCCAATTGGACTAATTCTTTATCAATCCGGGCAAATTCTTTTTCCAGATCCAGCAGTCCTTTCAGAGGTACATAGATTTCTAACCCTTCCAGAACCAAGGCTGCGGCTTGAGTCGGCTTTTCTTTCAAATCAGACCGTATATCCAGGTGGGCTCCCCCAGCCAAGCTGAGAATTGCCGCCCTCCCTTTTGTTACCCGCTCACGAATCTCTTCTTCCTGGGCGACCACAATAATCTCTGCTTTTTTGCCGGGAGCCACATTCATTTCTGCCCGAATATTACGAACACCCTTGATAATTTCCATCAGCATCGTCATCACTTGTTCCGTATCTTCATCCTGATACCTGGCCAGTTCATTTGCCTGAGGCCAGGATTCCAACATCAGTGTCCTGCCATGACCGGGCAAGTGCTGCCATATTTCCTCCGTCAGGAAGGGCATATAGGGATGGAGCAGGCGCATGGTCCCTTCCAGAACTTCCAAGAGAACCGACTGAGCTGTCCGCCGTCCTGCCATATTTTCCTTGTCATAAAGCCGTCCTTTAGATAATTCAATATACCAATCACAGAACTCATTCCAGATAAACTCGTAGAGAAGGCGGCCTGCCTCTCCCATGTCAAAGCGGTCCAAAGCTTCCGTTACTTCAATGACCGTCCGACTGTACCGGGAAAGAATCCACCGATCGGCCAGCTCAATTTCTCCGCGCTGAAAGCCAGGATCATAATCTTCCAAATTGAGCAGCACAAATCGGGAAGCGTTCCAAATCTTATTGGCAAAATTACGGGTAGCTTCCAGCCGTTCCGGATGAAAGCGCACATCATTTCCTGGTGTATTACCTGTGATTAGCATAAAGCGCAGCGTATCCGCACCAAATTGATCTATCACCTCAATCGGATCGACACCATTTCCCAGTGACTTGCTCATTTTCCGCCCTTGGGCATCCAGAATCAAGCCATGAATCATTACTTTGTGAAAAGGCACCTCTTTTTTAAATTCCATGCCCATGAAAATCATCCGGGCTACCCAGAAGAAGATTATATCCCGTCCGGTAACGAGCACTGATGTGGGATAAAACTGTTCCAGTTCAGCAGTTGCCGCCGGCCACCCCAACGTAGAAAAAGGCCACAAAGCAGAGGAAAACCAGGTATCCAGTACATCTGGATCTTGATCCAAGCGAGCCGAACCGCATTTAGGACAGATATGGGGATCTTCTTTAGCGCAAATCTCCGCTCCGCAATCTTGACAATACCAGACCGGAATACGATGGCCCCACCATAATTGACGGGAAATACACCAATCCCGAATATTCTCCAGCCATCCAGTGTAGATCTTAGCAAATCGTTCGGGTACAAATTCCAGCCTGCCATCCCGTACGACTTCTAAAGCGGGCTCGGCCAGAGGCCCCATCTTAACAAACCATTGCTTGCTGACCATCGGCTCGATTGTGGTAGAACACCGATAGCATTCTCCAACTTTATGAGGACGATTCTCTACTTTAATCAGTACCCCTGCATTCTTTAGGTCCTCAGCAATTCTTTTTCTGGCCTCATAACGGTCCAATCCTTTATAAATCCCAGCCTGATCATTCATCTTAGCTTCTTTGTCCAATACGGTTACAGAGGGCAGTTGGTGCCTTAATCCAATTTCAAAATCGTTGGGATCATGGGCAGGTGTAATCTTTACCGCTCCTGTGCCAAACTCCCGATCCACATATTCATCAGCTATCACCGGAATTTCCCGTTGCACTAAAGGCAAAACCACTGTCTTCCCAATCAGATGGGCATAACGTTCATCCTCAGGATGGACAGCCACTGCCGTATCACCTAACATCGTCTCAGGACGGGTCGTGGCTACGGTTAAAGTTTCAGAACTATCTTTAATTGGATAAACCAAATGATAAAGAGCTCCATCCTTCTCCACATGCTCTACTTCAATATCGGAAATCGTGGTATGGCATTTAGGGCACCAATTCACGATGTAATTTCCCCGATAAATTAAACCCTTTTCATGGAGGTTGACAAATACTTCCCGCACGGCCTTGGAACAGCCCTCATCCATTGTAAACCGTTCTCTTTGCCAGTCGCAGGAGGCCCCCAATCTTCTTAACTGCTTGGTAATTCTTCCCCCATATTGTTCTTTCCACGCCCACACTCTTTCCAGGAAAGCCTCTCTGCCCACAGCATACCGATTCGTTCCCTCTTTAGCCAGCTGCTCTTCCACTTTAGCTTGAGTGGCAATTCCTGCATGATCCGTTCCCGGCAGCCATAAGGTATTAAACCCTTGCATCCGCTTATACCGAGTCAAAATATCCTGAATCGTTGAGTCCATCGCATGTCCTAAATGCAAAGACCCTGTCACATTTGGCGGTGGCATGACGATACTGAAGGATGGCTTGCTCTCCTCCACTTCGGTATGGAAAAAACCATTTTCTTCCCAGAAGCTATACCATTTCTCTTCTACTTGCTTAGGATCATATGTTTTGTCCAATTCAACCTTGCTCATTACTTATGCCCCTTTCAATATTTCTTTATCGCCCTAATGAGCTAAAAATAAACTTTTAAATAAAAATAAAAAGTCTTTCCTCTCAAAGGACGAAAGACTCGCGGTACCACCTTTTTTTCAAAATATAATCTCGGTCAAAGAAAATATTTTAACACTCAAAGCTGTAACGGGCTACCCGTCAGAGAGTACTTCATTCCCCCCCGCCCTTTCTGTGCGACCCAAAACTGCCGTGCCGAAAGGAGTCTCAGCCTCAGCTCCTTCTCTCTGAACAGCCTAAATCAGTTTTTCCTCACAGTCATCAAGTTTATACTATATAATGACACAATATATTATATGCATAATAAAGATTGTTGTCAAAGTCACTGCAAGTTCCGTGCAGTGCAGGAACTTGCATATACAAATATATACAAGTAATCAGAAAACGTATACAATAAATCTGGACAGGCACCATGGTATTATTAACCTTTTTTACACTTGATTTCATAAATATACATAGATCAGGTTATTGTCTAAGGATATCTATTTTTGAGATTTAGAATTACAGAATTACGCAGAAATCAGACCGATGTTTATTAAAGGAGTGTATTAGCCATGAATAATTTTCTTGACCGCTTTAGTCACTTTTTTTACAAACATGTTCCTGTGGTTCGCTGGTGGTTTAACGTCTCTCTCGCTGTCAAACTGATTATGGCCTTCTCCGTATGCGCCTTTATCACTTTGGGCGGTGCCCTCGCCATGATTATCTGTATTAAAAACGGAATCGATCTGAGCACCCATTTCACCTTTATGATTGTACTCAGCTCGTGTTTGGCATTATTCATTTTACTTTATGGATTATATGTGACTTATCTCATTTCCTTTCCTTTGCGCAAAGGGGTGGATTTTGCCCAAACCGTTGCTACCGGTGATCTCACTCCTTCTCTCTACTCAATGACTGCCAAGGATGAGATGGCTCAGTTATACAAAGCTCTTAATACTATGGTAGAAAATTTCCGGATGCTTCTTACCGAAGTCTGTCGAAGTGCGGACGTTCTTTCCGGTGCCTCACATGCTCTTTCTTCCCGTTCGGAAATTACCGCATCATCTTCCACCCATATATCGGAAGCCATCAATCAGGTTTCCCGCGGTTCCCAAACCCAATCAGACAGTGTCCAGTCTATCATGGCTTCAATTCAGGAAATGACCGCCGGCATACTCCAAATCGATCAAAGTGTTAATGAAGTAGACAGATCCTCCAAAGCCGGTCTCAGCAGCGCTAATGAAGGAGATCTGGCTATCGGCAAAACCAGTATACAAATAGCCCATATACAGCAAACCGTGGAAGAGACGGGAAAAATCATTGCAGAGTTAGGGGAGAAATCAGCTTCCATCGGTCTGATCGTGGAAACCATTAAGGCCATCTCAGATCAGACCAATCTGCTCGCTTTAAATGCCGCCATTGAAGCAGCCAGGGCCGGTGAAAACGGTCGAGGGTTTAGTGTCGTGGCCGATGAGGTGAGAAAGCTGGCTGAACAATCCACTGCCTCCAGCGCTCAAATTGAAAAGATCATTCAAGATATCAAGCTCAATGTAGATAAAGCTATCACCAGTATGGACGGTGAAAAACAGGTAGTTCAGGAAGGGCGGCAGGTCATTGGAGAAACTCAGGAGGCTCTCAGTAAAATTGTAGAAAACACACGGACAGTGGATAGCAAAATTCAGGAGATCTCCACTTATACCCGTCATATCTCAGAGAGCTCCAGTCAAATCAATCAGGAGGTTTCTCAAGTAGCAACCATTAGTGAACAAATCTCTGCTCAAACCCAGGAAGTCGCTGCCAGCAGTGAAGAAAGTATGAATTCAGTCCAGGAAATGAACGCAGCAGCGGAAGAATTATCCGCCGCTGCCGATGAATTGCAGAATGCCTGTAAAAAGTTTAAATTAGCGTAGCCCTAATACTTTTTTACTCCGGTAATGGTTGCTGTCCATTCATCCAATGCAGCCAAATCATTGACTGATAACTCTTGTAAAGAAGCTTTGCCTAATGCACGCAAAGCTTCTTCCATTTCCTTTACCATCGCATTTATAACATTGTAGACATTTTGAGCAGCTTGATCGATATTTAACTTTTTCTTAAAATCCGCATTGTAATATACCAACTGCGTGAGGGGCTCCCATGGCATCACTTTTTCTATCTGAGCATGAACTAAGGCATACAGAGGAACTGTTCCCAAACTCACCGCATCTGCCCCTAAAGCTATAGCTTTCAAACATTCGCCGGGAGAAAAAAAACCGCCGCCGATCACCAAACTTATTTTATCTTTTACTCCTTCACGCAAAAGAAAGTCGCGGGTTTGAATGAGAGAGTGTAGAGTAGGCCAGCCAAAATCATCTTGTAATATAGGCGCAGAACCCGAAGTTCCCCCTTGACTCCCGTCAATGCTGATAACATCGAATCCTGCTTCCATTGCTATAGCAAGCTCTTTCTCCAGTTGAGGGCTCCCCATCAGCTTTACTCCGATCGGCTTTCCTCCTAGCTGCTTACGCAAATCAGCTACATACGGTCTCCAATCATTAGGAGATTTTATACCCGGCAGACTGGCATGTATCACCGCCGATTCTACTGGAGATATCCCCATCAACTGCCTGGCCCTTCCTTTAATTTTATCCGGACTAAGTATTTCCCCTCCAATTCTTGCTCCTTGTCCTACATGGATTTCCACCATCTGGCTCTTAGCGATAGCATTAGAATCAAGACTCCATGCCCCATGCCCGATCTGCCAAATATAAGCTCCAGCCGCGTTCTGTTCTTCAGGCAAAAACGGACCTTCTCCTGAGTTTAGGGCAGTACCTAAGCGTTTTGCTCCCTTGGCTAAGGCAACCCGTGCTTCTTCACTCAAAGCTACCCCATATCCCATTCCCCCAATCAACAGGGGAACATCAATCTTCAAGGGCCTTTCCGCTTTAACTCCCAAGGTAATCTTCATGTCCACAGGGGTCTGAGGTTCTAAGGGCAAAGTATGCATCTGAGCCGGTATAAACATAAGGCCGTCAAAGTGTTTAAAATGCTTGGGGGTCCCTAAAGGCCGCTCAATAACTCCCCCTGTTTCTGCCCTGAGACTAAGTTCTAAAATATTCTGCAGGTTTATGCGCCGGGTAGCACTCCACAGCTCTGCGACGTTTTCATCATAACGATCGCTCAGCACACGTTTCAAAAATTTATTGATGCCATTTTTGATCCATTTTCTTCCTTGAGTCTTAACTAAGATCAAAGCAAAAATTAATGAAACAACGTTCCATGCCAATACTCCTAATAAAAAGCAAATGATAAAAAACAAAGCAGAATTCACACTGCATCCCTCACTTCCGAACAAAATTAGTGTGTTCCTGCTTCATTCATCCTATTCATTATCTAATTTTTATAAGTGTATCGTTTTTTTCATGTCCTCTTCCCACCATTGAGTGTTCCGGCCCTTCCTCTCCAAATCCTTTTCAAATTCATGGCTGCCCCATCTTTCTTTGGTCTGCTCTTCTTGCTTCTTTTCGTTCCGTGTTTCCTTTTTAACTTCCTGTTCAGATGGAAAAGAATACAAATCCTCGTCTGACTCCTCCTGAACTACCCGACTTTTTAAATCAGCTTTTCCTGTTTCCAGGTAAAGCTGCTCTCCTCCGTAAACAGAGTCGGAGTCCCTATCCATTCTCCAATTTTGTCCTAAATCCGGTTTTGTCCACTTCTGCGGTTTCCAACTTTCTTTTCGCTCATCATAGTGTGTGGAATCAAATCTTGAACGATACATTCGATTTTTCCCTCTATTACCCTGTGTACTGAAAATACCTCCGATGGTTCCAACAATTCCGCCTCCGGCCAATACTTCCATCCCCCCAATTCCATTCACAGGCAAAAATAATGCCAGAATGATAATTCCAATCCCTACATAGCCTATCCCCGCCGCACCACCGAGCATCCATTGCCCTGTCTCTTTCCCAGCTCTATACCCTCCGGCCAGGCAGCTGATAACTACACCAACATCAACTAACAGAGACATTTTTATACCTCCCAGATTTAGGGCAGACCATGCCAGACCTCCCAGCAGGATAAAAAGGGTAATTAAGAGAGCCGTCCTAATTCCCCGCAATACTCCTGTCATATCGCTTCCCCCTCTCATTTTATATCTACGCCTAACTTGTCCTTTTAGACCTTATATCTTCAATTACCCCCCCATACACCTCGTATGGAAATATTACCCACGTTCTATTCATTCCCATACCGCACTTTTCCCGAATATAGTGTTGTAAGAGTTTCAAAGGAGGAATCCGCATGGATTATGCCCGCTATGTCGTACAACCAGGCGATACTATTTATAAGATCGCCCAAGCTTATCAAGTGGATATGAATGAAATCATACGCTTGAATCAGTTGAAGCATCCGGATCGCATCTATCCGGGGCAAGTAATCCTTCTCCCAACAGGAGAAATGCCTGAACCAATGCCTACTGAAATCCCAGAACCCAATTTTACTTATGCAATGTGGTTATATGATCTGTATGCAGGGCAGGATTCAGTGCTTACCAGCATGACAACTTATCTGTACCAAAGTGTGGTCTTGGAAAAACCGGAATTCGATAACCTGATCAAGCCCATTATCCTGGACAAAATCAATCACCTTAATCAATTAGGAATGTGCCTCTGCCGACTTGGCGTCGATCCAAGGTATGGATCGTTCCAACGGGGCCGCTGGGTAGACTGGCGTTCCAGCTATGTCCGTTATATGACCGATCTTTGCCCTATCCTCAGCTGCAATATGGAAATGGAGTCACGCATGGCCCAATGCTGCCTAGAACTATGCCAGCGTATTCCAATTCCGGAAATTCAATCGGTACTGTCTCAAATCGCTGCCGATTGTCAGCGTCATTGCCAATGCTTCGCTGAAATGAAGCAGATGTGCTGCCCCGAAGATATGCACGGACCATCCCATCCAAATCAAGCCCATGAGGATCTATATACGGAACAGCCTGATATGATGGATATGGGTAACATGATGCCCGAAATTCCTCCCAATGCCAAAGGATAAATTACTTTATGTATTGTCGGCAAAGGCGGCTGCTTCATTGCAGCCGCCTTTGCAGAGTTTCTGATCTAGAAAATAACTGCTAAAGCAATCAGTATAAGAATAGCAATTCCGATGATTGCAGCCCCAATGCCTACGCCAGGTGTGGGGGCAGGCATAGGATATACAGGTGCAGGTTGAGCACCACAGCAAGCGCCACTACCAAAACCGAACATAATCTCTACCTCCTGAAATATTATTTTGATTGACTGAACTTTTCAATGAATTAGAATACGATACCCAATGCGATCAACAATAAGATGATAACCACGACGATAGCAATTCCGCAGAAATTGCCGCCATATCCAGTTCCTCCACCTAAAGCCATTATCGATCCTTCCTTTCATTTAAGTGATTAGGCTCTTTACATTACCATAATATGTAAAAATGCATTATTGGTTAATATTCCCACCAAAGTTTTTTATTTTTTATAAAAAGGACATCGACCCACCTTCTATCGACGGATCGATGCCCTCTTCACTGCTGAATCCCTTGTTCTAATGCCAAGCCACCACGCCGATAATGAATAGGAGATAGAACAGACCTCCCAATAACAGATGGGCTGGAAATACTACTCCTTTCTTGCGCACGGAAAGATATGGAAGCAAGGCTGAGATAAGTGCCAATACTACGCTCAAGATAGCCAGTCGGTCAAGCTGCCATGATGTAAGGACGATTCCGATCGCCGGAATAATAGAGCTTTGGAAAACCATGGCTCCCGTAATATTCCCGATTGCTAAAGTATCTTTACCCCGGCGCACCCAGATCACACTGTTGAATTTTTCCGGGAGCTCCGTCGCAATCGGTGTAATAATCAGAGCCAAGACAAAAACCGGTATACCTGTCGCTATGGCCAGTGACTCCACTCCTGCCACAAATTCATGGGCACCTAAAATAATCGCAACCAGAGCCAGAACAATTTGTATAACAATTTGTCCCATACTGGGATCATGAGCGTTTCTTTTTGTCACCCGGCACAAATAAAGGGCAGGCAGCTGATCCTGGTGAGTACTACCATCATGATTAGCCCGGAAGGTTTGATATACATAGAACATATAAGCTCCTACCAAAAAAAGCGCTGCTACCATTTTTAACCCATGGTTGGGGAGAAAGGATGCCAACACCGCCACTGAATAAACAATCAAAAAGAACGATAAGTCACGGCGTACCACCCTGCCATCCAGAAGTAAAGGACGATTGTTGCGTCTAAAAAGCAGTGCTGCTAAACCGGTAATGAACATTGCCAACGTAGCAAGCATAAAGGGAGCTCCTAAAATCGCGCCTATTCCCACTTCATGTTCAGCAGTACTTCCTCCGCCGCCAATGATAGCTATAATCGGCACCATCGTCTCCGGTAAAGCTGTCCCCACTGCTGCCAGAACACTGCCTACCGCTCCGGCTCCGAGTTTCAATTTACAACCTAACCATTCAATACTGTTAGTAAAAAGCTCTGCGCCAATCAAAATAATTCCCAAACTGATAATTAATAATGCGATATCACCCAATACCCATCACTCCTCTTTTTCTCCACTTCTTTACGGGATTCTATCATCATCTAGTTTCATCGTTTTCTCCGAATTTATGC
Organism: Bacillota bacterium; assembly: GCA_023390635.1. Classification (GTDB taxonomy): domain Bacteria; phylum Bacillota; class Desulfitobacteriia; order Desulfitobacteriales; family Desulfitobacteriaceae; genus JAEWCM01. The sequence goes on from JAEWCM010000180.1 coordinate 29,960, forward strand.
CTTAACCCCATACTTCCAATATGAGAGAATCCGGCGGAATAGACTATCTCAAAACAACTGATGAGAGATTATCCTGTAGAAAAAGTCGTATCTTTGTCAGCCTTCAACCAGGGGAAAAAATAAAAGACCTTATCCATTACAATGAAGGATAAGGTCTTGCAACCAGAATTGGGGATAGGCCGGATTCCTAAACAGAATCGTTATGACGACGCTATCCACGGCCAAAGAGCCGCTCGCTACTCCCCTTAGAGGCTTTATTATACTTTTATCTTATCCATAGATCAGGTAGATGTCAAGATTTTCATATCAATCTCTGCTAATTAAAAAAATAAAGTTTTTGAATATATTCGAATCAACATTGTTCACTATTATTAGCTGAAACAGGGGACTGGAGAATTTCCTCCAATTCCTTATGCAGCTCATCCACTCCCTGGCCCGTTTGAGCAGAAAAAGGTAAAATCAGATGCCAATCAGGAAGGTCTAAAGTCTTTGCAATCATCGCCAGTTGTTTAGGCCATTGGCCACGGGAAATTTTATCGGCCTTAGTTGCCACGACCAAGGTAGGTATTTGAAAATGCCTAAGCCAGTTATGCATTTCCAAATCTTCTTTGCTTGGCTCATGACGCATATCCACCACCTGCAAAACAGCTCGCAGACTCTCCCTTTTTTCCAGATAGTTCCCCATCATTTTACCCCAGCTGGCTCTTGTATCTTTCGATACCTTAGCATACCCATAGCCAGGTAAATCAACAAAATACCAGCCCTGATTGATAAGATAAAAATTCAAGGTCTGCGTTTTCCCGGGAGTGTTCCCTGTCCGTGCCAAGTTCCGCCGGTTAATCACCCGATTGATTAAAGATGACTTTCCTACATTGGACCTTCCTGCCAATGCAATTTCCGGATAATCAGGCGATGGGTATTGGGGGGCATAAACGGCTGAGGCAACATACTCGGCGTGGTGAATTATCATACTTCATACTCCTTTGAAACAAAAGGTTCCTCTTGATGGGGCTTCTCCGCCGGCAAATTTCCACTTCCCGCTAAAGGGGACCGATGCTCTTCAACCAAGCTCTTTTCATTAATGACCGGCAACAGCGCCAGTTTCAGCACCTCTTCAATTCGGCTGACAAAATGGAATTCCATTTCCTTGCGGATTTCCTCAGGAATCTCTTCCATATCCTTGCGATTTTTTTCCGGCAAAATAACAGTTCTGATTCCAGCCCGGTGAGCAGCCAAGGTCTTCTCTTTCACACCCCCAATAGGTAAAACATTACCCCGGAGGGTGATTTCTCCCGTCATGGCCAAGTCTACCCGTACCGCCCGCCCTGCCAATGCAGAGGTCATAGCAGTTACCATCGTGATCCCTGCCGAAGGGCCGTCTTTCGGAATGGCACCTTCCGGAACGTGAATATGCAAATCGGTCTTCTCATAAAAGTTCTCAGGAATCCCTAATTCCAGAGCATGTGCACGCACAAAAGTCCAACCCGCCTGGGCAGATTCCTTCATGACCTCACCCAATTTGCCAGTCAGAGTCAAATGCCCTTTCCCCGGCAAAGTTGACACCTCAATGGTCAGAATCTCTCCCCCCACTTCCGTATAAGCTAACCCTGTAGCCGCTCCAATCTCCGGCACTAAGGCAGCATTCTGAATTTGATAGCGGGGAGTTCCCAGCAAATCCTTCAGGTCTTCTTCAGACAAAGTTCTAGGCTGCCATTCTTTCCTGACCAGGCGCGTTGCTATCTTCCTACATAAAGCTGCAATCTCCCGTTCCAGCCCCCTTACTCCCGACTCACGCGTATAACCTTGCACCAGTTTTTTCAGTACCTCTACCTCCATGGTAAAACTATCAGCTTTCAGTCCATGAGCTTTTTTCTGCTTGGGCAAGAAATAGCGGGCAGCGATATTGACTTTTTCCGTTTCGGTATATCCACTGAGACTGATGACCTCCATCCTGTCCAGCAAAGGTCGGGGCACATTATGAAGACTGTTGGCTGTCATAATAAACAATGTCTGAGACAAATCAAATGGTACTTCCAGATAATGATCAGAAAACGTATGATTTTGTTCCGGATCCAGAACTTCCAACATGGCGGAAGCGGGATCGCCTCTGAAATCAGAAGTCATTTTATCAATCTCATCCAGAAGGAATACCGGATTTTTGGTTCCTGCGGTACGGATACCCTGAATGATCCTCCCCGGCAGGGCCCCGATATAGGTACGACGGTGACCGCGGATTTCCGCTTCATCCCGCACTCCACCCAACGACATTCGCACAAACTTCCGGTTCAGTGCCTTCGCTATGGATTGAGCCAAGGAGGTCTTTCCTACTCCTGGCGGTCCTACAAAACAAATGATCGGACTTTTCATCTTTCCCGTAAGTTTACGGATGGCTAAAAATTCCAGTATACGTTCCTTTATCTTATCTAAGCCATAGTGATCTTCATTCAAGATTTTCTCTGCTCTCATCAGATCATTCTTATCCTTGGTTATTTTATTCCAAGGTAATGCTAAAAGCCAGTCCAGATATGTCCTTACTACCGTTCCTTCCGCAGAAGACGGCGGCATCTTCTCCAGTCGCTCAATTTCCTTCAGTGCTTTATCCTCTACATCAGAAGAGAACTTTGCCTCAGAGACCTTGCTTCTGAGCTCATCGGCTTCCACCTGCCGCTCATCTTTCTCTCCTAACTCTTTTTGTATCGCCTTGATTTGTTCCCGCAGATAATATTCTTTCTGAGCCTTTTCCATCTGCTTATGCACTCGTAAACCGATTCGCCGCTCTAATTCCAGGACCTCAATTTCACGCATTATCAACTCAGTCAGAGTTTCCAGACGCTCCACGATCGCTAAGGCTTCGAGAATTCTTTGCTTGTCTTCCAGTTTCAAGCTGAGATGTGATGATACAATATCGGCAAACTGTCTGGGATCATCTACAGCCAAAACCGTTCCCAAAGTTTCCTGAGGCACCTTTTTACTTAATTTGGCGTATTCTTCAAACTGGTGCATTGCCCCCCGGATCAAAGCATCGATCTCTGGTGTCCGCACCCCATCAACTTCTTTTATTTCTTCTGCCAGCACCCGGAAATAAGGTTCTTCGGCCACAAAATCCAATACTTTCCCTCTGGATATTCCTTCAACCAGGATACGCACCGTTCCTCCGGGAAGTTTAAGCATCTGCTTAATCTCTGCAATTGTACCGATTTCATAAATATCCTCGGGTATGGGACTATCTACCTCTGCCTGCTTTTGTGCTGCCAGCATTATACGACGATTAGCCAGCATAGCCTGCTTTACTGCTTCCATAGAGCGTTCCCGACCTACATCCAGATGAATAACCATATAAGGAAAAACCAGTACACCCCGTAAAGGTAACAATGGCATTTCTTGAGCTTCGTTCACTGCTCCGACCTCCTCCCAAAGACCTTGATCTGGACCAATATATTATGATAATAATGGCACACTAAACGTTAGTGTGCCATCTTGTATTTAAAGTATTCTAACATGATTTACCCTGATCAGGCAAATTTGCCCGCATGTCCATCCGGGAAAGAATCTCTCCTAAGGGAGGCCGGTATTCAGGTTTTTCAAGGGGCAGAGGTTCGGAAACAAGGGCCTGCTCCAGCACCTGTGACAAGTCATCCACAGGGATAACTTTTATTTTCCCCCCCATCTCGGCAAAGTGCTCCTGCCAATTTTCTCTCGGAATCAAAACTTTAGTGCAGCCGGCTTGACGTGCCGCTTCAATTTTCGCACTAACACCGCCAATCGGCTTTACTCCTCCCCTAATGGAAAGTTCTCCGGTCATAGCCAGACGATTATCCACCGTTTGTCTGCGAATCGCTGATACAACAGCGGTGGCGATGGCAATCCCGGCTGAGGGCCCATCAATAGGTACACCTCCCGGGAAGTTGACATGCAAGTCATAATTACGCGATTCGATTCCCAATTGTCTGCGCAGAACGGTCAGAACGTTCTCTACCGAGCTCCTGGCCATACTTTTGCGTCGGATTTTGCGTCCTGCACTGCCTTGCTCCTCTTCATCTACAATGCCCGTCACCAAGAGTTCTCCCGTTCTGGAAAGAGCAGGCTGGGCCGTTACTTCCAACTCCAGCAGCATTCCCATGTTTGGCCCGTAAACGGCCAGACCGTTGACTACCCCAACAGCAGGTTCCAAGGGAACCTTTTTCTCAGGTCTAGGAGTATATTGACCTGAGTTAACAACCCATTCCACCAGCGCTGCGTCGATCGAAGCCTTTCCCTCTGTTTGCGCCACCCCCACAGCCAGCTGCACCATATTGACCGCTTCTCGCCCGTTCGTAGCGAAGCGTTTAATCACTTCAACCGCCCCTTTTTGGATCGGCATATTCATTTTATTGGCTGCTCCCTGAGCGATTTCAGCGATTTCATCAGGCAAAAGGGAACGGAAATAAATTTCCAGGCAACGGGAACGAATAGCAGGAGGAATGTCCTCCGGAGGACGGGTGGTTGCTCCGACCAAGCGAAAATCAGCAGGCAACCCTTTCTGAAAAATATCATGAATGTGGGCAGGGATATTTGGATCTTCTGCACTGTAGTAAGCACTTTCCAGAATCACCTTACGGTCTTCCAATACCTTTAAAAGCTTATTAAACTGAATGGGATGAAGCTCCCCGATTTCGTCAATAAATAAAATCCCCCCATGAGCTTTAGTCACCGCACCCGGTTTGGGTTGGGGGATTCCTGCCATCCCCATAGCACCCGCTCCCTGATAGATTGGATCATGAACAGAACCGATCAGAGGATCGGCAATTCCCCGTTCGTCAAAACGGGCAGTAGCACCGTCGATTTCCGTAAAGCAGGCCTGCTCTTTAAAGGGAGACAACGTATTTTGTTTAGCCTCTTCCAGAACCAAACGGGCGGCTGCCGTCTTTCCCACCCCAGGCGGTCCATAAAGAAGGACGTGCTGCGGATGAGGCCCGCATAAGGCGGCGCGCAACGCCTTAATGCCTTCTTGTTGGCCCACTATTTCACCGAAATGGATCGGACGGGTTTTTTCTGCCAACGGAGTGGTTAGATGAATCTGCCGCATCTTCTGCAACTTCTCTAATTCTTTATGAGACTCCTTTTCCACCGCCTGTTTGTTTCCTTGTTGGGTTTTTAACATACCCCAGAAATATAGTCCTACGATAACGATAAAAATCAGCTGCACCGCCATCAAAACGCCGCCTAAACTATTGCTCATACCCCGAAATCCCTCCTGTACTAACATTTAAAATATAGAGGCACCTTATATGCACCCTTCTCTAAGTTAGTATTTCCAGGTTGAGGAAATCGAAACATTATTCAGCCTCTTTTCTTCTGCAGGAGGTTAATAAAAAATCCTGCTGTAACATAAAGCTACAGCAGGATTTTAAGCGACGCGAACAGTTTTTAAGCCGTTTCTTCTTTTTTGCCTTTTTTCCCTTTATCCGCCGTCACCAGCAAAGGCTCTTCCTTCTTGGCCACAACGTCCCCGGTCACCACACACTTGGTCACATCATTACGGGAAGGAAGATCATACATCACATTAAGCATCATATCTTCCACAATTCCCCGCAGACCGCGGGCACCCGTATTGCGGGCAATCGCTTCAGAAGCAATCGCTTTTAATGCTTCCTCCTTGAATTCCAAGGCAACGCCGTCCAGTTCCATCAGCTTCTGATACTGCTTAATCAAAGCATTCTTAGGTTCAGTAAGGATCTGGATTAAAGCAGCCTCGTCCAGGGCATCTAAGGTGACGATTACCGGCAAACGGCCAACAAATTCAGGGATCAAACCGAACTTCAGCAGATCGGCTGGAAGAATCTGTTTTAAAGTGTCTCCAATATTCAAATCATTCTTTTTCTGTACATTGGCACCAAAACCCATCACCTTATTGCCAATCCGGTTCTGAATAATTTTATCAATCCCATCAAATGCACCGCCCACAATAAACAGCACATTAGTTGTATCCAATTGAATAAACTCCTGATGGGGATGTTTGCGCCCCCCCTGCGGTGGAACGCTGGCCACTGTTCCCTCCAGGATCTTCAACAAAGCCTGTTGGACCCCTTCACCGGAGACATCTCTGGTAATGGAAGGATTCTCAGATTTACGGGCAATCTTATCGATTTCGTCGATATAAACGATGCCTTTTTCGGCTCTTTCCACATCATAATCAGCAGCCTGAATCAATTTCAGGAGAATATTCTCCACATCTTCTCCAACATAACCTGCCTCGGTGAGAGAGGTAGCATCAGCAATGGCAAACGGGACATTTAGCACCTTTGCCAAAGTGGAAGCCAGTAATGTTTTTCCCGATCCTGTAGGTCCAAGCATCACAATGTTAGATTTTTGCAACTCTACGTCATCAATTTTCATACCTAAATTGATCCGTTTATAATGATTGTACACTGCCACAGAAAGAGCCTTTTTTGCCTCATCCTGACCAATCACATACTGATCCAATATAGCTCTGATTTCTTTAGGTTTGGGAATATCTCCAATATCCAGACCTAAATCCTCACTCAGTTCTTCTTCAATGATTTCGTTGCAAAGCTCTATGCATTCGTCACAGATATAAACCCCCGGTCCAGCAACCAGCTTCTTCACTTGATCCTGTGTCTTCTCGCAAAAGGAACACTTTAATTGATTTTTTTCTTCGCTATACTTAGCCATATTCTCACCTCTTTGCTCCCAAATTATCTCTGGTCTTTTCAACCTTAGGCATTTTGCTCAGCCAAATACTCCATAGTCTTATCAGAAATCATGCTTTGCTTGAACAGTTCCATCTGACCCTGCTCTTCTAAAGATTCACGGATAACTTCCGCCGGCTGACGATAACGTTCCGACATGGCGGCTATTTCAGTATCTAATTCTTCATTAGTCACCTGAATTCCTTCCACTTTTCCAATCGCCTCAAGCACCAATTCTGTTTTTACCGCTTCGGCTGCCTGGGGACGGATCTGCTCGCGCAAATCTTCCTCTGATGACTTAGTATATTCAAAATACATATCCGGCTGTAAACCCTGATAAGCCAAATTGCGGTAGAAATCTTCCACCATTCCCTGCACCCGGTTAGCGATCATAACCTCAGGAACCTCAACACTGACATTATCCACAGCTTTAGCTACCACAGCTTTTTTATATTCCTGAGCAGCCTTCGCTTCCGCCTCATCTAGCAGTTTTCTCCGGATGTCTGCTTTTAATTCCTCTAATGTGGCAAATTCACTAATATCTTTTGCAAATTCATCATCTAAAGGAGAGAGCTCCTTACGTTTAATCTTATTCACTTTTACCTTAAAGAGAGCCTCTTTACCTTTTAAATCTTCACTGTGATAATCTTCAGGGAAGCGCACATTAACATCCACTTCCTGGCCCACCTCAACCCCGACCAGTTGCTCTTCAAAGCCGGGAATGAAGTAATTGGAGCCAATTACCAAATCATGGTTCCCTGCTTTACCTCCAGGGAAAGGCTCGCCGTCAACAAAACCTTCAAAATCAATATTAGCTGTATCACCGTTTTCTACTTTGCCTTCTTCCAGTGTCACCATCAGGGCATGCTGGTCCTGTTTTTTGACCAGGTCTGCTTCCACTTCTTCATCGGATACGGTCGCTGCTATTTTAGCAACATCCAACCCTTTATATTCGCCCAATACCACTTCGGGCTTTACGGTTACCTTTGCCTTAAAAATGAAATCCTTGCCTTCTTCGACCTGTACAAAATCCACGTTTGGACGGTCAACCGGTTCAATTCCCGATTCGATGACAGCCTCCCTGTAAGCATGATTAATCAGGCTGTCGATGGCCTCTTCATATAAGGCATCCGTTCCCACATAAGATTCCACGATGTGCTTAGGCGCTTTGCCTTTTCTGAAACCAGGAATATTGAGCTTCTGACCTAATTTTTTTGCTGCCTGGTTTACAGCCTGACTGAACCTTTGCGCTTCAACCGTAACCTCTAATTCTTGAACATTCGTTTCTACAGTTTCTACCTTGACAGACATTGATTGCTCCTCCTTAAATATCCATTTAAGCCTATTATTAAAAGCATTGAATTAGACTTTAATCCCTTGATAATAATATTTTACCATATTTCTCCGTCTGCTTTTCTATTCTTACCCAAATATCTTTAGTTCAAACGAAAAACAAGGGAACTGATACGAACAAAAGGGTGAACAATGTTCCCCCTTTCTTTAATCATGCTCATCTTTTTCGTAATAAATTAAAGACAGACGAAGTTACAATACCGGATTATTTTATCAGAGTTTTTTCGGCAAATCAAGAGTATCCTTTTCAGGCAGCCAGCGCTTCAAAAGAGCGTCACGACTGATCCAAACCAGTTTCGGTTGTTCTCCTAATCTTTCCTTTTCCTGAGCCTTTCGGCCCGGATTGAAGTTATTCATAATCGCTTTTTGTAATAAACCCACCCCTTTGGCAAAAAACGACGGTTCTACTTCCTGAACTTTAAAGCCCAACCCTTTAACCCCTCTGTTAATCAGTGTCAAACCCACAAATACCTTGATATCCCTATATTTAGGATTATTCTCCACATAAGCAGCTAAGACAGGCAGAGATTCGAGGATTTTGCGCAAAGCTTTTATTCCCCGCCGCTGCATATCTCCCCCTTTATTCTGTAAACGAATACTGTCCAAATGGATTTCTCCTACCATATCCCCTTTACGGGCCAAAAGTATGTCGTTATCGTCATAAAGATCCGGACCATTGAATCTAATCAGAGACAGGCGGAGCAGATTGGTGGCATCAATGCGCTCCACATGGTAGAGCCTGGCAAAAATATGTTCCCACTTTTCAAACAGCACATAGCTTATCCTGCGCCCTCTCGTCCATGGCGGAAGAGACAGCGGAACCCACGGCAATTTCTTTTGTCCCGGCAGCCCAGCGCATACCAGTTCCAAAGCTTCGAGCGTATGCTCCGGCGCTCCCGGATCTCCTCCGTTATCATGCATGACGATGATCGATCCCTCATTAGCTTTGGAGAAAATCCGTTTCGCAATCTCTTCCGGAGTCCGTCTGACCTGCCAATCATGTCCTTCACCTGTCCAAAGTACAGCTAGTTTGCCATGCCTCTTCATCCACAACCAGGTCGCTAAATTAAAAGTCCCCCAAGGAGGACGCATCCACTGCACCTCTTGGCCAATGATCCTTTCCAAGGTGTCAGCACACTCATTCCACTCCTGCCACGTCCGCCATGGCGATACAAACCAACTGTAGCGGTGATTTTGGGAATGCATGCCAATCTGATGCCCACGCTTCAGGATTTCCCTGACCAAGTCAGGCCTCTTCATGGCCTCTTTCCCAACTAAAAAGAACGTAGCCTTCACTTGATGCCGATCCAGCACATTTAAGATTTGCGGAGTAATTTTTGGATTTGGACCGTCGTCAAAGGTCAACGCTACACCTTGAGTATACTGGCGCTTCCAGCTTCCCAGCCCTAATCTGTGCAGTAAAAGATCCGGGATAATAGTATAAACGGCGTACACCCCAAGCACAATGCCAAGGATAAGAGCACCTGTTTCCCACTCCACTCTTTCCTCACCTCTCTGTTTTCCAACTCTCGTCAGGGGTATCTCAAAATAAGCTTGATCAGGATATAATGGGAGCAATATTTTTAACTCTGTCCACGTCTAAGCAAGCGGTCAATATTACCCATAGCATAGAAAATGGCCATAGCTGTCAGCACAATTGCACTGACAAAGAAAGGAGCTTGGTGACTAAACATATCCCAAGCCTTGCCGCCTACAAACGAACCTGTGGCAGTCCCCATCCCTTCTACCGTCATAAAAATAGCCCACATCGTTCCTCGTTTCTCCGGAGAAACCACCCTGGCCTGCAATCCGTTCCACGCAGGGAGGATAAAGGAATAGGCAATTCCCAGCACCGCTCCGATTGCCATGGCTGGAATTACTTTATTCTGCAGAGGCAGGAGCGCGAGACAGACTGCTGCCACTAAAAAGCCAAAGATCAAAGGCCATTTTACACCAAATCGATCGGCAAATTTCCCCGCCGGAATCAAAAGAAGCACAGTAAAAATCCCCGCACCGATGAAAAGATAGCTGAAAGCCTCGGCGGGAAGATTAAACACCGTCGTAACATAAATGGCCAGTATCGGCATTAAAATTCCCACTGACATATTTTGTACGAACATACCTGGATAGAGCATCCACAAAGATTTGATTTCTCCCCAAAGTTCCTTGAAATATAAAGACATTTGAGGAATTTCTTTCGACTGCACATAAGGAAAGTGTCCAAAAACATTAAACAAGATAGCAACAATCAAGACTGCGGCACAAAGCATAAAGGCCACAGCAAAAGATCTGGCAATTAAAAAATTAATGGTAATAACCCCAATTCCAGTACCAACAAGCCAAGCCACAAATACTTTACTCAATGCCTCACTTAGCTGGCTCAAGGGCATTTTAGCCGCTACTCCTGTAATCACCGTAGGCCAGATTGGTGCAAAACCAAGTCCAAACAAAGCTCCTCCCAAAATAAAAATACCCTCATTCTGGTGAGAATAGATTAAAGCGATGCCAATTCCTGATATCACCATTCCTCCGGCCATCAGCCACTTTCCGCCAAAACGGTCGATAATCCAGCCGGAAGGAAGCCTGGCAAGGTTGTCCAACAAATAAAGAAGAGAAATGGCGGCCCCAATGGCCCCCACCGAAAGCCCCACCTCTTTACCGAAAAGAGGAATCAAACTGAAGATCAAAGCTCCTCTGACCAGCTCTGTCAATCCTAAAACCAATAAAGGAATCAATCATATCACCCTATCTCTTTTTCTTCAAAGTCTTCCATAAGCTGCAGCATTAATTCCACCGCATTCTCCGCTGACCGGCTTGGAACAGCCAAGCCTGCTGCTTTACTCATCTTTTTCAATAATTCAGGTCTATCCATCAAGCGAATGAGAACGCTCTCCAGCGTTTCCTCATCCTTCGCCGTAATACCTGCCCCTATTCCTTCCAAGAAAGCGGCATTCTCCTCTTCCTGGCCTGGGATTGGCTTAAAAATGACCAGTGGCAGTCTTTTTGTCAAGGCTTCACTTACAGTTAATCCTCCAGCCTTTGTAATGATCACATCAGAAGCTCCCATTAATTCTTCCACATTACTGACAAAACCAAAGCGAATCATTGTATTTTTTCCCTCGGCCATCACCGAATCCAATGAACGGTAAAGCTTTTCGTCCCTCCCGCATACCACAATAACCTGGACGGATGCCGGAGCATCAGCCAATAGCTTACAAACCCACTTAGCTCCTCCAATGACACCATAAGTTCCGCCCATTACCAGGAAAGTGGGGAGATGACTTCTTAATCCAAGTTTAGCTTGGATCTCTGCCCTGTTTATCGGATATTCGAAACGAGTACTCACCGGAATTCCCGTAACATGAATGCGTTCCGGCTCAATACCCCATTCCACCAGACCCTTATATACTTCCTGGCAGCCTACAATGTAGAGATCTACACCTTTATGGATCCACTGACTGTGCACTGCATAATCTGTCACTACCGTAACCAAAGGCACGGACAAAGCATGATTTTCCCGCAATTTAGCCAAGGTTCCTGCCACTGTGGGGTAAGTGCAAATCACCAAATCAGGACGGAACGAACGTATATACTGGACAAATTCTTTGCGGCCCAGTCCATTTAAAAATTTCTGCAATGCTGAGTCAGGAGCAATCTTCGAAGTTTTATAATAGAATTGGCCCCATAATTTTGGCGTATGCTTAATCAATTCAATATAAGTATTCTTAATCAATGTGTTAAAAGTTTTATTGAGAAATTGACCAAAATCCAAATGAGTAATGTCTGCCTGAGGGTCTTTCATCTTGATCGCTTCAATAATTGCCTCTGCCGCTCTCAGATGACCATTCCCGAAGGTAGCGGAAAAGATCAGAATCCTTTTATGTGCCACCAAGAATCCTCCTTCGAAACCTATATCTATTATTTAGTGTATAACAAACCATAGCACTTCATACATATCTTTAGCTTCACATAGCTTTATCTTTAATTAATTGTATATATTGAAACTTTACTCATTGTACTGTAAAAAAGAAAAAAAAAGAAATTTATTAAAATAATTTAATTTCATTTTAAAAACAAATACTTACTGCTTTCTCCATTTAAATGCATTCAACGTAATCCTTTTAGATCCTGCTTGCATTATAGATATATTTATTTGCTAAGCATTGAAAAATACTTTAGTGCCTCTGATACGAACGATTGTTATATATACAGACGATCTGGAATAAAAAACTATATAATACATTTTAAAGATTTAAAGTGTGGAAAAAGGATTTTCGCAAAATAAAGCGAATAATATCTTTAAGCCATGTAAATGATCCTTTATCAGACTTTACGGCCACATTTACATTGTTTTTCAAATATTTTAGACAGGGAGGGTGAACGAACAGTTGATTCAGCTAGAAGGGGTCAATAAGTATTTCGGCCAAAACCACGTTCTTCGTGACATCAATTTAACGGTTGAAAGCGGAGAAAAACTGGTCGTCATCGGCCCGAGCGGCTCTGGAAAAAGCACATTGATTCGATGCATGAATCTTTTGGAAAAGCCTGATTCAGGCAAAGTTACTGTGGATGGAGTAGAAATTACTGCTTCCAAGGCCAAGGTTGCCCAAGTGAGACAATCTGTGGCCTTTGTTTTCCAAAATTTTAATCTCTATCCCCATAAAACGGTGTTGGAAAATCTTACACTGGCACCGGTATTGCTCAAGGGTGTTTCTAAAGAGGAAGCTTCTAAATCTGGTTTAGCTTTTTTAGAACGTGTCGGGTTAAAGGAAAAGGCTAATGCTTATCCTCCTCAATTGTCCGGCGGTCAGCAGCAAAGAGTTGCCATTGCCCGGGCATTGAACATGCGTCCTAAAATCATGCTCTTTGATGAGCCAACATCAGCTCTTGATCCGGAAATGATTCAAGAGGTGCTTGATGTTATGGTGGGGCTGGCTCAGGAAGGCATTACCATGGTTGTTGTCACCCACGAAATGGGTTTCGCCCGCCAGGTTGCCGACCGGGTCATATTTATGGACGAAGGCCAGATCTTGGAAACAGGTAATCCGGAACACTTTTTTGTCAATCCTACTCATGATCGGACAAAAGCATTTTTAAGCCGCATTCTCCGTTCTAATTAAACCATGTAATGACTAAAATTTAGAAGTATTTTCAACTCATTATTAAAGCAGAAAGCTCCTCTAAAGTAGGAGCAAAAAATCAGGGGAATATATTGAAGGAGTGAGAAGATGAAAAAACTAATGACTTTGTTACTCAGCGGCCTGCTCGTAGGCACTACCCTTCTGGCCGGATGCGGCACCTCCAGTGAACCTTCCAGTTCCAATGGAGACAGTTCCGTAAGCGCCGACGTGAAAGCGATTCAGGACCGGGGTATCCTGAAAGTAGGCGTCAAAGCCGATGTCCCGAAATTCGGCTACAAAAACACCTCAAACACTTATGAAGGTTTTGAAGTTGATTTGGCCAAAGCCCTCGCCAAAAAAATTCTCGGTGATGAATCTAAAGTCGAATTTACCAGTGTAAATGCCAAAACCCGCGGTCCCCTTCTTGACAACGGTTCCGTGGATATGGATATCTGCACCTTTACCATTACAGAAGAACGAAAAAAAAGCTACAACTTCTCTGATTCTTACTTTACTGACAGCATTGGTCTCTTAGTGAAAAAGGATTCAGGAATTAAAAGCATTAAAGATTTAGATGGCAAAAAAGTCGGTGTAGCTCAAAGTGCTACCACCAAAAAATCATTCCAGGCTGAGGCAGACAAACAGGGAATTAAAGTGGAATTCCTCGAATTTGCCAGCTATCCGGAAATTAAATCTGCCCTTGATTCCGGACGGGTTGACTGTTTCTCTGTTGACGGTGCCATCCTGAATGGTTATGTTGACGATTCCACCGTCATCCTTGATGACCGGTTCAGCCCGCAAGAATATGGTGTTGCCACCAAATTAAGCAATACCGGTCTTGCCAAATTAGTTAATGATGAAGTGAACGCACTGAAGTCATCCGGCGATTTGCAAAAAATGATCGATAAATGGGGGATTAAATAGTGGGTCCCTTCGCACAATTTAAGTGGGAAGCGCTCTTTAGTGACTGGTCAGTTTTTGCCGAAGGTTTTAAAACCACGATTCTAGCAGCAGTGTTGGCACTGCTGCTAGCTCTTGCCTTAGGTATTATTTTCGGTGTTTTCTCTACCACAAGTAATAAACTTCTGCGCGGTATCAGCCGGGTTTATGTGGAAATAATTCAGAATACTCCATTAGTAATACAGATATTTTTTCTCTATAACGGATTACCTCACCTAGGCCTTTTGCTTCCTGTATTCACTGTAGGCGTCTTAGGTTTAGGCGGTTATCATGGGGCATATATTGCCGAAGTGGTAAGAGCCGGCATTCAATCGATCCCACGCGGTCAGATGGAAGCAGCCGTATCTCAGGGATTCAGTCATTGGTCCGCGATGCGCCACATCATTCTTCCTCAGGCTGTTAGAGTCGTTTTACCGCCTCTAACCAACCAAGGTGTTAATTTAATTAAGAATACTTCCGTCATGGCCATGGTAGCCGGTGGCGATTTAATGTACCATGCCGATTCCTGGTCAAGTGAAACCCTTTATTATGGTCCAACCTACGTGGTGGTAGGTCTTCTCTACCTGATCCTCTGCTTCCCATTGGCCAAACTGGCTCAATGGCTTGAACGCAGATCGGAGGTGAAGGCATGATCAGCGATTTATTTCAGCCTGAAATTCTCAGTTTCTTAGCAAAAGGCCTACTGACAACTTTGTATATTTCTGTTGTCAGCATAGCATTGAGTTTTATTTTTGGGACACTCCTTGGAATTTCTCGCTTTTCCAGAAATAAAATATTAGCCCCAATTGCTGCCACTTACATCGAGATTGTGCGCAATATTCCTCTTTTGCTCTTTATCTTGTCGATGCGTTTTCTGACTAACCTCCCTCCCGTTTATGCCGGCATTGCCGCAATGACCATTTTCACCAGCGCAATTATCGCTGAAATTGTGCGGGGGGGTCTTAATTCAATTGACAAGGGACAGTGGGAAGCTGCACGCTCTCAAGGTTTATCCTATGTACAAATCATGCGTCATATCGTGTTACCTCAAGCTCTTCGCCACATGGTTCCCCCCCTGGTTTCCCAATTCATTACGGTAATTAAGGATACCTCATTTATTTGGGCCATCGGCGTGGAAGAACTTACAGGTAAAGGCATGATTATTATGGGACAATATGGAAATACACCACAAGTATTTACCCTGTTTGGAATGATTGCCCTCACGTATTTCATCTTGAACTACACACTGTCAATCCTGGCCCGCAAACAGCAGCGCCGTTTGGCAGCAAGAAGTTATTAAGGCAATCCACTCAAATTAAATAAGTTCTTATGCGCAGAAAGATCCGCACCCCGCGTGCGGATCTTTCTTTATAATATCTGGATGAAAATCATCCTCCAATAACAATTCCATGGAATTACCCAACAATATTTCCCGGATTAAGAATACCGTTAGGATCAAATACCCTTTTAATTCCCTCCATTACAGCTATTTCTTTCGAGCTGAACTGAAGTGGCATATGTTTTTTTCTAGTCTTACCTGTTCCATGTTCAGCTGTAATCGTACCACCATATTTGATAGCCGTTTTAAACACATCTTCTTTCAATTCTTCATAATTATTCGGAAGATTACCATGATCCCCCAAAATGAAATTGTGGATGTTGCCGTCTCCAATATGCCCCAGCGAAACAATTTCCCTATGATGTTTTTCACCTAACGCCTGTACGTCCCGGAAAAACTGGGGAAGAGTTGACGGAGGCACGGCTACGTCCATAATGTCTGCCACATTATCCTTATAGGGACCATAAGCATTGCTCCTGATCTCCAAAAGATGCCGCTGGTCCTTTTCCGTCTCGGCCATAATCGTATCTACCGCGTTATGCTCTTCGCAAATACCCACAATCCTCTCCGTATTGCTATACAGAAGATCCTCCGTAGACTCTTCGATAATAAACATCAAATCCACCTCACCTTTGGTGGCAGGCCATTTCGTTCCCAATTGTTCAGCCGATTTAACAGAAATAACACGGTCCATATACTCAATGGCTAGAGGCACGATTCCTTCCTGCAAAATAGCAGGAACTGCATCAGTCGCATCTTCATATGAGTTAAAAGAAACCAGCAAAGTGGTGGTATACTGGCTTTTGGCATAAAGCCTTAAAGTGACTTTGGTGATAATGCCCAGAGTCCCTTCACTGCCAATCATCAGATTAAGTAAATCATAGCCCATATTATTCTTCAGGAGCTTTCCGCCCATGGTCACTATTTCTCCCGTTGCTAACACTACTTCCAAGGCTTTTACATGATTGCGCATAATGCCATGCTTCACTGCCTTAGTTCCCCCTGCATTAGTAGCTACCATGCCTCCGATCTGAGCCCCCTCATCACCAGGATGAACCGGAAAAAACAGCTTACTTTGCTTCTTCAGCACTTTGATTAGCTTTATCAGCGTCACCCCAGCTTCTACCGTAATCATCAAATCATTTTCATCCAGTTCCACCACTTTATTCATTCTTTCCATGGATAATATGATGCTGGGTTGAGTGGGGATGGCCCCCGCCACCACATTGGTTCCGCCACCTCTTGTGACTACCGGCAAGAGGCGTGCGTTGGCATATTGAAGAATTTGGGATATTTCTTCCGGATTCGCCGGTTTGACCACAACACAATCCATAGATGCTTCCGGACGAAGCAAAGGTTCCGTTTCGTCATACAAATAGCCCTGGGTTTTGCTTGAATCGTGAGCGGCCCAGTCTTCACCCACAATTTTCTTTAAAGCATCCGCCACCGTCTCCGGTGATTCAACTAACATTTCCTTTCCCATATCAATCACTCCTCACATCTTATTTAAAACTAAACTGATTATTTTCTTTTATCTTTGCAATGAATTCCGGAATCACTTTATACATGTCATCGACGATTCCATAATCCGCCACGTTGAAAATGGGTGCTGAGGGATCAGAGTTAATAGCGATAATGACACTCGATTCCTTCATTCCCGCCACATGCTGAGGGGCCCCGGAAATACCACAGGCAATATAAACTTGAGGTTTTACCCGATTCCCGCTATATCCAACCTGGAACTCTTTCCCGATTAAGCCTTCATCAACTACCGCCCTGCTGGCTCCGACCGTCCCACCCAGCACATCTGCCAACTCCTGAATCATTTTTAAATCTTCAACCTTTTTTAGTCCTCTCCCCACACCGACAACTACTTGGGCATCGGAGATGCAAACATTCTTTTCCACTACTTCTTTAAGCACCTTCACCCATGCATTTTCCGGCTTTACCACAGCTTTATGAATAATTTGACCTTTTCTTCTTTCATCCCTAACTGCTTCATCAAACTCCTTATACCGTACCGTAGCCATCTGGGGGTAAGTATCAGTCTTAATATAAGCTAGAATATTTTCACTGAAAGCAGGTCTGATCTGGATTAATCGCCCATCCTCATCAATTTCCAAACCAGTGCAGTCTGCCGTCAACCCGGTGCCCAGAGCTGCAGCTAAACGCGGAGCAATGGATCTTCCTAAACTCGTAGCACCAATCAAGCATATCTCAGGTTTGATCTCCATTATCAGCTGTTCAAGGTTAAGCTTGAATATTAGCTCCTCAGGCTGGTCAAACTGATCATCTTGATAATAAAATACCTTGTCCGCTCCTCGATAAATCAGTTCTTTCGCATTAAGATCTTCCGGACCCAAAAGAGCACAGTAAACCTCGACCCCCAGTTTTTCCCCCAGCTCCACTGCTTTTCCCAACAATTCATAACTGATTTTATGGATACCACCGTTTTTCTGTTCCGCTAAGACCAGAATTCCACAATATTCTTTACTCATACTCATCACTTCAACACTTTCATTGTTTTTAGAACTTGAACAATCTCGTTAGTGCCTTTCTCCACATCATCGTTTCGATAAATTTTCCCTTTTCTCGTCACTGCCTGAGGAACATCAATCTTCTTAACCTTAGTGGGAGATCCTTTAAATCCCACTTCATTCTCACTTAAACAGGCCTTTAATCCTTCATAATCCAAAATTTCAATTTCTGCTTTACGGGCAGCCATTTTGCTTTTAAATGAGGGTAGCCGCGGTTGATTAATGTCTTTAGTCACTGTAATCAGGGCTGGAAGTTTGACACTTTTCAAATACACCCCTTCCCAAATTTCGGAACAGAGTTCAATCCTTTCTCCGTCTGTCGCCTTAATACTGTTCACATAGCTGACATGGGGTAACCCTAAGTATTCTGCAATTTGAGGGCCAACCTGGCCGGTATCTCCATCCACTGTTTTTTCCCCGGCAATAATTAAGTCATATGTGCCCATCTTCTTCAGTGCACTGGCCAAAATCACAGAAGTAGCTTTAGTATCCGAACCACCGAACTTTCGGTCACTGACCAAAATGCCTCTATCAGCTCCTCTGGCAATACAGTCTCTCAGTGCTTGTTCCGCACTTGGAGGCCCCATACTGATGGCTGTCACTTTCGCACCGCTTTTTTCTCCAATTTGAACTGCTGTTTCTAGTGCATTGAGGTCAAAGGGATTGATCTCAACTCCTGCGGACCTGCGATCAATCACACCTTTTTCCCGATCAAATTGAACCTTTTCCATGTCGGGAACCTGTTTAACCAAAACAACAATATTTCTCATAAATTCACCCCTTTAAAAATTAAAAACTACCTCTCGCTTGGGGCGAGAGGTAGTTCGCGGTACCACCCAAATTTATCCTTAATATCTTATAACGGCTTGTAAACCGGCTCAACTTACTAGGGATATATCATAAATCTCTTTCAGTCTGCAACTCCAAGGTGATTTTCAAAAATGCTTACTTATGGGGTCCCAGCTACTCCCACTCTCTGTCAGGCAACACACTTTTTACTCTTCCTTATCAACGTCTTTACCTTCAATTTTCAGCGTTTACTTCTTGTATTATAACAGATTATCTTTTTATGTCAATGTCATTTAACAATTCGGCATCTCAGTGAAACAAGATATGTTATCTCTAAATATCGATTCTTTCAAAATAAAAAGGAGAGAATCTCTCCCCTTTTATTGATTTGGCAAAGCGCTAGCTCCGCCAATAATATTCCCTTGTTCATCTTTAATAGTAATGGAAATTTCCTTATCGGGATATTCAGCTTTGGCATCTTCTAATGCTTTTTCAACCAACTGACTGGATTGGGCAGAAGTGATATCTTTATTTACAACAATCTCTGTTTTTACAGTCTCACTACTTGGTTGGGATATTTTTATGTCAGTAACTGAATTATCAGAAGACTTTATTGCCTCCGAAAGATCACTTTTACTCCCCTGCTCTTTAGTTGGTACGTTCGTTGTTTTGCCTTCGTTTTTTGAACTATTATCTAAATCATTTTTTGATCCACATCCCCCGACTATTATAATCGCTAGGACAAGTAAACCACTTAATAAGAATCTCTTGATCATTTCTTTTACCTCCTTTAGTCTATTCTATTATTTGTTCTTTAATAAAAAAATAGTAATATTATACTCTTCGCAAATAAATCTAAGTTAATAAAAAAATCCCCAATTTTTTGGAGATTTCTTTTCATTATTAAGTTGATAACTATAGATAGGTCTAGACAAAATATGGTGCGGAAGAAGGGACTTGAACCCCCACGGTGTTACCCGCTGGAACCTAAATCCAGTGCGTCTGCCAGTTCCGCCACTTCCGCCTAAGAACTGCTTTCTTTACGCCTATGCTCCACGAGCAAATGGCTGGGGTGGATGGATTCGAACCACCGAATGCCAGAGTCAGAGTCTGGTGCCTTACCGCTTGGCGACACCCCAATAAATTAAGCGCAGAATTTATTATACGTTTAAAAACGCTCCTTGTCAATTCCTTATTAGAATTTGATAAGCTTAAAAAATGTTGCTCCAACTCGGCTTCTCTTTATAATAAACAGAATCAATACTCATTTTTAAACTCTGAAGTTCTTCCAGACAATCCTCTTTTTTTTGTTCTTCAACATATTTATCCAATTTTCGGAGAGAAAATTCAATATCTTCAATCTCACCATGATCAATAATTACGGACCACCATTCATACATTTCATTCCAGCTATCTCTGCTTGCAGCCAATTCACTTTTGGCTCCTTCCCAATTTTCGCTGCTCACATTCTCCGTAATTTTAGAAACATATTCTGACATCTCGGCGGTCCCTGAATTAATAACATAGAAGGAACTGAGCGACAATACAATGACTAAAATCACCACAGCCCCAGTCGTAATAAAAGCCCGCATCGTTAATTCACCTTTTCCCTTTTTTGTATAAATAGGTTCCCCGCACTGTCCAAGCTTGCCAGTAAAACTTGTCGTGCATCTTTAATATTAGCTTTTTTCAACTCGCTCTCCAGCCATTTCATATCTACCTGAGCAATTCTCATAGTATCATACTGGATTTTCCCATCAGAAATAATTGTGTATGGAACCCCTTCATATTTTGTTTTTAATTTTAAATCTTCAGGTATAACTGGTCGCTTAGCCGATTTAAGGATGACGCTAAGCTCTCCGTTTGTCTCCATAATGGCATACTCTACGTCAGCTATGTTAGGAGCATTCTTGATTCTAAGCTGCTCAAGCAGGTCAGTCAGGTTATATCGCATTCTTACCAATTCGCTCTCCATAATTTTTCCTTTTTCGATAACAATAGTTGGTTTACCACAGATAATATTTCTTGCTTTTTCATTTTTTAAAGTAGCATAAGCAATAACCTCACCAACAACCAGTAGCACTAAGATAGGAATAACTCCGTTCAGAAGAGGAATGGCAATGTCCTGACTCGGTACGGCAGCTAATTCCGAAATCATTAAGATGATAACCAGTTCAAATGGCTGAAGCTGAGCAATTTGTCTTTTCCCCAGCAGGCGTAGGATAAGAACTATGAAAACATATAAAATAATTGTGCGAATGGTCAGTATCAAGACAAGGGCTCCCTTCAAACTCATTTTGCTTTATATTGAACCTTTTTTAGTCTTCCCCTATCTCTTCCAGATATTCTAATTAGGGCATATAAAAACAGCAGCAATCCGTTACTGCTGTTTTCCTTCTCTTTAAATGCAACTAACCTCTTAACGTTTTTTACTTGCCCCGGTCCCCTTCAAAAATAAACCAATTCCGAAACAAATCAACACTGCAGGTAATACGAAACTCATATTCAACCAGTCCAAAAGGCTCCCAAATTCCATCAAGCTAAAAGAGAGCAGAGAAAAAGCAGTCAAAATACCTGCAGCAAGCAAAAGACCCCGTTTACGTTCGGAAAACCAATAAAGCTGGAACAGACCAATCGCCACCGCCAACGGATAGACCGGCCAGGTATAGCCGGAAAAGCGCCATGCGGTAAAATTCTCAAAAAGGAAGAGTAATCCGGTAATAGTCAAAATCCCTCCCGGCACTAACAGCCCCGGATCACGTTTTTTATGGAAATAACCCCATTCAAAAAGCAGTCCTATCAATACGATTAATAACGGCCATAAATATTTACTGCTGAAAAAGTCAAAGTTAAAAATATTATTGAGAAGTAACAATAACCCTGAGGTAACGAATAATCCCCCTAATATCCCTGTTTTATAGTTCATTGGAACCCTGCCTCCTTTATCAACTGAAATTCCTCTTGCCCGGTGGATTATCATCGGGTACAGCCCTTTACGATCTCTCTTTGATTCATTTATAGATAGAACAGTACGAAAATATAACGGGATATAATAAAAAGGGTTCTACCCTATTATTAGGTAAAACCCTAGAAAACC
Organism: Bacillota bacterium; assembly: GCA_023390635.1. GTDB lineage: Bacteria > Bacillota > Desulfitobacteriia > Desulfitobacteriales > Desulfitobacteriaceae > JAEWCM01. Next base: position 51,823 of record JAEWCM010000180.1, read on the forward strand.
TTTTATTCCCTAAATGCTATGCTCTTATGATCAGTTCTCTTTAAATCACTGTGCTAGTTGCTTTGACTGTCCCATCAAACCTCGATAGAAATCGTCCTGGAAGATGCTCATACTCACACCAAAACTATTCTGAAATGCCTGTTCAAGCCCCTCTGTTTTCAAATCATTAAAAAATGATACAAATCTATCTACTCCGTATTTATTGATTAAAGATTGAACTGCCAGATAATCTTCATACTCAACATTATAGTCTGCTGTCATAATGTCCTCTTCTGATGCTGTCAGAGGCAACAGCTGATCTCCTTTTACTGCTGATAATATACCTGCCTGCTGAGTCAGCATATACAGCAGAGCACTGCGCCGATCAACCTGCAAATAGACATTGGTTCCATTTCTCATAGCCATTCCTTCGTTAATCCATGTAGGCAGCTTATCACCAATTCCCATTTGATTAAAGGCGACATGTGTCAGCTCATGGGTAAGTACGTTTTCCAGATCTCCTTGGTTAGCAATATTGTATAAGGGTATCCACACCTCAGAGCCCATGGTTATTCCCGCTGTCCCCGTGGCATAAATCATCACTTGGCTCACCGGTACACCTGCCGAAATTAGAGCTTTGCCATAGGATGAAGTACTTGAATAAAGTACCACATTAGTCTTTTCCGCGGGAGTCGTACCCACGGAATCCTGAATAACTCTCAGTGACGTTTGATCAATAATCTTGGCGACATTGCTAGCAAGGGATTGAGAAATCCTTCTATCTCCTGCCGTTACCTTAATCGTCCCACCAGCAGCCTGCGCAGAGTTCTGATTGGCAGCATAATTACTTGCAGAGGCTCTATAGCTAGTGACAATCGGCGTTCTGCTGTAGACTATCTCTGGAACCTGAGGCTGGTGAACCTGAAGTTGTGTACTCAAAATAAGACCCGCTATCACAGAAAGCATTAATAATCACTCCTCTTCTCTTTTTTATCCCTTGTTCTTTTTTTCATTATACTCCGTTTTAATCTATGTACAAAAAAGATACAGGATTGTTTAATCATCAGAATTTACGTCCGCCTGCCACCGTGAACACGGCCACTATTAGAGTGATGGGTAGTACTCTTGCCATGGGACGAACCATTAGACGATGAAGTTCCCGATGATGAGGGAGTTTTTTTCGGTATATGCCTGGTTTTAAGCTTAATTGAAATTTATGTACTAAAAAACACCGGACCAAATCCGGTGTCTGCTTTTTTATATGGGGTGGATGAAGGGGATTGAACCCTCGAATGCCGGAGCCACAATCCGGTGCGTTAACCGCTTCGCCACATCCACCATAAAAATAAATATGGTGCGCCTGGAGAGATTCGAACTCCCGACAACCTGCTTAGAAGGCAGATGCTCTATCCAACTGAGCTACAGGCGCAGTTTTAAGGTAGTCGGATAATACTAAAAATGGTCGGGGCAGAGGGATTTGAACCCCCGGCCTCCTGCTCCCAAGGCAGGCGCGCTAGCCAAACTGCGCTATGCCCCGCTCAGTGACAATGACTAGTATATCTTATCCTAACTTTTTCGTCAAGAATAACTTGATAAATATTTTCTTCATTAAATTTTATCCCAAATTACATTTAAAGCAAAGGTTTTTTGACTTTATCAAAGGAAATCTGCCATTTTATATTTCCGTTTGAGTTTTCTCAAAACGTTGCTTCAACTCTTTGAGAATCGGTATAACCTTGTGAAACGCCTGAGCCCGATGACTAAGTTTGTTTTTCTGTACCATCCCTAATTCTGCCATGGTACGGCCGAAATCAGGAACAAAAAAAACAGGATCATAGCCAAATCCCCCTGAACCCCGTTGGACATTGAGGATTCTTCCCTCGACG